>NZ_JPFY01000013.1:331440-662881 GCF_000722755.1 Streptococcus mitis | reverse complement strand
TGCATTGCCATTATCTATCCTTTTATCATCCATTTTTAGAGCAAGACTTGCAGTTAGAAAGTCCCTTGCCGGATGATTTTAGTAACCTTATTACTCAGTTATCAACTAATACTCTATAAAAACTATTTCAGAGTATAATTATTATCTTAAAGGAGAAAACTCATGGAAGTTTTTGAAAGTCTCAAAGCCAACCTGGTTGGTAAAAATGCTCGTATCGTTCTCCCTGAAGGGGAAGAACCTCGTATTCTTCAAGCAACTAAACGCCTGGTAAAAGAAACAGAAGTGATTCCTGTTTTGCTTGGAAATCCTGAAAAAATTAAAATTTATCTTGAAATCGAAGGTATCGAGGACGGTTATGAAGTCATTGACCCTCAACACTACGATAAATTTGATGAAATGGTTGCTGCTTTGGTGGAGCGTCGCAAGGGCAAAATGTCTGAAGAAGATGCACGCAAGGTTTTGGTTGAAGATGTCAACTATTTTGGTGTTATGTTGGTTTACCTGGGCTTGGTTGATGGAATGGTGTCAGGTGCGATTCACTCAACAGCTTCAACAGTTCGCCCAGCCCTTCAAATCATCAAAACTCGTCCAAATGTTACTCGTACTTCAGGTGCCTTCCTCATGGTTCGTGGTACGGAACGTTACCTGTTTGGAGACTGTGCCATCAACATTAATCCAGACGCAGAAGCCTTGGCTGAAATTGCCATCAACTCAGCAATCACAGCCAAGATGTTTGGAATCGAGCCTAAAATTGCTATGCTAAGCTATTCTACTAAAGGTTCAGGATTTGGAGAAAGCGTTGATAAGGTTGTTGAAGCAACTAAAATTGCTCACGACTTGCGTCCTGATCTTGAAATCGATGGGGAATTGCAATTTGATGCAGCCTTCGTTCCAGAAACTGCAGCTCTGAAAGCTCCTGGAAGTACGGTAGCTGGTCAAGCAAATGTCTTCATCTTCCCAGGTATCGAGGCAGGAAATATCGGCTACAAGATGGCTGAACGTCTTGGTGGTTTTGCGGCTGTTGGTCCTGTTTTGCAAGGTTTGAACAAGCCAGTTAACGACCTTTCTCGTGGATGTAATGCTGATGATGTGTACAAGTTGACCCTTATCACAGCAGCCCAAGCAGTTCATCAATAAAATTTAGTCCTCTTTCCTTTGGGAAGAGGCTTTTTATACTCAATGAAAATCAAATAGCAAACTAGGAAACTAACCGCAGGCTGTACTTGAGTACGACAAGGCGACGTTGACGTGGTTTGAATTTGATTTTCGAAGAGTATTAATACTAGGAAAAGGACAGTTAGAATCTTCTGTGTTATACTAGAGATATGTTAGATTTGAAAGAATACGGTATCGTCATGTGGCCGGATGAGAAGATTGTTTCTTTCCGTGAGAAACTTCTTTCCTGGTATGATGAAAACAAAAGAGATTTACCGTGGCGTAGAAGTAAAAATCCTTATCATATCTGGGTCTCTGAAATCATGCTCCAGCAGACCAGGGTGGATACGGTTATTCCCTATTACGAACGATTCTTGGACTGGTTTCCAACAGTGGAAAGTTTGGCGAATGCGCCTGAAGAGCGTTTGTTGAAGGCTTGGGAAGGTTTGGGTTATTATTCTCGAGTTCGTAATATGCAGGCTGCGGCTCAGCAGATTATGGCTGACTTTGGTGGTCAATTTCCAAACACCTATGAAGGAATTTCCAGTTTAAAAGGAATTGGTCCTTACACTGCAGGAGCGATTTCCAGTATTGCTTTTAACTTGCCTGAGCCAGCTGTAGATGGTAATGTTATGCGTGTTTTGGCCCGTCTATTTGAAGTCAACCACGATATTGGGATTCCAAGTAATCGTAAAATTTTTCAGGCAATGATGGAAATCTTGATTGACCCAGAAAGGCCAGGTGACTTTAATCAAGCCTTGATGGACTTAGGATCAGATATTGAGGCGCCTGTAAATCCCAGACCAGAAGAAAGCCCAGTTAAGGACTTTAGTGCGGCATATCAAAATGGTACAATGGACCGTTATCCAATCAAGGCTCCCAAGAAAAAACCAGTTCCCATTTATCTCAAAGTCTTAGTTGTGAAAAATACTAAGGGACAATTTTTACTTGAAAAAAATGAAAGCGAAAAGCTATTGGGAGGCTTTTGGCATTTTCCCTTGATAGAAGTTGATAACTTTTCGCAAGAAGAGCAGTTTGACCTCTTTCATCAGGTTGCAGAAGAAAATGTGAACTTTGGTCCTAGTCCAGAAGAGAGTTTTCAGCAGGACTATGAGTTAGAAGTTGATTGGCTTGATGTTTATTTTGACACTGTCAAGCATGTCTTTAGTCATCGCAAGTGGCATGTTCAAATTGTAGCAGGCCAGGTGACTGACTTTCATAACTTTTCAGATAGGGAAGTTCGCTGGCTTTCACCAGAAGAGTTTAAGAATTACCCACTTGCCAAACCCCAACAAAAAATCTGGCAGGCTTATGCACAAGCCAACTTAGACAATAGCAAAGACTAGCTATTGTGTCTTCTTGTTATTTTTTTGATATAATAGTAGAGAAAAAGGTGAACAAATGAAAAAAATATTAATTGTAGATGATGAAAAACCAATCTCGGATATTATCAAGTTTAATATGACCAAGGAAGGTTACGAGGTTGTAACTGCTTTTAATGGTCGTGAAGCACTAGAACAATTTGAAGCAGAGCAACCGGATATTATTATTCTGGATTTGATGCTTCCCGAAATTGATGGTTTAGAAGTTGCTAAGACCATTCGCAAGACAAGTAGTGTGCCTATTATCATGCTTTCTGCTAAAGACAGTGAATTTGATAAGGTTATCGGTTTAGAGCTTGGAGCGGATGACTATGTAACCAAACCCTTCTCAAATCGTGAGTTGCAGGCGCGTGTTAAAGCTCTTCTCCGTCGCACGGACTTGGCTTCTGTAGATAATCAAGAGTCAGATGAAAAGAAAACCCAACCCTTGCAAATTGGGGATTTGGAGATTGTGCCAGATGCTTATGTGGCTAAGAAATACGGTGAAGAACTAGACTTAACCCACCGTGAATTTGAGCTCTTGTATCACTTGGCTTCTCATATCGGTCAAGTGATTACGCGTGAACACTTGCTTGAAACGGTCTGGGGTTATGATTATTTCGGAGATGTTCGGACTGTTGACGTAACTATCAGGCGTTTGCGTGAGAAGATTGAAGATACACCAAGTCGTCCAGAGTACATCCTAACACGTCGCGGTGTTGGTTATTATATGAGAAATAATGATTGAATTTATTAGAAAAAATATTCTTACTAGTGATTTTATCTTCATTTTAATTTTATTGGGTTTTATCTTGATTGTTACCTTGCTTTTGCTAGAAAATCGGCGAGATAATATTCGGTTGAAGCAAATTAATCAAAAGGTGAAAGACCTGATTGCAGGAGATTATTCTCAGGTATTGGATATGCAGGGAAGCTCTGAAATCACTAATATTACCAATAATCTCAATGATTTATCAGAAGTAATCCGTTTGACTCAAGAAAATCTGGAACAAGAGAGTAAACGATTACATAGTATCCTCTCTTATATGACGGACGGAGTCCTTGCGACCAATCGTCGTGGCAAGATTACCATGATTAATGACATGGCTAAGAAACAGTTAGGTGTTCAGAAAGAAGATGTTCTAAACAAAAGTATCCTAGAATTGCTTGAGATTGAAGATGAGTATGAACTTCGTGATTTGATTACCCAAGTTCCTGAGCTTATGATTGATTCTCAGGATGCCAATGGTGAATATCTGAGCCTTCGTGTACGTTTTGCCTTGGTTCGTCGAGAGTCTGGCTTTATCTCAGGTTTGGTTGCAGTTTTGCATGATACGACGGAGCAGGAGAAGGAAGAACGGGAACGGAGACTCTTTGTTTCCAACGTTAGTCATGAGCTACGAACGCCTCTGACTAGCGTAAAATCCTATCTTGAAGCCTTGGATGAGGGAGCCTTGTCAGAACCTGTCGCACCAGACTTTATCAAGGTATCTCTTGATGAAACTAACCGTATGATGCGAATGGTGACAGATCTTCTCCATCTTTCACGTATTGATAATGCAACCAGTCATCTAGATGTCGAACTGATTAACTTTACTGCCTTTATTACCTTTATTCTTAACCGTTTTGATAAGATGAGGGGATCAGATGAAGAGAAGAAATACGAATTGGTTAGAGATTATCCGATTACGTCTGTCTGGATTGAAATTGATACAGACAAAATGACGCAGGTGATTGATAATATTCTTAATAATGCCATTAAGTATTCACCAGATGGTGGGAAAATCACAGTGACCATGAAGACAACTGATGATCAGATGATTTTGTCTATTTCAGACCAAGGATTGGGTATTCCTAAGCAGGATTTGCCACGTATCTTTGACCGTTTTTATCGTGTGGATCGTGCTAGAAGCCGTGCCCAAGGTGGTACAGGTCTGGGTCTGTCCATTGCTAAAGAAATTATCAAACAACATAAGGGCTTTATTTGGGCCAAGAGTGAATACGGTAAGGGATCAACCTTCACCATTGTGTTACCTTATGATAAGGATGCAGTGAAAGAAGAAGTATGGGAGGACGAAGTAGAAGACTAGAATGAGTGAAACAGGCTTTAAATACAGTATTTTAGCGTCGGGTTCCAGTGGAAATTCCTTTTATCTGGAAACCCCAAAAAAGAAGCTTTTAGTGGATGCAGGCTTGTCTGGTAAGAAAATTACCAGCCTACTTGCTGAAATTAACCGTAAACCCGAGGACCTGGATGCCATCTTGATTACACATGAGCATTCAGACCATATCCACGGAGTGGGAGTTTTGGCTCGCAAGTATGGTATGGATCTTTATGCCAATGAAAAGACCTGGCAGGCTATGGAAAAAAGCAAGTATCTTGGCAAGGTGGATTCTTCGCAAAAGCATATCTTTGAAATGGGCAAAACCAAAACCTTTGGAGATATCGACATTGAGAGTTTTGGTGTTAGCCACGATGCGATTGCACCGCAGTTTTATCGCTTTATGAAGGATGATAAGAGTTTTGTCATGCTGACTGATACAGGTTATGTGAGTGACCGTATGGCAGGAATTGTCGAGAATGCAGATGGCTATCTTATCGAGTCCAACCATGATGTAGAGATTTTACGAGCAGGTTCTTACGCTTGGCGACTCAAACAACGAATCCTATCGGATCTGGGTCACCTTTCTAACGAGGACGGTGCTGAAGCTATGATTCGGACACTTGGGAATCGCACTAAGAAAATCTACCTTGGACATTTATCTAAGGAAAATAATATCAAGGAACTGGCTCACATGACCATGGTCAATCAGCTGGCACAGGCTGATCTAGGTGTAGGAGTAGACTTTAAGGTATATGATACCTCACCAGATACCGCAACACCATTGACAGATATATAAAAAAGAAGGCGAGGGCCTTCTTTTTTATTTATCTAGTAGCGATTTGGTGTGGTATAATGTTTAAAAATGTTATAGGAGAAATGATGTGAAAAGAAAATGGTTATTTAATGATTACTATGACACAACGATTATCATCCTTGCGTTGATATCTGTTGTTCTAGTCTTGCTTGGATTTGCTGAAATGATTGATTTAGACAATCCTCCATACAGTATTATTGACTTACTACTTTGGTTTGTGTTTGTGGTAGATTATGGTTGGCGGTTCTTTTTAAGTAAAGGGAAATGGCGATTCATAATTGAAAATATTTTTGATCTGCTAGCTATCCTTCCTTTAAATGCTATTTTTACAGTATTTCGATTAGGGCGTATCTTCCGCTTAGCAAGACTGACAAAATTATTGAAACTGACTCGTTTACTTAGAATAATTGGACTTACAGGTAAATTAGAAAGAAAAATTAGTAAATTCTTACGGACAAATGGCCTGATTTATATATTTTATGTTAATATCTTTGTTGTTCTAGTAGGAAGTTCAATTTTATCTGTAGTTGAAGAAAAATCTTTTTCAGAAAGTCTTTGGTGGGCTCTTGTGACTGTAACGACAGTTGGTTATGGGGATATTGTTCCGACTTCGATCTTTGGTAAATGGTTAGCTGTTTTATTAATGCTTGTTGGTATTGGAACAATAGGAATGTTAACGAGTGCCTTGACGAACTTTTTTGTAAAAGATAATCCAGATGAACAGATAAAACTTGATAAACTCCAAGATGAATTGTCTAGTCAGAGAATACTACTTGAGAAGCAATCTGAGAAGATAGAAGAACTACATAGAATGATACAAGATTTGCTTGAAAAAACGCAATTTTGACCATTTAAAAACCACTCGATGAGTGGCTTTTTTACAATCCTGCAAATTCTTTGATTTCTTGTGCTGACATTGAAGAGTCGCAACGGACATTGATTTGTCCATCTGCAACGTGAACAAAGCCTGGTACAGTTGGGATTCCATAGCGTGAGCGGAATTCTTGTAACTCATTGAGTTGGCTTGGTTCTTCACTGTTGATGAAGTAGATGTGAGCTTTAGTTTCAGCTACGACACCTGCCAAGGTACCAGCAAATTTACGGCAGTAAGGGCAAGTTTTGCGACCGATAAAGAAGGTTGCAGTTTCTTTTTTATCAAGAGCTTCTTGCGCACGCGCAACTGTAGTGACTTCAAGGTCTTTGATGTTATCTAAAAATTGTTCCATGAGATTACCTCGCTTTCATTGATAAGTCTAGTATGCCATAAAGTTTCTAAAATTGCTTAGATTTGATACGAAAAAAAGATGAGATTGGTTAGTCTCATCTTTTATAGGTCTTTATTTTACAAACGCATTGATTTCTGCTTCGATATTAGCAATCTTAGCTTGTGATTCTTCATTGGTTTCACCTACAACTGCAATGTAGAACTTGATTTTTGGTTCTGTCCCTGAAGGGCGAACGGCAATCCATGAACCGTCAGCAAGTGTGTATTTCAACACATCACTTGGAGGAGTTGTTAAGTTTGTAACGGTACCGTCAGCAGCAGTAGCAGTTTGTGCCTTGAAGTCTTCTACGACAGTGATAGCTGTTGAGTTCCATTCTTTTGGAGCATTGTTACGGAATTTAGCCATAATCACTTTGATTTGTTCAGCACCATCGACACCTGAAAGGGTAACAGAGATAGTTTTTTCTGCGTAGTAGCCGTACTCTTTGTAGATTTCTTCGATACCGTCAGCAAGGGTCAAACCACGTGAACGGTAGTAGGCAGCAAGTTCAGCAACGACAAGAACAGCTTGGATAGCATCTTTATCACGTACGAATGGTTTAATCAAGTAACCGAAGCTTTCTTCAAATCCCATCATGTAAGTATGATTGTGTTTTTCTTCGAATTCTTGGATTTTTTCAGCGATGAATTTGAAACCTGTCAAAACGTTGAACATAGTTGCGCCGTAGCTTTCAGCAATCTTCGTTACCAAGTCAGTTGATACGATAGATTTGCAAAGGGCTGCGTTTTCTGGAAGAGTTCCAGCGTTTTTGTGGGCTTCCAAGATGTATTTAGCCATGATAGCACCGATTTGGTTACCTGAAAGGTTGAGGTAGCTACCATCTTTTTGAAGAACTTCAACACCAACACGGTCAGCATCAGGGTCAGTTGCCACAAGAACATCTGCACCAACTTGACGACCAAGTTCTTCAGCAAGAGCAAAGGCTGCTTGGCTTTCTGGATTTGGAGATTTTACAGTTGAGAAGTCTGGGTCAGCAGTTGCTTGCGCTTCAACGACTTGAACAGAGTCAAATCCTGCTTGGGCAAGAGCACGACGAGCTAACATTTCACCAGTACCATGAAGTGGTGTGTAGACAATCTTCATGTCTTTACCAAATTCTTCAATCAAGGCTGGGTTGATGTTTACGTCTTTGACTTCTTTGAGGTATTCTACGTCAACAGCTTCGCCGATAACTTCAATCAAGCCAGAAGCTTTTTCAGTTTCCACATCAGCAACTTCAACTGCAAATGGGTTTTCGATTGCACGGATATAAGTAGTCAAAGCGTCCGCGTCGTGTGGAGGCATTTGTCCACCGTCTTCACCGTAAACTTTGTAACCGTTAAATGGAGCAGGGTTGTGGCTGGCTGTGACCATGATACCTGCGAAACAGTTGAGGTGACGAACTGCAAATGAGAGTTCCGGAGTTGGACGAAGGCTTTCAAATACGTAAGATTTGATGCCGTGTTTAGCAAGAACTGCCGCAGATTCAAAGGCAAACTCAGGTGAGAAGTGACGGCTATCGTAGGCAATTGCCACACCACGTTCTTTTTCATTTCCACCTTTTGACTCAATCAAACGAGCCAATCCTTCAGTAGCTTGGCGAACAACGTAGATGTTGATGCGGTTTGTACCAGCACCAATCAGGCCACGCATACCTGCAGTACCAAATTCAAGGTTTGTATAGAAGGCATCTTCCTTCGTTTTTTCATCCATATTTTCCAAATCTTGACGAAGGTAGTCAGGAAGCTCCGCAAAATCAACCCATTTCTGGTAATTTTCTTGGTAAGACATTGAAATTCTCCTTTTTGTAAATTGTTTTAACCGTTCACATTATAGCACTTTTTAGCGTTTTAGTAAAACGTTAGCATGAGAGTCACTACTTTAATAAATCATTTTCCTTACGATATCTATCAGATTTAGTTTTCTGGTTTTCTATTGTATAAGCACTGGAAATAGATTTTAAAAAAACATTTAGTGATTAGTTAGGCATTTATAATTTGTTCCACCAATTTTAGAAAGAATTCTATAATTTTTAGATTTTTTTAAACATTCGGTTTTCTGTTTTGAATATTATTATACCTATGGTATAATATCAGTAATAATAAAAGGAGACATTCTATTATGAAAAAAATTCTTAAGCATTCTGCTTTATTGTTATCAGCTTTAGCACTTGTTGCTTGTGGAACTTCGAAAAAAGCCAGCGACAACGGTACTGCATCGAATTCTAACTTTGAAATATCTGTTAAAGATGGAATGTTTGTATTGCCTAAGGATGAAAATTCATCTTCAAACTATCTTGCACTTCAAGTAGAAATCAAAAACAATCGTGACAAACAGTTCAGTTTCACTAGCCGCGATATCACTCTTTACAATGAAAAAGATGAAAAAGTAGAACCAATTCAAATGTATGATAGTGACAGTAAAACTAAATTCATGGATTATGGGGATAGTATTTCTAAAGGAAAAAGTGTAGCTGGCTATGTTGTCTATGAAGTTGATAAAAATGCTAAATATGAGCTTCATTTTGCACCTAGCTTCTATGAAGATATCAAAGAAAAATCTAATAAGAATAATGACGTAGCTATCAAAGTTGACCCAAGTAAGTACGAAGATCATATTGATGAAGCTAAAGAAGTAATGAAAAAGTATGTTGATGCGGTCTACCTTGATGGGGAAAGCTCAGGTGGTGGGAAAAAACTAAGCACTACTGACAATAAGGCTAAAGTTGTTCCCCTTGCAGATGATAAAAAATCATCTGATGGTGGAGCTGAATTCACTAATGATGTTAAGGCTGATAGGGAAGAATTCATTAAGAAATTTACAGAATCATTCGGAAAAAGTTTTTATAACTACAAACCTTCAGATTCAGAACTCCGCACCTTTGCTGAAGGATATATCAAAGCTAATGCTAAACGAGCAAAGGTAGAATACAAAGTAAAAACTTATTTGCCTGACTATGCAGTTATCTATGTAAGACCAGAAACAATTGACTTGGATAACTTAAATGTTTATGAACTAAGCCGTAAATTCTACGAAGAAAATAAAGGAAAATATGGTAACTATTCAGAAGCTATGAAAGCTGGTGAGAAGTATATTCTAGAAAATGCTCCAAGCCAATTTGAGTCTACTCCTCTAGATACTAGTGATAGTATGAGAAAAGAGGGGTATGAAATTAAAATGAGTAAAAAAGATGGGAAATGGACCATTGACACTTCTTCTAAGAACTATGATTTAAACGATATGGCTCGCACATTCCGTGGAGGGGTTGGTTATTAATATTAAAAGTTCGAGTTTTAAACTTGAACTTTTTTATTGCATTTGTATAAAATAGAAAAAGATAGTAAAATAGGTTTATGATTATTTTACAAGCTAATAAAATTGAACGTTCTTTTGCAGGAGAGGTTCTTTTTGATAATATCAACCTGCAGGTTGATGAACGAGACAGAATTGCCCTTGTTGGGAAAAATGGAGCAGGTAAGTCTACTCTTTTGAAGATTTTGGTTGGAGAAGAGGAGCCAACTAGTGGAGAAATCAATAAGAAAAAAGATATTTCTCTGTCTTACCTAGCCCAAGATAGCCGTTTTGAGTCTGAAAATACCATCTACGATGAGATGCTTCATGTCTTTGATGACTTGCGTCGTACGGAGAAACAACTTCGTCAGATGGAGCTAGAGATGGGAGAAAAGTCTGGTGAGGATTTGGATAAACTGATGTCAGATTACGACCGCTTATCTGAGAGTTTTCGCCAAGCAGGTGGCTTTACCTATGAAGCTGATATTCGAGCGATTTTAAATGGATTCAAGTTTGACGAGTCTATGTGGCAGATGAAAATTGCCGAGCTTTCAGGTGGTCAAAATACTCGTCTGGCTCTTGCTAAAATGCTTCTTGAAAAGCCCAATCTCTTGGTATTGGACGAGCCAACCAACCACTTGGATATTGAAACCATAGCCTGGCTAGAGAATTACTTGGTAAACTATAGTGGTGCCCTCATTATTGTCAGCCACGACCGTTACTTCTTGGACAAGGTTGCGACGATTACGCTGGATTTGACCAAGCATTCCTTGGATCGCTATGTGGGCAATTACTCTCGTTTTGTCGAGTTGAAAGAGCAAAAACTAGCTACTGAGGCAAAAAATTATGAAAAGCAACAGAAGGAAATTGCTGCTCTAGAAGACTTTGTCAACCGCAATCTAGTCCGAGCTTCAACGACTAAACGTGCCCAATCCCGTCGTAAACAACTAGAAAAAATGGAACGTTTGGACAAGCCTGAAGCTGGCAAGAAAGCAGCCAATATGATCTTCCAGTCGGAAAAAAGCTCTGGTAATGTTGTCTTGACTGTTGAAAATGCGGCTATTGGCTATGACGGGGAAGTACTGTCAGAGCCTATCAACCTAGACCTTCGTAAAATGAATGCTGTTGCTATTGTTGGACCAAACGGCATTGGAAAGTCAACCTTTATCAAATCTATTGTAGAGCAGATTCCTTTTATCAAGGGTGAAAAGCGCTTTGGTGCCAATGTTGAGGTCGGTTACTATGACCAAACCCAAAGCAAGTTGACACCAAGTAATACTGTACTGGATGAACTCTGGAATGATTTTAAGCTGACGCCAGAAGTTGAAATTCGTAATCGTCTTGGTTCCTTCCTTTTCTCAGGAGATGATGTTAAAAAATCAGTCGGCATGTTGTCTGGGGGCGAGAAAGCTCGTTTGCTTTTGGCTAAATTGTCTATGGAAAACAACAACTTCTTGATTCTGGATGAGCCGACCAACCACTTGGATATTGATAGCAAGGAAGTGTTGGAAAATGCCCTGATTGACTTTGATGGAACTCTTCTATTCGTCAGCCATGACCGTTACTTTATCAATCGTGTGGCAACTCATGTTTTGGAATTGTCTGAGAATGGCTCGACTCTCTACCTTGGAGACTACGACTACTATGTTGAGAAGAAAGCAGAAGTAGAAATGACTCAGGCTTTGGAAGCTTCAACTAGCAATCAAGTAAAAGAAGCAAGTCCAGTCAATGACTACCAAGCCCAGAAAGAAAGTCAAAAAGAGGTTCGCAAACTCATGCGACAAATTGAAAATCTAGAAGCTGAAATAGAAGAGTTAGAAAGTCAAAGCCAAGCCATTTCTGAACAAATGTTGGAAACAAACGATGCAGGTAAACTCATGGAATTGCAGGCTGAGCTGGACAAAATCAGCCACCGTCAGGAAGAAGCCATGCTTGAATGGGAAGAATTATCAGAGCAGGTGTAAAGATGGAACATCTTGGAAAAGTATTTCGTGAATTTCGAACAAGTAGAAATTATTCTTTAAAGGAGGCGGCAGGGGAGTCCTGTTCAACCTCCCAGTTATCTCGATTTGAGCTTGGGGAGTCTGATATAGCAGTTTCACGTTTCTTTGAGATTTTGGATAACATTCATGTCACAATCGAAAATTTCATGGATAAGGCTAGGGATTTCCATTATCATGAACATGTTGCCATGATGGGACAAATTGTGCCCCTTTACTATTCAAATGATATTGCAGGTTTTCAAAAGCTTCAAAGAGAACAACTTGAAAAGGCTAAGAGTTCGACGAATCCCCTTTATTTTGAGCTGAACTGGATTTTGCTACAAGGTCTGATTTGTCAAAGAGATTCGAGTTATCATATGGAGCAGGATGATTTAGATAAGGTAGCAGATTATCTCTTTAAGACAGAAGAATGGACAATGTATGAGTTGATTCTTTTCGGGAACCTCTATAGTTTCTACGATGTGGACTATGTCACTCGGATTGGTAGAGAAGTTATGGAGAGGGAGGGATTTTATCAAGAAATTGGTCGCCATAGAAAACTGGTCTTGATTTTAGCCCTTAATTGTTACCAGCATTGTTTAGAGCATCTTTCTTTCGAAAATGCAAGCTATTTTGAGACTTATACAGAGAAGATTATTGGTAAAGGGATCAAACTGTATGAGCGTAATATTTTCCATTATCTAAAAGGCTTTTCCTTGTACCAAAAAGGACAGTGTAAAGAAGGCTGTAAGCAGATGAAAGAGGCCATGCGTATTTTTGACCTACTAGGTCTTCCAGAGCAAGTAGCCTACTATCAGGGACACTACGAGAAATTTGTCAAAGATTAATTTTCCCGAATATGGGAAAAATGAGAAACTCCTCCAAATTTTGATACAATAGTTTCAAAATTTGAGAGGAGTTTTTATGAATCGATACGCAGTACAGTTGATTAGTCGAGGAGCTATAAACAAGATAGGAAATATGCTCTATGATTATGGAAACAGTGTTTGGTTGGCATCAATGGGAACGATAGGACAGACAGTTCTAGGGATTTATCAGATTTCTGAACTCGTCACATCCATTCTAGTCAATCCCTTTGGTGGAGTTATATCAGACCGTTTTTCTCGTCGTAGGATTTTAATGTCGACAGACCTTGTTTGTGGGATTCTTTGTCTGTCTATTTCTTTTATAAGGAATGACAGCTGGATGATTGGGGCTTTGATTTTTGCCAACATTGTTCAGGCGATTGCCTTTGCATTTTCTCGTACAGCCAATAAAGCAATTATAACTGAGGTTGTTGAGAAAGATGAGATTGTGATCTATAACTCTCGCTTAGAGCTGGTTTTGCAGGTTGTAGGTGTTAGCTCTCCTGTTCTTTCCTTCCTTGTTTTACAATTTGCAAGTCTCCATATGACGCTACTGCTAGACTCGCTGACTTTTTTCATTGCTTTTGTTCTAGTGGCTTTCCTTCCAAAAGAGGAAGCAAAAGTTCAAGAGAAAAAGGCTTTTACTGGGAAAGATATTTTTGTAGATATCAAGGATGGGTTACACTATATCTGGCATCAGCAAGAAATTTTCTTCCTTTTGCTGGTAGCTTCTAGAGTTAATTTCTTTTTTGCAGCTTTTGAATTTCTACTTCCCTTTTCGAATCAGCTTTACGGGTCAGAAGGAGCCTATGCAAGTATTTTAACTATGGGGGCTATTGGTTCCATCATTGGGGCTCTTCTAGCTAGTAAAATTAAAGCTAATGTTTATAATCTTTTGATTTTACTAGTTTTGACAGGTGTCTGAGTTTTTATGATGGGATTACCACTGCCAACTTTTCTTTCCTTTTCTGGAAATTTAGTTTGTGAATTGTTTATGACGATTTTTAATATTCACTTTTTTACTCAAGTACAAACCAAGGTTGAGAGCGAATTTCTTGGGAGAGTACTGAGTACAATTTTTACCTTAGCTATTCTATTTATGCCTATTGCAAAAGGATTTATGACAGTCTTGCCAAGTGTACATCTCTCTTCTTTCCTGATAATTGGAAGTGGTGTTATCATCTTGTCTTGTATATCGTTTATTTATGTTCGAACTCATTTTGAAAAATTGATATAAGGCTGCTTGAGTTTTAAAAATAATTCCAATCTAAGTGTTTTTTCCGCCCTTCTCGTTTGTGAGGAGGGCTTAGTTTATGGTAAAATGGTTTTATGAATAAAAGAATGAATGAGTTAGTCGCCTTGCTCAATCGCTATGCGACTGAGTACTATACCAGCGATAATCCGTCGGTTTCAGACAGTGAGTATGATCGACTTTACCGAGAGTTGGTTGAGTTGGAGGCTGCCTATCCAGATCAAGTGTTAGCAGATAGTCCTACCCATCGTGTTGGTGGCAAGATTTTAGATGGTTTTGAAAAATACAGTCATCAGTATCCTCTTTATAGTTTGCAGGATGCTTTTTCACGTGAGGAGCTTGAAGCTTTTGACGCGCGTGTTCGTAAGGAAGTGGCTCATCCAACCTATATTTGTGAGCTGAAAATCGATGGCTTGTCTATCTCGCTGACGTATGAAAAGGGGATTTTGGTTGCTGGGGCAACACGTGGAGATGGTTCTATTGGTGAAAATATAACAGAAAATCTCAAACGTGTTAAGGACATTCCTTTGACCTTGCCAGAAGAACTAGATATCACGGTTCGTGGGGAATGTTATATGCCACGCGCTTCTTTTGACCAGGTTAACCAAGCTCGCCAAGAAAATGGAGAGCCTGAATTTGCTAATCCTCGTAATGCAGCGGCAGGAACACTGCGTCAGCTGGATACAGCAGTAGTTGCCAAGCGTAATCTTGCCACTTTCCTCTATCAAGAAGCCAGCCCTTCAACTCGTGATAGTCAAGAAAAGGTTTTGAAGCACCTAGAACAACTAGGTTTTGTGGTCAATCCTAAGCGAATCTTGGCTGAAAACATAGATGAAATCTGGGATTTTATTCAAGAAGTAGGACAGGAACGGGAAAATCTGCCTTATGATATTGATGGAGTTGTAATCAAGATCAATGACCTAGCAAGCCAAGAAGAACTCGGCTTTACTGTTAAGGCTCCAAAGTGGGCAGTGGCTTACAAGTTCCCAGCTGAAGAAAAAGAAGCACAACTCTTATCAGTTGATTGGACAGTTGGCCGTACGGGTGTTGTGACTCCAACTGCAAATCTGACTCCTGTTCAGCTTGCTGGGACAACTGTTAGCCGTGCGACTCTACACAATGTGGATTATATTGCTGAAAAAGATATCCGCAAAGACGATACGGTTATCGTCTATAAGGCTGGAGATATCATCCCTGCTGTTTTACGTGTGGTAGAGTCAAAACGGGTTTCTGAAGAAAAACTGGATATCCCTACAAACTGTCCAAGTTGTGACTCTGATTTGTTGCACTTTGAAGAGGAAGTGGCCCTTCGTTGTATCAATCCGCGTTGCCCTGCTCAAATCATGGAAGGTTTGATTCACTTTGCTTCTCGTGATGCTATGAATATTACAGGCCTTGGTCCATCTATTGTTGAGAAGCTCTTTGCTGCTAATTTAGTCAAGGATGTGGCGGATATTTATCGTTTGAAAGAAGAAGATTTCCTCCTTTTAGAGGGGGTTAAGGAAAAGTCTGCTTCTAAACTGTATCAAGCTATCCAAGCATCAAAGGAAAATTCTGCCGAGAAGCTCTTATTTGGTTTGGGAATTCGCCATGTCGGAAGCAAGGCCAGTCAGCTCTTACTTCAACATTTTCATTCAATCGAAAATCTGGCGCAGGCAGATCCAGAGGAAGTGGCTAGTATTGAAAGTCTGGGTGGTGTGATTGCCAAGAGTCTTCAGACATATTTTGCGACAGAAGGCTCTGAAATTCTCCTCAGAGAATTGAGAGAAGCTGGGGTCAATCTGGACTATAAAGGTCAGACAGTAGTTGCGGATGCAGCCTTGTCAGGTTTGACAGTGGTATTGACTGGAAAATTAGAACGTCTCAAACGCTCAGAAGCTAAAAGTAAACTCGAAAGCTTGGGAGCTAAAGTAACAGGTAGTGTTTCTAAAAAGACCGACCTCGTCGTTGCAGGTGTAGATGCTGGAAGTAAACTGCAAAAAGCACAAGAACTTGGTATCGAAGTTCGAGATGAAGAATGGCTAGAAAGCTTGTAATAATCGTTTAAAATCAGAGTTTAGATAATATGACTATGTTTTTTAATCGGTACTAAATCGGTCAAGAATTTATTAGTGAAAATAGAAACAAATTTAGAAGTAAAAAGGAAAATAAAAAATGTTTAATTACCCTATGCGCATTCATTACCATCGCAAGAATGGAGAATACGACACTTGTTCTTTTGTAAAAAGTCAGGACCAGCGAATTGATTTGCTGACCTACAAAGAAGATTATTTTGGTGCTTTATTTAGTTTTGAACACCCAAGCGCTCATGCCTTAGAAAGTTTGAATTTTGTGGTTCATACAGGCCAAACCAGTAAAGAATATGCTATCCGATTTAATCACTATCCCCTCTTAACAGAGGTCTGGATTTTGGAAGGGGATGACAGGATTTATTACTCTGAAAATCCTGCTATTGCAAGTCCTTTCTATAAAAATCAAAATCCTTTTGCCTTTGATAAGGCCATTAACAGTGCTAGTTTTGATCATCATTGGGGTTACCAAGGGGAATTGGGGTGCCGTGTAGAGGATAATCAAGCTCATTTTGCTCTTTGGGCTCCAACATCGACAGAAGTGCAGATAGTCGTTTATGAATCAGCTGCTAATGACGCACCTGTTTGGAAAACTTTTGATATGGAGAGAGGAAATAGCTACTCTTATAATCATAAGGACAATACTATTGGTGTCTGGAGTTTGGATGTTGAGGAAGATTTGACTGGTAAGGCTTATCAGTATCAAGTTCAATTCCCTCATCATCAAACCTTGACACGTGACCCGTACACAATTGCGACCAGTCCTGATGGCAAACGTTCAGCTATTCTGAGCCATGCAGAAAAGCAAGTTGAACACTTCGAGGTTAAGCATGGTTCTGATGCTACTTGGCGCTTGGCAAATCCATGTAAGGCAGTTATTTGTGAAATGCACATTCGTGATTTGACCAAATCACCGACCTCAGGTGTAGATGAACATCTTAGAGGAACTTTCTTGGGTGCTGCTCAGACTGGAACGGTTAACCAGTACGGTCAGTCAACTGCTTTTGATCACATCAAGAAGCTGGGATATAATTATGTTCAGTTGCAACCAATTGCAGACCGTCACAAAGAATATGATGCGGATGGGAATGTAACCTACAACTGGGGTTATGACCCACAAAACTATAATGCACCAGAAACGAGCCTTTCAACCAATCCAAATGATCCAGCTCAGGTCATTCGTGATTTGAAGACCATGGTCCAAGCTTACCATGATGCGGGTATTGGTGTCATTATGGATGTAGTCTATAACCATACTTTTTCAGTTGTTGATGCACCTTTCCAAACAACAGTCCCTGATTACTATTATCGTATGAATCCAGACGGCACCTTCCAGAATGGAACGGGTGTTGGAAATGAAACAGCCAGTGAACACGAAATGTTCCGCAAGTATATGATTGATTCTCTTCTATACTGGGTGCAGGAATACAATATTGACGGCTTCCGTTTTGATTTGATGGGGATTCATGATGTCAAGACCATGCAGATGATTCGTCAGAGTTTGGATGAAATCGACCCTAACATTATCCTTTATGGAGAAGGTTGGGATATGGGAACAGGTCTTGCACCTTATGATAAGGCCAAGAAAGACAATGCCTACCAGATGCCAAATATTGGTTTCTTTAATGACAATCAGCGTGATGCTGTCAAAGGTGGAGAAGTTTATGGTGCTATCAAGTCAGGTTTTGTTAGTGGTGCTGCGACAGAGCCAATTCTAGCCAAAGCAATTCTAGGCAGTCGTGAATTAGGTACTTATACACATCCAAACCAAGTGCTTAACTATGTAGAGGCCCATGACAATTACAATCTTCACGATTTGTTGGCAACACTACATCCAGACCAAAGTTCAGAACAAATCATGCGCAAGGTTGAGACAGCCACAGCTATGAACCTACTCATGCAAGGGATGGCCTTTATGGAAATCGGTCAAGAATTTGGTCGTACCAAACTGGTTGCGACTGGTGAAAATGGTGAGCTGACCCATGATGATAGAGAACTTGCTATGAATAGCTATAATGCTCCTGATAGTGTGAATCAAGTCAACTGGGACTTGATTAATGAGCGTCAAGATAGTATTGAGTTTATCCGTCAGATGATTCGATTGAAGACAGAAAGCAGTGCCTTTTCTTACCCAACTTATGATGAGATTTACCATCATGTTTTTGTTCATTCAGCCCATGAACATAGTGGTTGGATTGTTTATGAGGTTCAAGGGGAAGAACATTTACTGGTTGCATTTAATGCTAAAGGGCAAGACTTCCAGTTTGAAAATGCTGGAAATCTAGAACTATTGGTGACCAATAGCCATTTAAGTGATAAAGACATGGTTGGTGGCGTCAGTGCCAGCGTCTTTAAAGTTTTGTAGAATAGATTTACAATTTTATTTTTGTATGATTATATCAGAATATTTTTAAAAAATTAAAGGCTTTTCTATGGATAGTGATGTTTTTTTTGATTATTTTTTGAAATCACTTAGGTTTCATCTTGGTGATAGGTGTAAGGATATTGGATTTATAGAGTTTGTTAAAGATGAAAATAATAGTTTTATTATTATAAAGGATTATATTTTAGAATCATTAGTGGTGTTGTCAAATATTTTGAGTAAGGAGAGGATTGTGTTTTCTTGTGGGGTTATTCATAGTAAGGGGGGAGTTACTGGAGTAGAAGTATGTATGAATGTATTAGAGTTAGAAAGATTAAATAATTTGTATAAGATATAGTTTTGAAGAATATTAAAAAACATAATGGCAACTGTCTATGTAGGATGTGTGCAGTTTATAGTATCAGTGTTTCCTAACGAAGTAAAGTATAGTGCGTTATACTTTACTTGGAAGTGGTGCCGAAAATATGCTAAACTACTAAAAAAACAATAAAATCAGGAGATTCGTTTCCTGATTTATTTTTTTACTTAAAATTATATTTTTGTTAGCTAAATGACGAACTTTATGATAGTATTATAAAAAAACAATTCGTTTTCAAAGCGTTTCTGAAAATTTCTTGATTTACAAGTGAACACATCAGTGAATTTGTTGAAGACTTTCAAAAGATTTTTTTGCAAATTCCGTAATTTACTTGAATCTTCCCTAAAAAGGTAGTATAATAAATCTATAGAAAACGCTTACAGAAATAGGAGGGTGTATGGATAAGAAAAAAGCTTTAAAAACCTTTATGACAGGTGAAAATTTTCACCTCCAGCACTATCTGGGAGCTCATAGGGAAGAAAAAAATGGAGAGTATGGCTATACTTTTCGTGTGTGGGCGCCTAATGCTCAGGTTGTTCACTTGGTAGGGGATTTCACTAATTGGGTTGAAAATCAAATTCTGATGGAACGGAATGAATTTGGAGTCTGGGAAGTCTTTACCAGTCTTGCTCAAGAAGGCCAAATTTATAAGTACCATATCACACGTGCAAATGGTCATCAGCTGATGAAGATTGACCCTTTGGCTGTACGGTATGAGGCACGACCTGGGACTGGTGCTATTTTAACAGATATTCCAGAAAAGAAATGGAAGGATGGTCTCTGGCTAGCCCGTAGAAAACGCTTGAGCTTTGAAGAGCGTCCTGTCAATATTTACGAGGCTCATGCTGGCTCTTGGAAGAGAAATCCTGATGGCAGCCCCTATAGTTTTGCTCAATTGAAAGATGAACTTATTCCTTACTTGGTTGAGATGAACTATACTCACATTGAGTTTATGCCTTTGATGTCTCACCCACTCGGTTTGAGTTGGGGTTATCAGCTTATGGGTTACTTCGCTTTAGAGCATGCCTATGGTCGTCCTGAAGAGTTTCAAGATTTTGTTGAGGCATGTCACTTAAACAATATAGGCGTTATTGTAGACTGGGTACCTGGTCACTTTACTATCAATGATGATGCCTTGGCCTATTATGATGGAACACCGACTTTTGAATACCAAGACCATAATAAGGCTCATAACTATGGTTGGGGAGCACTCAATTTTGACCTTGGAAAGAATGAAGTCCAGTCTTTCTTGATTTCTAGTATTATGTTGTGGATTGACTTTTACCATCTAGATGGTATTCGTGTGGATGCAGTGAGCAACATGCTCTATCTTGACTACGACGATGCTCCATGGACGCCTAATAAAGATGGGGGCAATCTCAACTACGAGGGATATTATTTCTTAAAACGTTTGAATGATGTCATTAAACAAGCTCATCCAGATGTTATGATGATAGCTGAGGAAAGTTCATCAGCTACTCAGATTACTGACACCAAGGATTCAGATGGCCTTGGCTTCGACTACAAATGGAATATGGGTTGGATGAATGATATCCTCCGATTCTACGAAGAAGATCCGATTTATCGTAAATATGACTTTAACCTGGTGACTTTTAGCTTTATGTATGTCTTCAAGGAGAATTATCTCCTACCATTCTCGCACGATGAAGTGGTTCATGGCAAGAAGAGTATGATGCACAAGATGTGGGGAGATCGTTATAATCAATTCGCAGGCTTGCGTAATCTCTACACTTACCAAATTTGTCACCCTGGTAAGAAATTACTCTTCATGGGTAGTGAATATGGGCAATTCCTAGAATGGAAATCTGAAGAACAGTTGGAATGGTCTAATCTAGAAGATCCAATGAATGCTAAGATGAAGTATTTCACTTCTCAGCTAAACCAGTTTTATAAAGACCACCGCTGTCTGTGGGAAATTGATACCAGCTATGATGGTATTGAAATCATCGATGCGGATAATCGAGACCAGAGTGTTCTTTCCTTCATCCGTAAGGGTAAGAAGGATGATATGTTAGTCTGTATCTTTAATATGGCACCTGTTGAACGAAAAGATTTTACAATCGGACTTCCTGTTGCAGGGATTTACGAAGAAGTCTGGAATACTGAGTTAGAAGAGTGGGGAGGCGTTTGGAAAGAACACAATCAAACTGTGCAAACACAAGAAGGACTTTGGAAAGATTATGAGCAGACCTTGACCTTTACCCTACCGGCTATGGGAGCAAGTGTTTGGAAAATCAAACGTCGCTTGAAACCTACTAAAACCGTCACAAGTAAAAACCAAAAAGGAGTAGAAAATGAAGAATGAAATGTTAGCTTTGATTCTTGCTGGTGGGCAAGGAACTCGTCTCGGTAAACTCACTCAAAGCATTGCAAAACCAGCTGTGCAATTTGGTGGGCGCTACCGTATCATTGACTTTGCTCTTTCAAACTGTGCCAACTCAGGCATCAACAATGTTGGAGTCATTACACAGTACCAACCGCTTGCTCTCAACAATCATATCGGGAATGGTTCAAGCTGGGGACTAGATGGTATCAATTCTGGTGTCTCTATTCTTCAACCTTATTCTGCAAGTGAAGGAAATCGTTGGTTTGAGGGGACTAGCCACGCTATTTACCAAAATATCGACTATATCGATAGTGTTAATCCTGAGTATGTCTTGATTCTGTCTGGGGACCACATCTACAAAATGGACTATGATGATATGCTCCAGTCTCACAAGGATAATAATGCTAGTTTGACAGTAGCAGTTCTTGATGTTCCTCTGAAAGAAGCTAGCCGTTTTGGTATCATGAACACAGATGCCAATAACCGCATTGTTGAATTTGAAGAAAAACCAGCTCAACCTAAATCTACCAAAGCTTCTATGGGAATCTATATCTTTGATTGGCAACGTCTGCGTAATATGCTCGTTGCTGCTGAAAAGAGCAATGTCGATATGTCAGACTTTGGTAAGAATGTCATTCCAAATTACCTTGAGTCAGGTGAAAGTGTCTATGCCTATGAATTTAATGGTTACTGGAAAGATGTTGGTACGATTGAATCGCTTTGGGAAGCTAACATGGAATATATTTCACCAGAAAATGCCTTGGATAGCCGTAACCGTCAATGGAAGATTTACTCAAGAAACTTAATTTCACCACCAAACTTCCTTGGGGCAAATGCTCATGTGGAAGATTCCTTGGTCGTCGATGGCTGTTTCGTAGATGGAACTGTTAAACATTCTATCCTCTCAACAGGTGCGCAAGTTCGCGAAGGGGCAGAAGTAGTAGATTCAGTTATCATGAGTGGTGCAATTGTTGGTCAGGGAGCTAAAATCAAACGTGCCATTATTGGTGAAGGTGCAGTTATTTCTGATGGTGTCGAAATTGATGGAACAGAAGAAGTACAGGTTGTAGGATATGATGAAGTAGTGGGGGTAGCAACAGATGAAGATTGATAAATATTCTGCCATTTTAGGAAACACAGTTGGTTTTCATGATATGTCAACACTGACGGACCACCGTCCAGTAGCTAGTTTGCCATTTGGTGGTAAATATCGTTTGATCGACTTCCCGCTCTCAAGTCTTGCTAATGCTGGTGTCCGTAGTATTTTTGGTATTTTCCAACAAGACAATATCAGTTCAGTCTTTGACCATATCCGTTCTGGTCGTGAGTGGGGCTTGTCAACTCTTCTTAGCCACTACTATCTAGGTATTTACAATACCCGTGTGGAAAGTAGTACAGTTGGAAAAGAATACTACCAACAGCTTCTTACTTATTTGAAACGTTCTGGCTCAAACCAAACAGTATCACTTAACTGTGATGTTTTGATTAATATTGATCTGAACCAAGTATTCCACCTACACAGTGCAAATAAGGGGCCTATCACTGTAGTTTATAAAAAACTACCTAAAAAAGATATTTCAGAAGTAAATGCAATCTTGGAAGTGGATGAAACAGACCATGTTCGTTCTCATAAACTCTTTGATAGCAAGTCAACAGATGAAGTTTACAATATGTCCACAGATATCTTTGTCGTCGATACACCGTGGTTAATTGAACGCTTGGAAGAAGAAGCAAAGAAAGAACATCCAGAGAAATTGCGCTATGTTTTACGAGATTTAGCTGCAAAAGAAGGGGCTTTTGCCTACGAGTACACAGGTTATCTAGCAAATATTCATTCTGTAGAGTCTTATTACCAAGCTAATAAAGATATGCTTGAATCCCAAAAATTCTACTCTCTCTTTACTCCAAACCAAAAGATTTATACAAAGGTCAAAAACGAAGAGCCAACTTATTATGCTAATACATCTAAGGTAAGCACTTCTCAGTTTGCCTCTGGTAGTATTATTGAAGGTCAAGTGGCTAATTCTGTTTTATCACGTAATATTCATGTCCATAAGGATAGCTTGATTAAAGATAGCATCTTATTCCCTCGTGTTGTTATTGGAGAAGGTGCTCAGGTAGAATACGCTATCTTGGACAAGGGTGTTGAAGTTGCGGATGGAGTTGTGATCCGTGGAACTGCAGAACATCCAGTCGTCGTTAAGAAAGGTAGCAAAGTAACAGAGGATATTCATTCATGAAAATTTTATTTGTAGCAGCTGAGGGTGCACCCTTTTCAAAAACAGGTGGTTTGGGAGACGTCATTGGCGCTCTTCCTAAATCACTGGTAAAAGCTGGGCATGAAGTTGCAGTAATTTTACCCTACTATGACATGGTAGAGGCTAAATTTGGAAATCAGATTGAAGATGTTCTTCATTTTGAGGTGAGTGTTGGTTGGCGCAGACAGTATTGTGGAATTAAGAAAACAGTATTAAATGGTGTAACCTTCTACTTTATTGACAATCAATATTATTTCTTCCGTGGTCATGTTTACGGTGATTTTGATGACGGAGAACGCTTTGCCTTTTTCCAACTGGCTGCCATTGAGGCTATGGAAAGGATTGACTTTATTCCTGATCTTCTCCATGTTCATGACTACCATACAGCTATGATTCCTTTCTTGTTGAAGGAAAAATACCGTTGGACTCAAGCCTATCAAGGAATAAAAACTGTTTTAACTATTCATAATTTAGAATTCCAAGGACAATTTTCAGAAGGAATGTTGGGTGATTTGTTTGGAGTTGGCTTTGAACGATACGCTGATGGCACCCTTCGCTGGAATAACTGTCTGAACTGGATGAAGGCAGGTATTCTCTATGCGGATCGTGTGTCAACTGTTTCACCTAGTTATGCTCATGAAATTATGACCAGTCAATTCGGATGTAACTTGGATCAAATTCTTCGAATGGAGTCTGGTAAGGTATCTGGGATCGTGAATGGGATTGATGCTGACCTTTATAATCCTCAGACGGATGCCCTATTAGACTATCATTTTAATCAGGAAGATTTGTCTGGTAAAGCCCAGAATAAGGCAAAATTGCAAGAGAGAGTAGGCTTGCCAGTTAGAGCTGACGTTCCTCTGGTGGGAATTGTTTCTCGTTTGACACGTCAAAAAGGTTTTGATGTAGTGGTGGAAAGTCTGCACCATATCTTGCAAAATGATGTTCAGATTGTTCTTTTGGGAACTGGAGACCCAGCATTTGAAGGAGCTTTCTCATGGTTTGCTCAGATTTACCCAGACAAGCTATCAGCAAATATCACTTTTGATGTCAAACTTGCTCAAGAAATCTACGCTGCTTGCGACCTCTTCCTCATGCCGAGTCGTTTTGAACCGTGTGGCTTGTCTCAAATGATGGCTATGCGTTACGGAACCTTGCCATTGGTCCATGAAGTTGGAGGCTTGCGAGATACAGTTCGCGCTTTCAATCCAATCGAAGGAAGCGGTACTGGCTTTAGCTTTGACAATCTATCTCCTTACTGGTTAAATTGGACTTTCCAAACAGCTTTGGACTTGTATAGAAACCATCCTGATGTTTGGAGAAATCTACAAAAACAAGCTATGGAGTGTGATTTCTCATGGGATACAGCCTGCAGGTCATACCTTGACTTGTACCATAGTTTAGTTAATTAATAGATAAAATCGTATGATGACTTCATACGATTTTTGGGCTGTTTAGAGAGGAGAACTGATGTCTCAAGTAAAAGGCTTGTGTGTTATGGATGTTGATGGAACCTTAATCCTAGAAGAAGTGATTGATCTTTTGGGAAGAGAGGCAGGTCGTGAGGAGGAAATTTCGCTGATTACAAGTCGGGCAATGCGAGGAGAGTTAGACTTTGAAAGCAGTTTAAGAAAAAGAGTGTCCTTGCTGGAAGGTCTTCCTGTTTCGATTTTTGATAAAGTCTTCAACACTATTCAACTAACGCCAAATGCCCAAGAATTCATTTCCATTCTCCAAAAGAATGGCATTCTAGTTGGTTTACTGTCTGGTGGCTTTACACCAATAGTTGAGAGACTAGCAAGATCTTTAGGAATTGCCTATTTCTCTGCCAACCAACTTGAAGTCAAAGACGGTCTTTTAACTGGAAAATTGATTGGACAAATTATCAGTCCCCAGGTAAAAAAAGAGACTCTGGAAAAATGGAGAGAGAAACTGAAACTTCCTAAAGAAAGAACGATTGCAATCGGTGATGGGGCCAATGATCTATTAATGTTGATGTCAGCAGGACTAGGAATCGCCTTTTGTGCCAAAGAAGTGCTCAAAAAAGAAATACCGAATCATGTTGATAAGAGGGATTTTTTAGAAGTTCTTCCTTTGATTGACTGGTTAGAATGAGGTAAAATATGAAGATTGTAATTGCACCAGATTCATTTAAGGAAAGCTTGACAGCTCAACAGGTAGCTGAAGCAATAAAAAGAGGCTTCCAATAATCGATACCAGATGTAGAATGTCTCCTCTGCCCTGTTGGTGATGGGGGAGAAGGTACAGTAGATTCCATTCGACATTCTCTTGACCTTGAAGAAAAATGGATCAAAGTGACAGGACCTTTTGGACAAAAAGAAGCCATGCGCTATTTTCAAAAAGATCAACTGGCACTATTTGAAGTTGCCGACTTGGTTGGCCTTGGAAAGATTTCGCTAGAGAAACGAGATCCACTTCAAATCCAAACTTGTGGTATTGGAGAATTGATTCGTCATCTCATTGTTAAAGGGATTAAAGATATCTATATCGGAGTTGGTGGTACGGCCAGTAATGACGGAGGACTTGGGATCGCTGCTGATTTAGGTTATCGATTTTATGATAGGGATGGAAATGTCTTGCCTGCATGCGGTCAATCCTTACTAAAATTAGCTTCTGTTTCAATAGAAAATCGCTATGAAATTCCAGAAGATGTTCAAATTCGTATTTTAGCAGATGTCGTGAGTCCCTTATGTGGATATCAAGGTGCGACTTACACTTTTGGAAAACAAAAAGGTTTACAACCTACTATGTTTGAGGCCGTAGATCAGGCAATCCAAGATTTTTATGAAAAATTCTCACCTTCAACATTAGAAATTAAAGGAGCAGGGGCTGGTGGAGGCCTTGCTGGTGGTTTGTGTGCCTTTGCTCAGGCAAGTATCGTGTCTGGAATTGATACCTGCCTAGACTTGATTGACTTTGATAAGAAAGTTGCAGATGCTGACTTGGTTATTGTTGGAGAAGGAAGGCTAGATCGTCAAAGTTTAGTAGGTAAAGCGCCTATTGGTGTTGCAAAAAGAACCCCTGTCGGAGTTCCTGTCATTGCTATTTGTGGTAGTCTTGCTGAGGATTTACCTTCCCTACCATTTGAGAATATCCAAGCGGCTTTTTCAATTTTGGAGAAAAGTGAACCTTTAGAAGATAGTTTTAAAAATGCCAGTCTCTATTTGGAGCACACGGCTGCCAATATAGGGCATTTATTAAATATGCACAAGATTTAGCCAAACCATTTCTTCCAGATGGATGTTTTGGCTGGTTCTTCCTTTTTATCTTCCCAAAGTTTTGCAAAAGCAAGTCGAAGGTCCTTTTCTTCTACTTGTACTGGTGCATTGCTATGAATAATCAGGCCAAAAGGAGAAGAAGTATGCTCATCAGATACAATGGTAGCTTGACTATCAGTTTCTTTAGCTTCTTTTAAGTAGAAAACTTGTTTGTCAAATTCGATATTTGGTGAAATCTTCACAAATAGTGGCTCTGCTTTTTCCTGAAGGTTTTCTAAAATAGATAAAAAACCTTTTTCTAACTGAGGGCTATTTGCTGTGTCAATATCTGCATATCCAAGAACTCTTTCCTCAAAAGTGCCAAGATAGCGTCTTTGCTCATCCGGATTTAATTTTGGCCCACCATGAGCTTTTTCAAGTAATTGTTTTGATAAATCTGTCATGAAAACAGTATATCATAAAAGTTAGAATAAAACAGACAAAAGAAAGCGATTACTTTATAAAGTTAAGGAAAATTTGCACAAAGATAACGTTTTTTCTTGAAAAAGGAGGGGTTTTAAGGTATTATAGAGGTGTAAAAAATTTAACTCATAAGGAGAGTAAAAAATGTCAATTATTACTGATGTTTACGCTCGCGAAGTCCTAGACTCACGCGGTAACCCAACACTTGAAGTAGAAGTTTACACTGAATCAGGTGCTTTCGGACGTGGTATGGTTCCATCAGGAGCTTCTACTGGTGAACACGAAGCAGTTGAACTTCGCGACGGTGACAAATCTCGTTACGGTGGTCTTGGTACACAAAAAGCTGTTGACAACGTAAACAACATCATTGCTGAAGCTATCATCGGCTACGATGTACGTGACCAACAAGCTATCGACCGTGCTATGATCGCACTTGACGGTACTCCTAACAAAGGTAAATTAGGTGCTAACGCAATCCTTGGTGTGTCTATCGCTGTAGCTCGTGCTGCTGCTGACTACCTTGAAATCCCACTTTACAGCTACCTTGGTGGATTCAACACTAAAGTTCTTCCAACTCCAATGATGAACATCATCAACGGTGGTTCTCACTCTGACGCTCCAATTGCTTTCCAAGAGTTCATGATCTTGCCAGTTGGTGCACCAACATTTAAAGAAGCTCTTCGTTACGGTGCTGAAATCTTCCACGCTCTTAAGAAAATCCTTAAATCACGTGGTTTGGAAACTGCCGTAGGTGACGAAGGTGGATTCGCTCCTCGTTTCGAAGGAACTGAAGACGGTGTTGAAACTATCCTTGCTGCGATTGAAGCTGCTGGATACGTTCCGGGTAAAGACGTATTTATCGGATTTGACTGTGCTTCATCAGAATTCTACGATAAAGAACATAAAGTTTACGACTACACTAAATTTGAAGGTGAAGGCGCTGCTGTTCGTACATCTGCAGAACAAATCGACTACCTTGAAGAATTGGTTAACAAATACCCAATCATCACTATCGAAGATGGTATGGATGAAAACGACTGGGATGGTTGGAAAGCTCTTACTGAACGTCTTGGTAAGAAAGTACAACTTGTTGGTGACGACTTCTTCGTAACAAACACTGACTACCTTGCACGTGGTATCCAAGAAGGTGCTGCTAACTCAATCCTTATCAAAGTTAACCAAATCGGTACTCTTACTGAAACTTTTGAAGCTATCGAAATGGCTAAAGAAGCTGGTTACACTGCCGTTGTATCACACCGTTCAGGTGAAACTGAAGATTCAACAATCGCTGACATCGCAGTTGCAACTAACGCAGGACAAATCAAGACTGGTTCACTTTCACGTACAGACCGTATCGCTAAATACAACCAATTGCTTCGCATCGAAGACCAACTTGGTGAAGTAGCAGAATACCGTGGATTGAAATCATTCTACAACCTTAAAAAATAAAATAGTTCAGTGAACTATTTTATCCCGAACCTTGAAATTCAAAAGTTCGGCCGTTGATTTAATAACGTTTCTAGCCCCTCGGATTTTATCCGAAGGGCTATTTTTGTATTTAGGGGGCAAAAAAGGGGCAGTATTTATGGTATAATAGACAAAAATACGTGAATTAGAAAGAAATCATGTCTAAAGAAATTGATATTGAGTACTACCACCAGCTAGCCTTACAAAAGCAGAAGGAGCATCGAAAAGTTTTAGCCAATTTAAAGAAAAAACCTCCTAAAAATCTAGACAAGATAGCCCAGCAGATTCACCAAGAAGTTTTTGAGGAGATTGATTGCACTGCCTGTGCCAACTGTTGCAAGACATTGGGACCCGACTTCAAGGAAGCAGACATCACTCGTATTGCTAAGTACTTTAAGATGAAATTACCTGCTTTTGAAGCGGAGTTTCTGCAGGTAGATGAAGATGGTGATAAGGTTTTTAAATCCATGCCTTGTCCCTTTTTAGGAGGAGATAATCTCTGTTCCATCTATGACGTTCGTCCAAAGGCCTGTCGTGAATTTCCTCATACAGACAGGAAAAAGATCCATCAAATCAACCATTTGACGATTAAGAATACTTTGACCTGTCCAGCAGCCTATCTCTTTGTTGAGAAATTAAAGGATAAGTTATAGAGATTTAAAGGATAAAAAATCTCTAATAATAACTAGAGATATGAAGGGAGAACTCTATGCCAAGACCTAAAACAAAAGAGGAGCTAGTACTGGCCTCTAAGGAAAACTATGAAAAGCTTAATCGTTTCATCTCCCAACTAAGTGAAGATGAGCTACAGACTCCATTTGATTTATCAAGAGACCCAAAGAAAAAAGAAGCTCACTGGAAAAGGGATATGAATCTAAGAGATGTCCTGATTCATCTTTATGAATGGCAGCAGTTACTTTTGACTTGGGTACATTCTAATCAAGAAGGTCTCGAAAGACTTTTTCTCCCTGAACCTTATAATTGGAAAACTTATGGAGAAATGAATGTCGCTTTTTGGAAGAAGCACCAGAAAACCTCCTTAGAAGAAGCGACTAGACTCCTAGAACAATCACATAGGAAGGTTTTAGAGTTGATAGAAGTTTTTAGCAATGACGAACTCTTTACCAAAGGTGTCTATAAGTGGACAGGTGGGACAAGTCTAGGTTCCTACTTTGTCAGTAGCACCTCCAGTCACTATGATTGGGCTCTGAAAAAACTCAAATCACATCAGAAGAATTGTAAGCCTCGCTAGTTAAAGTGGGTATGGATTTTAGAAAAGGTTCTTCTAAGCTTCGAATAGCTTAGTTATCTTCATTTTTGAGTTCTTCTAGCTTTAGAATCCTTCAAAAACTAAAATTTAAGGTAATCAATGGCTTAGAAGAGTGCCAAAACATTTATTTTAATGTAATTCTAAGTTTAGAATTGCATTGATATTGAAGCAGAATGAACTATTCGATTCTTAGAATGCCTTAATTCTGAGAAATGTTGATGATAAACTGGTTCGAATGGTTTTTTCTGATTTAGGATGATAGATTGATGGGTGTGATGATGAAAATACAAAAAGAGAAAGTTAGAAAAGAGTTGGTATCCCTCTGTTTGGGGGAGCTTACAGCAGTCCTAGCCTTTTGCTTTTGTTTCTTTCTTTTAAAAAATCGACTTGTTGATTGGAAGAGTGTTGCTGATTTTAAGGAATTTAGCTCAATACAAATATAGAACACATCTCAGGATGTTATATTGATCGAGGTATAAGTATATTTTTTTTAAAAACTGATCTCTGGGCTTGTGGTATAATCGAATTATAAAAAATTATTTCTGCTATTTTTGTAATGATTTATAAATATAAGATTAAGAAAGCTAGAGGTGTTTAGTGGTAAAAAATTTTTTCCTAGGTGTAAATTATCGTAGAATAATTAGCTATACATTGGTTGCATATACAATCATTTGTTGGTTGTTTAAAATTAATATATTACAACCGTATTCTGGACATAAGATGATTATTGCTGTAGTGACAATATTGTCCTTTTACTTTTTAAGAAATAAAAAGAAGGATGAATTTCTATTTGTAACTATATTATATGTACTGCTCCAGCCCGCGTTGGATTATCTAATTACTATAGCCAATATCGACTTAAATGTATTACTAATGGCTAGTGCAATATTGATTTCTGGGAGTTGGCGGATAGACTCTATCAATAAAATTAATACAGCAGCAGATAATTCTCAGTCAAACATAGACTATTTCAACTTAGTATATCTCAATTCGGCTAAGTCTTATGAAATTGCTACCTTAATTGATGATACTGTCAAGACAACTATTCAGAAGGAAAATAGCAGTACAACAAGTCACAAAAACTTTTTTGAAATTGGAACGAGAAATGGTTTGTATTCAGGATATGGAAATAGCAACGAATTAACTACGGAAAGTAAAATTAGTGAAAGTTTCGAAGTTAAAAGCACTAAATCTACGATTTTTAGAAAAGTCTATGAAATGTCCAAAAATTTTCAAGCTGAGAACATAGAGCAAGGAGATTTAATAAAATTTGACAGTGTAACTCTTAATCCCGTAAATGCACAAGATATTCCACTTATATTGCAAGTGTTACAGGCTAGCAAGTTGGACAATCCCAGTACGGAGGGAATTGAGTTAAATATGTCAAACCTACTTTCTACTTTCTTGACTGACTACACGATTGATTATAGTTTCAAACAAGGTAATGAAAAATTCTTGATTCGTTTCCCCTATGGAGAAGTTGAAGGTTTTGAGAATGGGTATAGACATAGTGATTTTCAACTTGGAAAACTTAACTTAGTCGGAATAGATAGAGGTAAGATTAATTTTTCTGAAGTTGATACCATGTCAACAAAATTTTTAGAGTTTATGAGTAAGCAAACCAAGAAAAATAACGTGACGAACAATGTAAAAGATATTATCCCAAAATCCTCATCATCTGAAAAGAGCGATGAATCTGGGTCGGAATTCGAAATAGATTTCAACTATGAAAAGTTAAATGGAACATATCATTTGATAGATGTGATTGCTGTTGTTCAAAAAATCAATGTGGAGAGTGAGTCGTGATTTATTTATATGATGTTACAAGAATAGATGATTTAAAAGAACATTTCTTGGAAAGTAAAAGGATTGATATCACTCGTATTCTATCTTACGATTTCACTAATTTGAGTGAAATAGAAGATATATGCGAGGAGATTGATGCTGTAGATGGATTGGTCATAGATTTATCAGCCTTGATGAATTTAAACGCCTACAATAGTCAGTATATAGGTCGAGTTTTCTTTTCGCTAAGTAGAGTGTCTAACTCCTTTATTTTTTGGCTAAATAAGTTAAAATACGAAAGTGTACTGAAAGAGTTGCCACTTCTATTTGAAGATGAAGAGATAAACAAAAATTTTGCTAATCCAGAAGTTCAAAATTTTAATTCTGACGACGAAACGAAAGATAGTAGTGATACTGAGTTTAGCAATAAAATACAGGAGGTTGCTAGCAACCTAATTGGTCATGATTTATTTAAGGAAGATTTTATACAGAAGTATGAAAACTTTATACTTCTCGAAAGAATAGGAGTCCGGAAGATTTTTTCCGTGTTTCTGATTGGTGAATCTGGAATAGGTAAAACAGAATTTGCTAAGATTTTATCAAAGTCACTCTATCCAGATGAAGAGCTTACCAAAATTAATTTTGGAAATTACTCGACAGAAGGGGTGTTGAATAGTTTAATAGGTTCTCCGCTCGGATACGTTGGAAGCGATGAGGGTGGCGAACTGATTAGAAAAATTAATTCATCCAAATCTAAAATTATTTTGATTGATGAATTTGAAAAGGCGACACCAGCCGTGTTTAATTTTTTTTATGAACTACTAGAAGACGGTAAATTTACAGATAGGCGTGGCATCGCTCATAATCTAAATGGTTATACTATTGTCTTTACTTCCAATATGACTTCTCAGCACTATCTGCAATATATTCCAGCTTCCCTAAGGTCTCGGTTTGATTTACTTAGCGATTTTCAGATTCCTAACTTGGATGAAAAACGCTTATTCATCCAAGAACAAGCAGATAGTCTGGTGGATAAGTTAAATTCTATCAAAAATACTACCTATGAAATTAGCGACGAATTAATGAAAAAAATTCTGAGTTTTTCAGAAGAAAATAATCTTCGTCATATAAAACGCCTTGTTCAAGATGCAATTGCGGAAGATTTCAGAAAAAAATATTGATAAAATTGATATCCTACCTTTCTAGATGAATTAAAATAACAATCACGGTAGAAACCGCAATTGTTTGCGTTTGTTTATAAATTTGCGTTAATTTGTACTGCTGTCTAGGCTGTTAGGGTATAATTAATCTATCAAATTTTTTGAATAACTACTTGGAGTGAGATAGATATGCAAATAAACTACAATAGAAAACAGAAATCAGATATTGTTATTTCTAAACCGTCAGCCAGTGAAGTAGAAAAATACTTGAAAACGTGGAAAAATCTTAAAAATTATAAGTTGCAAGAAGATGCTTTAGATAAATTATTTTTTGAGCTGTTACCAAGTAACGAAGAAATTTCTGACATCTTATTAAAGGTTGCTACGTTGAATGATTTTTATAGTACAAATATTTTTTCAGTTTATCCAGTTGCAGAGCATATTCTGAGTCTTAAAATTGACGAGAGATTGAGACAAGGTGATGTAACTTTAGTCAATGAAATTCAGAATGTCACTATCAATGGAGTAACTAGAAAGTTCTATTCTTTTTCTACCAAATACTGTTCCCATCATAATCCTAAAGAATACCCTATTTATGATAGCTATGTAGAAAAGGTATTGAAATACTTTAGAAAAACAGATAAATTTTCTAAATTTAAGAATGCAGATCTAAAAGATTATCAAAAATTTAAAAATATAATTATTGCTTTTAGAGAATACTACGGATTAGACGAATTTAATCTTAAAGAGATTGATCAGTATTTATGGCAGTTGGGAAAAGAATATTTCCCAAATAAATATTAGCGACTTTTTCTCACTCAGAAAGGAAAACACCAAATTGTCCTACAAATTTCTACTTTTCGACCTTGACCACACTCTTCTTGATTTTGATGCTGCTGAGGATGTGGCTTTGACGCAACTTCTAAAAGAAGAAGGAGTTGAGGATATTCAAGCCTATAAAGACTATTACGTTCCCATGAACAAGGCTCTCTGGAAGGACTTGGAGCAAAAGAAAATTAGTAAACAAGAGCTGGTTAACACGCGCTTTTCTCGTTTATTTGGTCATTTTGGACAGGAAAAAGACGGTAGTTTTCTAGCCCAACGTTACCAGTTTTACCTATCCCAACAGGGGCAAGCTTTTTCAGGTGCTCATGAACTTTTAGATAGCCTCATCGAGCGTGATTATGACTTATATGCTGCGACAAATGGGATTACTGCCATTCAGACAGGACGTTTGGCTCAATCGGGTCTGGCACCATATTTCAATCAAGTCTATATCTCTGAACAGTTGCAAACACAAAAGCCTGATGCTCTCTTTTATGAAAAAATCGGTCAACAGATTGCTGGATTTAGTAAAGAAAAGACGCTGATGATTGGAGATTCTCTAACCGCAGACATCCAAGGTGGCAATAATGCTGGGATTGACACTATCTGGTACAACCCTCATCACCTCGAAAATCACACACAAGTCCAGCCGACTTACAAAGTCCATTCTTACCAAGACTTGTTGGATTGCTTGGAACTACTTTAAACATGTCAAAATAAAGTGTAGAGTGGTATTGAAATTATGGAAATTTAGATTACAAGGCTTTTTTTGAAAACGCTTTATATATATTTGACAGATTTTATTTATTCAGTTATAATTGTATATAGATAAAAATATAAACAGAAAGAAGGAGATTGTCATGTGCAGTTGAGTTATTTATGAATATTAATTCCAATAGTTGTGGTTTATTTAGGAGAAAGAATATGAGTAAATTAACTAAAAAATTAAGTATTGGTGTCATTTTTTTGTCATTATGTGGTTTTAACGAATATGTATATGCTATGGAGGAATCTATAGATAAAAATGAAATGAGAGTTTGGGAAAAATCTGTTTTAGAAGATATAAATTCTGAAACTCCCATAGGTGACTGGAAAACAATGGATAGAGCTGCACATGGAGGATGGACCTGGAGAGATGGTGTTATTTGCATAAGTGATTCATATGCGATAACTCCTCTTTTTAATAATGGGCATGCTGGAATTGTAGCAGCTGACCCTTACTATTATGCAACGATTGAATCTAATCCAGGCACAGGGGTTCAAGTTGTATATGGGAATTGGACAAATCGTTTTAGCGGTAGTACTGTTTATCAAATAGGTGTTAAAAAAACAAGTATTCAAGATGATCAAAATGTTGCATATTGGGCTGCTAGACAAATCGGAAAACCTTACAACCATGAATTTTTCAATATTAATACTAGAAATAAATTTTATTGTTCTCAGTTAGTTTGGGCAGGATATAAAGATGTAACAGGAGTAGATATTGGTACTTGGGATTGGGGTTATGCTATCCATCCGTTTGAGCTACTTAAATCGAGTGAAACAGTATTGATATATAGGAATAAATGAGTATGAAATTGAAAAAAAGAATGATAGCTTTGGGCCTTTTGTTGATTGCAATAAGTGCTTGTTTCTACCTTATTTGTTTAAGTGCCTGTCAGTTAAATAAGGAAAATTCAGTAGATAATTTTAAAATGGCTATCTGGACTAGCGATAAAATAGCTGTATTTAATGATTATGATTTAAATGAGTTCAATGGAAATATAGCTAGAAAAGAAAAATACATCTATTGGGCAGAAAGTTTTTCGGAAGCAGGATCTTATTCAACTGCAAAAACAAAAGATACACCAAATCTGAAAAGATATGTATCTAGAATTAATAAGGAAAATTTAAGTGAAAAATTTAAAGTAGCAGAAGGGAATGATGCATATGCATCCATAACTGATGGAGATTATTTATATGCAACTGCTGTCTTTACAGATAGAATTGAATTTTATAAATATGATAATAATTTAGATGTTGTCACTAATGTTACCGTGAAAAATGATGATCAACTAAATGCCAGTCAACAGTTTGTTATTGTAGATAATTATTTATACTTACTTGTAAGCACACTGGATTTATCAACTCATGTTCCTAATACAGAAATTTGGAAAATGGATAAAGAATTCAACATCGTCGAAAAATATAATCTAGACGAACCATCTGCATATATGAGAATGGTTAATGTAGATGATGTCTTGTATATTGTGGAAGCACTTAGTGGGCGTAATTCTAATGGGGAATATCAGTCAGGAAATAAATTATTGGTTTTTGATTTAAAAAGTCAAAACAAGAATTATATCGATATTCCTGATAAGTATCCAACTAATATTCACTATGATTTAAAAAATAATCAATTGATTATAGAGAATGATGGTTTGAATAATGGCGAATTCTCCTTTACTACTGTCAATTTAGATAATTTAGAAAAAGATATTATTCATCTGGAAGGTTTTAGTACAGAAAATTACACTTCACCTTATTTTACATTTAAAGATAACTTCTATTATTTTTTATTCAATGATTCTCTTGTTAAATATAATATTGCTAATAAAAATCAAACGGTAATTAATCTAGAAAATTATAAGATAAAAGATGCACATTATTTAATTGTTAGATAGTTTATTGATGTTGAAAAGCATAATGATAGTATTTTAAAATTTATTGGCTATCTTTCTGATTCGTCGATTTGCTGTAGCGTGGCTTCTATAAGAGTTGATTATTATAAACAAAAAACAAGTGATGAGTTTAAGTCAAGCGTCAATAAGGTAATGAATAAACGCCTTCTATTATAAATTTTTTACAAAATTTCTCGAATGTTTGTAGATACTGTAAAAAGTGGTTTAGAAAGCCACTTTTTGCTATAATAGAGGCAGTAAAAACGAAGGAGTTGGCTATGGAACACTCGTCTTGGCATGCTTTGATTAAGGCGCAATTACCTGAGGGTTATTTTGGGAAAATCAATCAGTTTATGGAGCAGGTCTATGCTCAGGGGACTATTTATCCACCCAAGGAAAAGGTTTTTCAGTCTCTCTTGACAACACCGCTTGAAGACGTTAAGGTGGTGATTCTAGGGCAAGATCCCTATCACGGGCCAGGTCAAGCGCAGGGCTTGAGTTTTTCTGTTCCTGACTCTATCCCAGCTCCGCCATCCTTGCAAAATATCTTGAAAGAATTAGCAGATGACATCGGAGTTAAGAAATCTCATGATTTAACGTCTTGGGCTGAGCAAGGAGTCTTGCTTCTCAATGCTTGCTTGACGGTTCCTGCTGGGCAGGCCAATGGTCATGCTGGGCAGATATGGGAGCCTTTTACGGATGCTGTGATTCAGGTGGTTAATCATTTAGATAGACCAGTTGTTTTTGTACTCTGGGGAGCTTATGCACGCAAGAAGAAGACCTTGGTTACCAATCCTCATCACCTGGTTATCGAATCAGCCCATCCCAGTCCTTTGTCGGTTTATAGAGGATTTTGGGGTTCCAAGCCTTTTTCCAAGGCCAATGCATTCTTAAAAGAAACAGGACAAGAGCCAATCGATTGGCTTAGATAAGGAGAAAATATGCCTCAGTTAGCGACAATTTGCTACATTGATAACGGGAAAGAACTGCTCATGCTTCATCGCAATAAAAAGCCAAATGATGTCCATGAAGGGAAATGGATTGGTGTGGGTGGTAAGCTGGAGCGTGGTGAGACTCCACAGGAATGTGCAGCGCGTGAAATCCTCGAAGAGACAGGACTGAAAGCCAAGCCAGTTCTAAAAGGTGTTATCACTTTTCCTGAATTTACACCAGATTTAGACTGGTACACCTATGTTTTTAAGGTGACAGAGTTTGAAGGGGACTTGATTGACTGCAATGAGGGAACGCTAGAATGGGTTCCCTATGACGAGGTTTTGAGTAAGCCAACTTGGGAGGGTGACCATACCTTTGTTGAGTGGCTTTTAGAGGACAAACCCTTCTTTTCAGCCAAGTTTGTTTATGATGGGGACAAATTGTTGGATACCCAAGTTGATTTCTATGAATAAAGGAGAAAGCAGATGCTACTAATCAAAAATGGTCGTGTAATGGATCCCAAGTCTGGTTTGGATCAAGTGTGTGATGTCTTGGTTCAAGATGGGAAAATTGTCAAAATTGCGCCTGAGATTAAAGAAGAAGGGGCAGAGGTGCTTGATGCTACTGGTCTTGTAGTTGCGCCTGGTTTGGTTGATATCCATGTTCATTTCCGTGAACCTGGTCAAACACATAAAGAAGATATTCATACCGGTGCCCTAGCAGCCGCTGCAGGTGGTTTTACAACTGTTGTCATGATGGCTAATACTAGCCCAACCATTTCAGACGTGGAGACTTTGCAAGAAGTTCTCCAGTCAGCTACCAAAGAAAAGATTAATGTTAAGACGGTTGCGACCATTACTAAAAACTTTAATGGCCAAGATTTGACAGACTTTCAGGCACTTTTAGAAGCTGGTGCGGTTGGTTTCTCAGACGACGGTATCCCACTTGAAAGTAGTAAAGTTGTCAAGGAAGCCATGGAGGAAGCTAAAAAGCTTAATACCTTCATTAGTCTTCATGAGGAAGATCCAGGTTTGAATGGGATTCTTGGTTTTAATGAAAATATTGCTAAAGAACATTTCCATATCTGTGGTGCAACTGGGGTGGCTGAGTATGCTATGATGGCGCGTGATGTCATGATTGCCTATGCAACCAAGGCTCATGTCCATATTCAGCATTTGTCTAAGGAAGAAAGTGTTAAAGTAGTGGAGTTTGCACAAGGGCTAGGTGCGCAAGTCACAGCAGAAGTAGCGCCACAGCATTTTTCTAAGACCGAAGCGCTCCTTTTGACACAAGGTAGCAATGCCAAGATGAATCCTCCCCTTCGTTTGGAATCAGACCGTCGTGCTGTTATCGAAGGCCTCAAATCAGGCGTTATCACTGTGATAGCGACTGACCACGCGCCTCACCATGCGGATGAAAAAAATGTCGAAGATATTACCAAAGCGCCATCTGGCATGACTGGCTTAGAAACCTCTCTTTCTCTCGGTTTGACTTACTTGGTGGAAGCTGGTGAGTTGAGTTTAATGGAATTGCTTGAAAAGATGACATACAACCCAGCCAAACTTTACAACTTTGAAGCAGGTTACTTGGCTGAGAATGGTCCAGCGGACATCACTATTTTTGATGCTAAGGCTGACCGCCTTGTGGACTCCCATTTTGCTTCAAAAGCAGCTAATTCACCATTCATCGGTGAAACTTTAAAAGGGCAGGTTAAATATACCATCTGTAAGGGACAAATTGTCTATCAAAACTAGGTGGGAGTCTGCTCTGTAAACAAAAAGAATAGAGAGCCTATATGTACCAAACCCATCATTTTAAAGACAAGTTTATCTTATTTTTAAAGATATTTTTCCCTATCCTGATTTATCAATTTGCCAATTATTCTGCCTCCTTTGTTGATACGACTATGACTGGCCAATACAATACCATGGACTTGGCTGGTGTGTCTATGGCAACCAGTATCTGGAACCCCTTCTTTACATTCCTAACAGGGATTGTGTCAGCCCTGGTGCCCATAATTGGTCACCATCTTGGTCGAGGCAAAAAGGAAGAGGTTTCGTCTGATTTTTACCAGTTCATCTATCTGGCCTTGGGCCTATCCGTGCTCTTGCTGGGGATGGTGCTTTTCTTGGCACCACCAATCTTGAATCATATTGGGTTAGAAGCACCAGTGGCGGCAGTAGCGGTTCGCTATCTCTGGTTTTTATCTATCGGAATTATCCCCTTATTGCTTTTTAGTGTCATTCGTTCTTTGCTGGATTCGCTAGGCTTAACCAAACTGTCTATGTACCTCATGCTTTTGTTACTTCCCTTGAATAGTGGATTTAACTATCTCTTGATTTACGGGGCCTTTGGTGTTCCAGAACTGGGAGGTGCTGGTGCTGGTTTAGGAACATCCTTGGCTTATTGGGTTTTGCTTGGAATTTCTGTACTGGTTCTATTTAAACAGGAGAAGCTCAAAGCCCTACATCTTGAGAAACGAATTCCTCTTAATATGGATAAAATCAAGGAAGGAGTTCGCTTAGGTCTTCCTATTGGGGGAACTGTCTTTGCGGAAGTTGCTATCTTTTCCGTGGTTGGCTTGATTATGGCTAAGTTCTCATCCTTGATTATCGCTAGTCACCAGTCAGCTATGAACTTTTCAAGTCTTATGTACGCCTTTCCTATGAGTATCTCATCGGCTATGGCTATTGTTGTTTCCTATGAAGTGGGAGCCAAGCGATTTGATGATACGAAAACCTATATTGGTCTAGGAAGATGGACTGCTCTCATTTTTGCGGCCTTCACCTTATCCTTTCTTTACATTTTTAGGGGAAATGTGGCTAGTCTTTATGGGAACGAGCCAGAATTTATCGATTTGACAGCGCGTTTTTTGACTTACAGCCTTTTCTTCCAGTTAGCAGATACCTTTGCGGCACCGCTTCAGGGAATTTTGCGGGGTTATAAGGATACCGTTATTCCTTTTTACCTTGGTTTGGTTGGTTACTGGGGGGTGACACTCCCAGTAGCTATGGTATTCGACTCTCTAACAGATTTTGGAGCTTATTCTTACTGGATCGGCTTGATTATTAGTCTAATTGTGAGTGGGGTTCTCTACCGTTGGCGTTTAACTGTGATTATGAAGAGATTTGAATCTTTAGCAAAATCTAAATGATAAAAAGTTTGTGAAAAAATATTCTTGATAAGAAAATCCCTTGTTCTCATTGGGTTTTCTTTTTTATTTTGTGAATTTTTCTTTAGAAAAACTTTGACAGTATTTGCCAAAAACGGTAAAATAGTAAGGTAAGAAGAAACTTAGAAAGGCAAGAAGATGTCAACTTTAGATAAAAATCTTTTGCTAGAAATGTTCCGTAAGATGGAAGAAATCCGTCGTATGGACTTAAAAATTGCGCAATTAGTAAAGAAAGGGAAAGTGCCAGGGATGACGCACTTTTCTGTTGGAGAAGAGGCAGCTAACGTGGGGGCTATGTTGGCTCTCAATCCAGATGATCTGATCACCTCAAACCACCGTGGTCACGGACAAGCTATTGCCAAAGGAATTGACCTCAACGGAATGATGGCTGAAATCCTTGGCAAATACACTGGAACCTGTAAAGGTAAAGGTGGATCTATGCATATTGCCGATCTTGATGCTGGTAACCTTGGTGCAAATGGTATCGTAGGTGGTGGTATGGGAATCGCTGTTGGTGCAGCCCTCAGTCAGCAAATGCAACATACTGGTAAAATCGTTGTCTGCTTCTTTGGAGATGGTGCGACCAACGAAGGTGTTTTCCACGAAGCAGTAAATATGGCTTCTATCTGGAAGTTGCCAGTCATTTTCTATTGCATTAACAATGGTTACGGTATCTCTGCGGATATCAAGAAAATGACCAATGTAGAACATATCCATCAACGTAGCGCCGCTTATGGAATTCCTGGAATGTTCATCGAAGACGGTAACAATGTCATCGACGTCTATGAAGGATTTAAGAAAGCTGTTGATCATGTTCGCAGTGGCAATGGTCCAGTCTTGATTGAAAGTGTCACTTATCGCTGGCTCGGTCACTCATCATCTGACCCTGGTAAATATCGTACACGTGAAGAAGTGGAGTTGTGGAAACAAAAAGATCCAATCGAAAACCTCCGCAATTACCTTATTGAAAACACTATTGCAAGTGCCGAAGAATTGGAAGAAATCCAAGCGCAAGTTAAGGAAGCAGTAGAAGCTTCTGTTAAATTTGCAGAGGAAAGTCCATTCCCACCGCTTGAATCAGCATTTGAAGATATTTACGCAGACTAAGGAGAAAGAGATAAAATGGAAACAAAAACAATGTCCTTCCGTGACACCATTATCCTTGCTATGTCTGAGGAAATGCGTCGCGATGAAAATGTGTTCTTGATGGGAGAAGACGTCGGTGTCTTCGGAGGAGACTTCGGTACTTCTGTCGGAATGCTTGAAGAATTTGGTCCAGAACGTGTTCGTGACTGTCCGATTTCTGAAGCTGCCATCTCTGGAGCAGCAGCAGGAGCAGCCATGACAGGACTTCGTCCAATCGTCGATATGACCTTTATGGACTTCTCGGTCATTGCCATGGACAATATCGTAAACCAAGCAGCTAAAACACGCTATATGTTTGGTGGGAAAGGTCAGGTTCCAATGACTGTTCGTTGTGCAGCTGGTAACGGAGTTGGTTCTGCAGCCCAGCATTCACAATCTCTAGAGTCTTGGTTCACTCATATCCCAGGACTTAAGGTTGTAGCACCAGGTACGCCTGCGGACATGAAAGGACTGCTTAAGTCTTCTATCCGTGATAACAACCCTGTTATTATCCTTGAGTACAAGTCAGAATTTAACCAAAAGGGGGAAGTACCAGTTGATCCAGACTATACGATTCCACTTGGAGTTGGGGAAATCAAACGTGAAGGTACGGATGTAACAGTTGTTACTTATGGAAAAATGCTTCGCCGTGTGGTTCAAGCAGCTGAAGAATTAGCAGAAGAAGGAATTTCTGTTGAGATTGTTGACCCACGCACCCTTGTTCCGCTTGATAAGGAGATCATCATTAACTCAGTTAAGAAGACTGGTAAAGTTGTTCTGGTTAACGATGCCCATAAAACAAGCGGCTATATCGGAGAGATTTCAGCTATTATTTCAGAATCTGAAGCATTTGACTATCTAGATGCACCAATTCGTCGTTGTGCAGGAGAAGATGTGCCGATGCCTTACGCGCAAAACCTAGAAAATGCAATGATTCCAACAGTTGAAAGCATCAATGATGCCATCCGAAAAACTTATAATAAAGAATAAGTTTACATAAAACAAGTTATGTAAAAAATAAAGCTGACGAGAAACTTTGTATCTTTTAGGTGCAAAGCTCTTCGTCATTAATATCTTAGATTAGAGCACGGGCTAAAAGCTCGGAAAAAAGATAAATCTCCTTGGCTTCATCGAAGCCATCGTCGATTTCCTATTTTTCAGTCGCTTTTAACGCCCTTTGTATCATTTAATTGAATTCGGACGGAGGTCTTCGAAAAAAAGATAGATTTCCTTGTGTTCATCGAACACATCGTCAATCTCCTATTTTTTCATTGCCCTCTTCGTCCTTAATATCTTAGTATAGAATTGGAGAGGTCATGGCTGATGACAAGCTAAGAGCGACTCCTGCAGCTAGAAAGTTGGCGGATGATCTAGGGATCAACCTCTACGACATTTCTGGCTCAGGTGTAAACGGTCGTGTCCACAAAGAAGACGTGGAAACTTATAAAGACACAAACGTGGTTCGCATTTCGCCACTTGCAAAACGAATTGCCCTCGAACATAACATTGCTTGGCAGGAAATCCAAGGAACCGGTCATCGTGGTAAAATCATGAAGAAGGATGTTTTGGCCCTGCTTCCTGAAAATATCGAAAACGATAGCATCAAGTCTCCTGCTCAGATTGAAAAAGTGGAAGAAGTCCCTGATAACGTAACACCATACGGTGAAATCGAGCGTATTCCAATGACACCAATGCGTAAGGTTATTGCCCAACGCATGGTTGAATCTTACCTAACTGCGCCAACCTTCACGCTCAACTATGAAGTTGATATGACTGAAATGTTGGCTCTTCGTAAGAAGGTGCTTGAACCAATCATGGAAGCAACTGGGAAGAAGACTACTGTAACAGACCTTCTTTCACTTGCAGTTGTTAAGACTCTTATGAAACACCCATACATCAACGCTTCATTGACAGAAGATGGCAAGACCATTATCACTCACAACTATGTCAATCTTGCGATGGCAGTTGGGATGGATAATGGACTGATGACACCTGTTGTGTACAATGCGGAGAAGATGAGTCTTTCAGAACTGGTTGTAGCCTTCAAGGATGTGATTGGCCGTACCTTGGATGGCAAATTGGCTCCAAGTGAACTTCAAAATTCAACATTCACAATCAGTAACTTGGGAATGTTTGGCGTTCAGTCCTTTGGTCCTATCATTAACCAACCAAACTCAGCTATCCTTGGTGTCAGTTCGACAATTGAGAAGCCAGTTGTCGTCAATGGTGAAATTGTGATTCGCCCTATCATGAGCCTAGGATTAACCATTGACCACCGTGTCGTAGATGGTATGGCTGGTGCTAAGTTTATGAAGGACTTGAAAGAATTGATTGAAAATCCAATCTCAATGTTGATTTAAGAGCAAGAGTATTCATTTTTAAGATATAGATAAAGGAAGGAAGACATGGCCTTAGAAGTAATTATGCCAAAAGCCGGCGTGGATATGACAGAAGGACAAATCGTCCAATGGAATAAAAAAGTCGGAGAATTTGTAAAAGAAGGAGAAATCCTTTTGGAAATCATGACTGATAAAGTCAGCATGGAATTGGAAGCCGAAGAAGATGGGTACTTGATTGCTATCCTTAAAGGGGACGGTGAAACAGTCCCTGTAACGGAAGTTATCGGTTACATTGGCGAAGAAGGAGAAAATATCCCAACAGCTGGAGCCGTAGCGCCAGAAGCTAGCCCAGCACCTGCAGCAAGTGCCTCAAACGATGATGGTAAGAGCGATGATGCTTTTGATATCGTTGTGATTGGTGGAGGTCCTGCTGGTTATGTTGCAGCCATTAAAGCTGCCCAACTCGGTGGTAAGGTTGCCCTTGTTGAGAAATCTGAACTCGGCGGAACCTGCTTGAACCGTGGATGTATCCCAACTAAAACATACCTTCACAACGCTGAAATCATCGAAAACATCGGTCACGCAGCAAACCGTGGTATCGTCATCGAAAATCCAAACTTCACTGTAGATATGGACAAACTCCTTGAAACCAAGTCTAAAGTTGTTAATACTCTTGTTGGTGGTGTTGCAGGACTTCTTCGTAGCTACGGAGTTACTGTGCATAAGGGTATCGGTACTATTACTAAAGACAAGAATGTCTTGGTAAATGGTTCTGAATTGCTTGAAACCAAGAAAATCATCCTTGCTGGTGGTTCAAAAGTCAGCAAGATCAACGTCCCTGGTATGGAATCTTCACTTGTGATGACCAGTGATGACATTCTCGAAATGAACGAAGTTCCAGAAAGTCTTGTTATCATCGGTGGTGGAGTTGTCGGTATCGAACTTGGTCAGGCCTTCATGACATTTGGCTCAAAAGTGACTGTCATCGAAATGATGGACCGTATCGTCCCAGCTATGGATGCAGAAGTGTCTAAGAACCTTCGCTTGATCCTTGAGCGTAAAGGAATGACCATCTTAACTGGTACTAAACTGCAAGAAATCATCGAGGAAAATGGTCAACTTCGTATCAAGGTTGAAGGAAAAGACGATATCATTGCAAATAAAGCTCTTCTTTCAATCGGTCGTGTGCCGGATCTTGAAGGTATTGGCGATGTTGAGTTTGAATTGGATCGTGGTCGTATCAAGGTCAACGAATACATGGAAACTTCTGTTCCAGGTATTTACGCACCAGGTGACATCAACGGTACGAAGATGTTGGCTCACGCAGCTTTCCGTATGGGTGAAGTTGCTGCTGAAAATGCCCTTAAAGGAAATCATGCTGTTGCCAAGTTGAATTTGACTCCTGCAGCTATCTACACTCTCCCTGAAGTTGCAGCAGTAGGTTTGACAGAAGAACAAGCTCGTGAGAAGTACGATATTGCCATCGGTAAGTTCAACTTTGCTGCTAACGGTCGTGCTATTGCATCGGATGCAGCTCAAGGTTTTGTTAAAGTCATCGCTGATAAGAAATACGGGGAAATCCTTGGTGTTCATATCATCGGTCCTGCAGCTGCAGAATTGATTAACGAGGCATCAAGCATTATCGAAATGGAAATTACTGTTGAAGAAATGCTGAAGACTATCCACGGTCACCCTACCTACTCTGAAGTGATGTACGAAGCATTTGCGGATGTTTTAGGAATGGCCATCCATTCACCTAAGAAAAAATAAAAGAAAGATAGAATAGACTGGAAAATATCTTTCCAGTCTCTATCGTATAAGAAGGTATCTCATGAAATACATTATCAATCATTCAAACGACACCGCTTTTAATATCGCCTTGGAAGAATATGCCTTTAAACACCTTTTGGATGAGGATCAAATCTTCCTACTTTGGATTAACAAGCCATCTATCATTGTTGGTCGTCACCAGAATACCATCGAAGAAATCAACCGTGATTATGTTCGAGAAAATGGTATTGAGGTGGTCCGCCGTATTAGCGGTGGTGGAGCTGTTTACCACGATTTAAATAACCTCAACTACACGATCATTTCAAAAGAAGATGAAAACAAGGCTTTTGACTTTAAGAGCTTCTCAACTCCAGTTATCAATACTTTGGCTCAACTTGGGGTTAAAGCTGAGTTCACAGGTCGTAACGACTTAGAAATCGACGGTAAGAAATTCTGTGGTAATGCCCAAGCCTATATCAATGGCCGTATCATGCACCATGGTTGCTTGCTCTTTGACGTTGATTTGTCAGTCCTTGCTAATGCCCTCAAGGTTTCAAAAGATAAATTTGAATCAAAAGGTGTGAAATCTGTTCGTGCTCGTGTGACCAATATTATCAATGAATTACCAGAAAAAATCACAGTCGAAGAATTCCGTGATTTACTCTTGGAATACATGAAAAAAGAGTACCCAGAGATGACTGAATACGTTTTTTCTGAGGAAGAATTGGCTGAAATTAACCGTATCAAAGATACTAAGTTTGGTACTTGGGACTGGAACTATGGTAAATCACCTGAATTTAACATCCGTCGTGGAACAAAATTCACTAGTGGTAAGGTGGAAGTCTTTGCTAATGTTCTCGAATCAAAAATCCAAGACATTAAGATTTACGGTGACTTCTTTGGTATTGAAGACGTTGCTGCAGTAGAAGATGTCCTTCGTGGAGTGAAATACGAACGCGAAGATGTCCTTAAGGCGCTAGAAACCATTGATATCACACGCTACTTCGCTGGTATTAGCCGTGAAGAAATCGCTGAAGCGGTAGTTGGATAAAACAAAAAGAAGTTGGTTGTAGGACCAGCTTCTTTTTTTGATATGTATTTACATAATTTAAAATACGTAAAATTATAAACTATCTAGAGCATTCTTTTGTTCATCATTAACGATATGGGTGTAGAGGTCAGTGACTTGTGTGCTGGCATGTCCTAGCTGGTGACTGACTAAAACTTGCGATTTAGTGGCATCATAGAGCCTGGTTGCTAGGGTATGTCGTAGTTTATGGGGTGTTACACGGACTTTGAAGTCCTCAGAGTACTTAGCAACCATTTTCTCAACGCTGGAAGCATCGATACGATTGGGAACACCTCTGTAGAGAGTCAAAAAAAGGGCTGTATCTGTTTTTTCTGTCTTATAGCGTTGATTTCGAATAGCAAGATAATTCTCTAAATAAGGCTTAGCAAAAGCAGCGACATTGACCGAGTCACGTTTGCCACCTTTTCGAGTGACATCGATAACCATCATTTTGAGATTGAGATCCCTTATATCCAGATTAACAGCTTCAGATAAGCGGACGCCAGACGCCAAGAGAAGGGCAATGATAGCCAAATCACGTTCTTTATTTTTATTAAATGAAGATAGGGCACGATTTGAAAGTTGTTGTGGATACTCTTGATCAATATAAGTAAGAAAACCTTCTGTTTCATCACCAAGAAAGAGTTTTTGCTTGATGTTTTCAGCTCTGGCAGCAAGTGTTTCTTTCTTTTTCTTTGTTGAAACTTTCTTCATTACATTACGATAGAAATAAGGTTCCCCCTGATCGTTTTCAACCTCCTCGGCCAGATACTTATAAAGACTAGAAAGTGCTGACAAAGTCCGATTGATGGTTGTCTGAGAAACTCCTTGCTTGGTTGTATTAGCATTCAGCAAAGGACGTTCACGTAAGTAAAGGATAAAGGATTCCATGTCTTTCTTAGACATATTTTCCAAGACAGATAAAGAAATATTAGATATTTTATCGGCGTTTGAGATACCAGACTCTAAAACCCAGCTGAAAAATCGATCATATTCCTTGAGGTATTCGTACAAGGTTGTAAAACTATAGGGGACAGCAAGCTTAGATTGGTAGTATTCCAGAACATACCAGGGCATGATTTGTTTTAGTTTGTCGATTCGTTCCAGTAAAATCTCGCGTTTCATGTATTTTCTCCATAAATAAGTCTACTAGTAGTATAGCATAGACTTATATATTTTTCAAGAAAATTGTAGTTTTTCGGAAAGATGTTATAGAGGACACAGATGCAAAGAAAACTATATAACCATACGAAAAATTCTTCTTTATATATCATCATACTTGACTAACATATTAGGTATTTTTGTTTCAAGACTTTTGCGGACTTTTCCTTGTATTGCAGTGTCCATTTGGCTGTTAATACTTGTTATTGTTGCTTTAGTATCTCTTGCAATTGTTTTCGATTTTTGGTCAAATCTTTCTTTTATTTGATTTTTAGCGGTCTTTGCCAATTGGCATTGTGCCAGAATACGATTTCTTTCCATCATGCGATACATTTGTTTTAGAGCGTATTGGTATTCTTCATCAGTATAGTACTCATTCATTGGTGCTTGCATAATTTCTCCTTAGTTTTTGATATTCTTCATCTAAGATATTTTTTCTTTGTCGAAATTCTTTATCTATTTTTTCTTTTTCTTCTTCCAGTTTTATTTCATTAGTTCTATAGACTTGGTTAGAATGATATCTCAAATTTTCTATGTCTGTGAAGTACTCTCTAACACAATCAGCTGGTGATGAAAACTTTCTTAATACTAGGCACATTTTATCAGCTTCTTCGTTCATGATCCTTTCCAATCTTACAGAACGTTCCTCTAATTCTAGTGTCTTTTTCTCTAACTTTTTCTTTTCCAGATAGTATTGTTCTTCGAGGTTAAGAATTTCCCTCTCTTTTTGTCTAATGGCATCCCATTTTACATCTCTGCTTTCCATTGTCTGAACTCCTTAGCAAATTGTGTGTCTGTTGCCACTGTTTTTTCGATGACTTCCTGTAATTGTTTATCTAACTGTTCAAATGCTTGGGCGGGAGCATTCATCTTAGCGACTATTTGATCCGTTTCTGCCTGAAAAGTATCGATAAACTGTGCTTGAGTGATACCTTGGCTAGCAAAAAGAATTTCAACTTCATAGGGAGCCAAGGCTGTGTAGCTTGTAAAATCGATTTTTGACCAAATTTCTTGTAATTCTTGGTTAGCAATCTTGGCTAAGGCGCTCACTTCATCAGCTCCAGTTCTTGCTGCTGTAGCCATAGATGATGATAAGATAGAACCTTGAGCTGCATCTAAGTATATTTCCTCAGAGCTACTAATGCCACCTGATGACCATTTTGACTTCAAGTCCTTGTAATGAGCCATTCCTCGGAGACTGTTGGCATAAGCCCGATAAACACCACTAATTAAGGGTTTTCCACCTTTAGCATCTATAACTTGACCAGTTACAGGATCAAACTCCCAGTCACCAATTTTGTGACTTGTCCCATCAAGCCAATGAATCGTGTTAGGCATAGAATTTGTAATATCAATCGGACTGGTGTACCTTTCTGGGTGATTAGAGTCATTCCAACGTACTACATCATCATGTTTTCTACGGTAATCTATAAACATAGCAGGATTATTTTCGATAAATTCTTTTTCTTCCAGTGTGAGTGCACCGTATTTAAACCAAGCATTGAAGGTAGTCGTAGGGATGTGGTATTTAGCCCCTACTTTCAGCATGTAGGATCCTTGTGAATAACCGGATAGTTGACTAACTTCATATCTGGAATCTTCCATAATTTCTTTTACGAATTGGTCAGCAACCTTATATTGTGGAGATAAATAAGTTTGTCTAGCAACTATAGCACTATAGACATCGCGTGTAAAAGGACCTTGTTTATTCACCGGACTATCAGGGTCCGTTCCAGCAGCAATCACGGCTACATTTTTATAATCTGGTTCGCCATTGACAATTGGTGCAACTGCCAGCCCATCAAAACCTGTTTCAGTGTCAGACTTAGTGGCAACAACACGGAATTCTTGTCCGTCAGAGGTGGTTATGGTGTTGGTTTTTTCTAAATCATCAGGAGATGTATTTTCAATGAGATTTGAATTGACATAAGTCCTACCGTTACGCTTAGCGAACTCAAGATTTACACTATATACAGCATAATCTTGATTCAAATTGTTTAACTGCTCATCTGTATAGGAAAATGTCATCATTGTTCTCCTGTGCTATTATCTGAATATGTAACAATTACTTTTAAGTCAGTCACGCCTTTGTAATTGTTAAGGAATTGCCTTTTCTCATTGGTCAATGATCCTTGATAATTCTTTTTATCATTAAGTCCATGACCTATCCTATAGTTAGTTTTTCTTTCATCATTAAATTTGATTTCTACATCACAAGACCATGAACCTGGAGGGTTTGTGTAGTTTGGATTGGAAATCTTAATCTCCTTAATCCCTTGGTAGGAATTCTTTAAGGAATTTACCAAACTGACTTCGTACTCTCTATTTCGACGTTCCTCTTGAGACTTCCCTAACATACTAAACATAAAAACACCTCCTGCTGTGATGGTTGCGAGTGATACAACGATTAGCAGCCTTTTATGACTTTTTTTATTGCTGGAATTATTCATTTAAGCTTTTCTCCTTTTTCTTATTATACTATAAGATTAGTCTATATTACACTATAATAAGAAAAAGTTGTTTTACATCTGTCAGTCTTAGTAGGACTCTCTTGATCCGTCCCTGCAGCAATCACAGCTACATTTTTATAATTTGGTTCGCCGTTGACCATAGGAGCTACCGCCAAAACATCAAAACCTGTTCCTAGGTCAAACTTAGTGACAACGACACGGAATTCTTGACCATCAGAAGTGGTTATGGTGTTGGTTTCATCCGAAAATAACTTATCATCTGTTTTGGATACAACCTTCTTTTCAACTTCCCTTTCAGCATACTCAGAATTTACACTATAAACATTTTTCCCTTGATTTAATTCATTAAGTTGTTTATCAGTATAACTATACACCATTAATATTCTCCTTCTGAACCGTCTGAATAAACAACTTTTGTGAGTTTATTTGTCTTTCCCAAGTGACTATTCAAAAAATCTCGATCCTCTTTTCTGTTCTCTCTCTCTAAAGATATGTCAGAAATACGTTTATCTTTTTTCGAATAATTAATTTTATATTTTATACTTTTCTCATTAAAAAATAGTTCAACTACGCAAGTCCAACTTCCTGGTGGGTTTGTGTAGTTAGCATTAGAAAAACTAATTTTTTCAATACCCTCATAACTATCTTTTAAGGTTTCAACCAAACTAACTTCATATTCTCTATTTCGACGCTCTTCTTGGGATTTCCCTAACATAGAAAACATAAAAACACCTCCTGCTGTGATAATTGCGATTGACAAAAATATTAGTAACCTTTTATGACTTTTTTTGATGCCAGAATTACTCATTTAAGCTTTTCTCCTTTTTCTTATTATACTATAAGAAAGATTAGTCTATATTACACTATAATAAGGAAAAGTTATTTCAGATTTATCAATCTCAGTAGGGCTCCAAGGATCTGTTCCTGCAGCAATCACGGCTATACTTTTATAATCCGGTTTGCCATTGGCTATAGGAGCTACCGCCAAACCATCAAAACCTGTTCCTGAGTCAGACTTAGTGGCGACAACACGGAATTCTTGACTATCGGATATTATGGTGTTTGTTTCACCTTTATTTTTAGGCGAAGGAGTAACAATTTTGTAACCCTTTCGCTTGGCATATTCTGGATTGGAACTATAAACATTTTTCCCTTGATTTAATTCATTAAGTTGTTTATCTGTATAAGTGAAAACCACTACTGTTCTCCTTTTTCGTTATCCGAATAATATATAGTAACTAAAGATGTTGTTTTCCCTTTATGAGAATTCAATATTTCCCACTGGTCATTTATTTCTTTATTTGTTTTTCCATTAACAAAACCATTATAATTTTCAACTTCATTTAAAGAGTGGCCTACACGATATTCTATTTTTACTTTATCTGAAAATAGAATATTTACATCACAAGACCAGTCGCCCGGAGGGGTTGTATATTCTGGATTGGAAATTTTAATCTCCTCAATCCCTTCATAGGAATTCTTTAAAGCATTCACCAAACTAACTTCATATTCTCTATTTCGACGCTCTTCTTGGGATTTCCCAAACATGCTAAACATAAAAACACCTCCTGCTGTGATGATTGCGAGTGACACAACGATTAATATCCATTTATGACTTTTTTTAATGCTGGAATTATTCATTTAAGTTGTTCTCCTTTTTCTTATTATACTATACGATTAGCCTATATTACACTATAATAAGAAAAAGTTATTTTACATCTGTCAATCATAGTAGGACTCCCAGGGTCGGTTCCAGCAGCAATCACGGCTACATTTTTATAATCTGGTTCGCCGTTGACAACCGGCGCAACTGCCAGTCCATCAAAACCTGTTTCAATGTCAGACTTAGTCGCAATGACACGGAATTCTTGACCATCGGAGGTAGTTATAGTGTTGGTTTCATAGCTAGCTAATTCAGAATCGGGTTTATTAACAACAAGCTTTTTATATTTTCGTCTAGCAAACTCTGAATTCACACTGTAAACCCCATTATCTCTATTTAAATTATTAAGCTGTTTATCTGTATAATTAAATGTCATTATTGCTCTCCTTCGTCGTTATCAGAATAAGTTACCCTGATTTTCGAAGTGGTTTTACCCTTGTTTTCATTCAAAAATTGTCTATCTTTTATTCTTCCTTCCCATTCCAACGAAGCATCAGTTATTTCCTCAGTGTCTAAAGAATATCCAATCCCATACTTAATTTTTCTTTCATCTTTGAACTTGATTTCTACATCACAAGACCATGACCCTGGTGGGTTTGTATAATCAGGATTCATAATCTTGATCTCTTCTATCCCGTCATAAGAATTTTTTAAAGCATTTACCAAACTAACTTCGTACTCTCTATTCCGACGTTCTTCTTGAGATTTCCCTAACATGCTAAACATAAAAACACCTCCTGCTGTGATGATTGCGAGTAACAAAACGATTAGTAACCTTTTATGACTCTTTTTATTGCTGGAATTGTTCATTTAAGCTTTTCTCCTTTTTATTATACTATAAGAAAGATTAGTCTATATTACACTATAATAAGAAAAAGTTATTTTACATCTGTCAATCATAGTAGGACTCCCAGGATCGGTTCCAGCAGCAATCACGGCTACATTTTTATAATCTGGTTTGCCGTTCACAATAGGTGAAACCGCCAGTCCATCAAAATCTGTTTCAATGTCAGACTTAGTGGCGACACCACGGAATTCTTGATTATCGGAGGTGGTTATGGTGTTAATTTCACCTTGTTTTAACTCGTTATCTGATTTAGCAGTAACAATATTTGTTCGATTTTCTTTACGTTGTACGAACTAAGTATTAACACTGTAAACATTCGGACCTTGATTAAATTTATTAAGTTGTTTATCTGTATACATGTATTTATTCATCATAGGTCCCCTTCTGAACCATTCGAATATTTAACTTTAACTTTTGACTTAGTAGAACCTCGTCTAGAATTTAGAAAATGTTGAAATTCTTCATCTTCGTTATTATATACACCGATCCTAATTTTATTCGAGTTTATATCAAAAGCTAAAACATGTTCCTTAGATGTTCCATCAAAAAATTTTAGTTTCACATCAGCCCCCCAAGCCTCTGAAGGAATTGAGCTGTACGAGGGGTTCGTAATTGTTATCTCCTCAATCCCTTCATATGAATTCTTTAAAGCATTCACCAAACTAACTTCATACTCTCTATTCCGACGCTCTTCTTGGGATCTCCCTAACATAGAAAACATAAAAACACCTCCTGCTGTGATGATTGCGAGTGACACAACGATTAGAAGCCATTTATGACTTTTTTTGATGCCAGTATTACTCATTTAAGCTTTCCTCCTTTTCTCATTATACTATAACCTAGAATAATTTAATCATTTTTTATAATATATTATAATATTTCTAACAAGAAAAAACCGACCTCATTGCTGAGAATCGGTTTTCTAGTGTATTTAATTAAGAAATTCGTTTTAACATAACATAAATTATGTAAAAACTTCTACAATAACAAATCTTTGACTTTCCCAATTTCACTTTTTGGAATAACTAGGTGAATCATATCTCCGAGATACATTCTGGTTGAGCCGTTAACGGTTTGGCTCTTGCCATTATGGACTTGGGTGGTGATGAGTACGTTATGTGGTAAGTTGAGTTCGTGAACTTGTTTTCCTGCTATTTTATCTGAAACAGGGATTTCAATGAGAGTGACTTCTCCTTCATCTGTCGCTTCTTCAGGCAGCATTTTTTCCAACATAGCTTCATAGACTGGTGCACCCTTGAGTAGATCCATGATGATGTAGGCGACTAGGGTTACTAAGCCAAGTGGCATGAGATTACGAATATCTCCTACCATCTCAGTCACAAGTATCATAGCAGTTAAGGGAGCCTTGGATATTGCTCCAAAATAACCACTCATTCCTAGAATGACAAATATAGGGAATTGCTCTTGACTGACAAGTCCAAGATTGACACAAATGACACCAACTAGGGCACCAAGCAAGGAACCAAGTGCCAAAATTGGTAGGAAAATTCCTCCTGGAAGGCCACTTCCATAACTAATCATGCTCCAAACAAAGCGAATCAAAAAGTAAACTAATAGAACTTGGAAAGTAAAATCTTGCTCAGTTAAGGAAAGAACCAGCTGATTTCCACCACCAAGGATTTGGGGTAAGAAGATTCCGACTGGTATGATGAGGATGAAGGCAAGAATCGGATAATAAGCTCTATCCAAACGGATTTTTTGACCAATCCAATCATAAACTTTACCAACATTGAGTACAGATTTCTCATAGAGAAAACCGGAAAGCCCGAGAAAAATTCCCATGAGGAGATATATCCAATACTGATCTAGGGTCATGAGTGGGATGTTGTCTGGCATATCCAGTACGGGGGTTAGGCCAAATATGAGCAGTGAGATAAAGTTTGCTACGAGACTAGCTGCGAGAGTAGATACCCAGAAAAAGCGTGAAAAATGGTGATAAACTTCTTCTACCACAAAGAGAAGTCCTGCAATCGGTGCATTAAAGGCTGCAGCTAGACCAGCGGCAGCTCCACTAGCAATCAAGGAGCGTTCCTCTACTGGACTGGATTTGAGCCATTTGGCAATTCCTTTACCACCGACTGCTCCTAGTTGAATACTTGGTCCTTCACGCCCCAGCATAAGGCCACTAGCAATAGCCAAAATTCCTAGAATATATTTTTTCCAAAGTACGCCCCACCAGTTGAGGGTCATGAGTCCCTTTAATTCGGCTTCGACTTGAGGAATTCCTGAACCTTTGATGTCTTTTTCTGACCGAGTTAATTTCACACTGAGCCAGCAGATGAGTAAGTAAAATAAAACCAGTGCAAAAAGATTGCGCACTAGGTGCGCTTGATCTTGATAAAGTCCTTGTATCAGGTGGAAGCCTTTTTCGATTAAGAAACGAAAGGATCCAACGATAATTCCAACGACAAGACCGACGATGATTCCTCGTCCAACTTGGGATAATATAGTACTTGAGGCAAAGGCAAATTCTTTCTTGGAGCTGAGTGTTTCTGACTGTTCCTCCATAATCATTCCTTCTAACTTAACTTTCTTTTTCTCCTAAAACCAGTGATTTAACGGGTTCAAAGCTGGTTCGGTGAATTGGGGTAACTCCTAGTTTTTCAAGTCCTTCTAGGTGTTTAGCTGTTCCATATCCTGCATTAGCAGTAAAGTCATAGCCAGGGAACTGCTGATCGTATTCCTTCATCAATTCATCACGTGTCACCTTGGCTACTATAGAAGCCGCTGCAATTGAAAGGGAATTTGCATCACCCTTGATGATGGAGGTTTGTGAAATTGGCAACTCCAACTTCATGGCATCTATCAAAAGGTGTTCTGGTTGAGGCCTGAGCTGAGAGATTGCTTCCTGCATGGCCAGTTTGGTTGCTTCATAGATATTGACTTGGTCGATGACTCTATTATCCATGATACCAATACCGATTGACAAAGCTTGATTCTGAACGGCTTGGAAAATCTCCATGTGTTTCTTTTTAGGAATTTTCTTGCTGTCGTTGAGACCTCTAATCTTACAATTTTTAGGTAAGATGACGGCTGCAGCGACTACTGGCCCAGCAAGAGGACCACGGCCGACCTCATCAACACCAGCAATTAAGATCAATCCTTGCTTATAAAGTTCTTTTTCATAGGAAAGCATGGATTCCAAGCGCAAATTTTCATCTAATTCAGCTTGAATGTTTTTTTTACGCTTGCTGATTTCTTTTTGAACTCCTGAGCGATTATCCTTTTCAAGCTCTAAAAAAATAGGGCTATCAAGGTCCTTGACAGTAGTAAGGAGTTCTTTGATTTCTTTAATCGTCGCCATCGAGGTCTTCCAATGTATCTAAGGTATAGTTACCGAGTTTGCCGTCGCGGACTTCCTTGACGAAGAGACTATAAAAACGGTCGTAATCATCTCGGAAACCGAGGGCACGTGTCATCTCCATAATAATAACAGGTGCTTCTTCTTCTATCTTCATTTGTTTGAAGCGTTCAGCTAGCTTTTCTGGATAATGTTTTTTGAAATAATTGAGACCAAAAATGGTCACTTCATCCATAGGAAGCAACTGGTCTTTAATTGCTCCTGTTAGGGCTAGTTTCAAAGCTACGGTTTCGTCTTCGAACTTAGGCCAGAGAATCCCTGGTGTGTCTAGGATTTCAAGGTCTTTGTTGGTTTTGAGCCACTGTTGCCCCTTGGTAACACCTGGTTTATTGCCGACAACGGCAATTTTCTTACCAGCCAAACGGTTCATGAGAGTTGATTTACCAGCGTTTGGAATCCCAATAATCATAGTACGTAAGGTTTCAATCTGAATCCCACGTTCTTTCTGGCGAGCTATCTTATCCGCCATGAGTTTTTTGGCCGCATCTGTTACAATTTTTACAGTCACTTGCTCCTTGGAGTTGATAGCTAGCGTCTGAATTCCTTGTGATTCAAAATACTGGCGCCATTCCTTGGTCATTGCTGGGTCAGCCAAGTCTGCCTTATTTAAAATCAAGAGTTTTGGTTTGTCACCAACAATTTTGGTCAACATAGGATTTTGACTAGATAGAGGTAAGCGTGCATCAACCAAAATCGTCACAAAATCAACAAATTTTAAATTCTCCTGCACCTGTCGACGTGCTTTAGACATGTGACCAGGAAACCATTGAATAGTAGCCATAATATATCTCCTTCGGATTGAAAAAATTGTAAAAACGTTTTCTTTCTTATCCTCTATTCTATCATAAATTATTCTTTTTTGCATAAGCTTTTATTTGTAATAGCTACTTTTTAAAGGAAGACTGATTTCAAATCTACTTAATTTATATATTAACCCTATATAAAATTCTATGTCTTATATATTTAGTTTTAGATGAGTATTCGAGATAAAAATGGGACTATGCAATTTGTTAGAATTCCTTCTATCCAACTTTCTTGTGCTGAGGATAGAATGTCTGTCTGGAGGCTTTCTTTTAGAAAATCTCGAACTTGTTCTGGTGCGATTTCAAACTCAAAGGCTTTCATTTTATAGAAAAAGTCGAGCAGATGATCTGACAGGTATTCAGTTGAAAAGGGGACTTCTCCACTTTTTCGATATTCTAATAAGACTCGAGCAAATCTGGATTTTTCTTCAGGAAGCTCACGAAAATAGGAATTGAGGAGCCAGGTCTGCTTCTGCTTTCTTTCAATTGGATCCTGACTAGCAATTCGTTGGTCTTTTTCCAACTCTTTTTGGTATTGTTTGGCCTTGACAGCCCGTTCTGTCCTATTTTTACCAAAAAGTATTTTCTCCCACTTGCGTTCTTCTTGGGTCAGGGTTTCTGTAAAGCCAAAGTAATCTTGATAGGCACGTTCTGCTGGGCCCATGGCTAGAACTAGATTGTCTGCATACTGCTTGGCGATTTTATCCCTCTTCTTGCGCTCTTTCTCTGCCTGGATACGGAGTTCCTGTTCGTAGTCAATTTTTTCCTTTCCTAGCTTGACAAGGTAGAGTCGGTCATCTGATTTGCCAAGTAAAAAGGGTTTGATACACTTTTCAAGGACTTCTTCCATCCGAGCCTTCTTCTTGGGCTCTGCCTTGGTCCAACTTCCTCCTTGAAAGACTTCTAGGAAGAGCTGGTAGTCTTTCTCAGGTGAGAACTGATTGCCACGATTGGGTTTAAAAACACCTTTTTCCCAGAGCCATTTTAGAAGACGCTCGTCAAAGTCACTCTTATTGACTTTGATTTTTTCCTTTTTCTGAGCTTTTCTGGTTAGATTTTCAACCTTTCTGAGCAGTTTTTCTTCCTCTTCCAGTTGCTGGTCAAGGTTCAATCGATGAAAGTGTCTGACGCAGTCGCTACCGATGGGAAAGAGGCGTTGGCCTGTGATACCGTTAAAGAGTTCGTAGGCGTATTTGATAGCATTTCCACAGACACAATTGCTACGACCAATACCATTAAAAATCAAGGAAACTTCATTCCATTCCTTGGTAGCTTTTTCCCAAGTATCAGCTTTTGAAGCCTGTAAAACTGCATCATGCAGGGATTTTCTAACTGGAAGTGTCATGAGGTCTCCTTTCTAGATTATACTTTTACAACTTGAACCTCGTCTTTACCGAGTAAAATCAAGTATTTCTCAATATTTACAATTGAATAGGCTCGAGATAAAGCCTCTCCGTATAGGGTTAACTGACCACGATAACGGTCTATGAGTTGACTTGGTTCATCATAGCGGTCTGTCTTATAGTCGAAAAGAACAATTTTGTCTTCGTAAAGAATATAGCCATCAAGGATACCACGGACAACAAAGTCTTCCTGACTCTTTTGGTCTCGTTTGAGCATGGAGAAAGGTTGCTCTCGATAGAGATGGTCGGTATTAGCAAGAATTTCCTGACCGAGTTCTGTGTCAAAGAATGCAAGAATTTTCGCAAGATTAATCTTGTCTCTGACAGCTGGGTTGGTTTGAACTTGTTTGAGAGTTTCTGTCAGGCTAGCAAGCGTTGGTCGCTGGCTGAGGTCAATTCTCTGCATGAGTTCGTGGGTAGCACTACCAATTTCAGCTCCTGTTACCTTTTCTTTGGTTGAAAAATCTGGCAAATCAAAGCTGATTTTCTTGTCTACTGACTGACCTTTACCTGCAATCTCGACACCTTCCATATCCATAACTGGTTCGTAGAATTTCTTGATTTGACTTGGGGTTTGAACACTAGGAAGTTCAATGGCTGCGCGGTGAAGAGTATTATAAACTTCCACCTCTTTCAGCATTTCAAGAGCTTCTTTAATGGTTTCTGACTGACGATTGTCTGTTTGGGAGCTATCTTGTAAAGGGCTCTTGTTTTCCACCTCTCCGATAGCTTCTCTGGTCAACTTATCTTCTCCAACAAAACGATAACTAAAGTTGAGATTGTCCTTTGCAAACACTTTGCTGATAGCCCAAATCCAGTCTTGGAAATTCCTTGCTTGAAGTCTAGTGTTGCTGTTTAGTTTTCCATTTTTAGCTGCTGGGTATTCCTTGGCTTCCAGCTTTTCACGAGAACCCTTGCCGACAAGATAGAGCTTTTTCTCAGCCCGTGTCATAGCAACATAAAGCAGACGCATTTGCTCTGAATAGCTTGCCAGCTGTAATTCCTCTTCGTTCTGCCTATAGGTCAGACTAGGAATGGAGAGTTTGATGGTTTTAGGATAGTGATTTTCGACTGCTCCTGTATCCATCTTGGCAATATACTTGACACCTAGACCGTTTTTACGGCTGAGAATGACTTCTGACATGCTGTCTTGCTTGTTGAAATCTTGATCCATATTGAGAATAAAGACGTAAGGAAACTCCAGCCCTTTACTCTTGTGGATGGTCATGAGCTCTACTGCATCTTTTGGCGGTGCGACAGCCACGCTTGCCAAATCGTGCTGGGCTTCTAAAACTTGGTTAATCATACGGATAAAGCGGGACAAGCCCTTGAAATTGATCTTTACAAATTGATCAGCACGCAGTGCTAGGGCATAGAGATTGGCCTGTCTAGCAGGACCATTTGGCAAAGCCCCAACATAATCGTAGTAAAAACGGTCGTTGTAAATCTTCCAAATCAGGTCATAGAGGGAGTGGGTTTTGGCATACAAGCGCCAAGAAGCCAAGATATCCATGAATTGCTTTAGTTTCTCAGCTAGAGCTGAGTGAATCAAGACTTTTTGGCTACTTACCTGTTTTTGAGCATTTACTAGTTTCTCATAGAGATTTTCGTGGACTTTATCCTCTGCTTTCTGAAGGGAAAAACGTGCTAACTCGTCCTCATCAAAGCCAAACATAGGAGACTTCATAAGGGCAACCAAGGCATAGTCTTGAAGAGGATTGTGAATGACGCGAAGGGTGTCTAGCATGACTTGCACTTCTAGGGATTGGAGATAATTGTTTTGCTCTCCGTCAGTTTTGACAGGAATTCCGTACTCAGACAGGGCGAGAAGAATCTGGTCATTACGACTGCGGCTGGAGGTCAGAAGGACGATTTCTTTAAAGGCAACACCTTGTTCCTTATGTAGTTTAAGGATTTCCTTGATAACTAAGCGCATTTCACCAGTTAATTTCGTTTCTGCTTGGCTCTCTTCTTCCTCACCTGTGTCATCCTTATCATAGAGAAGAAATTCTGCCTTGTTCTCAGTATTAGGAGTCAGTTTGGTATTGGCAAAAACAAGTTGGTGCATGTTATCATAGTTGATTTCACCGACTTCTTGGTCCATAAGACGCTCAAAAACATCATTGGTTGCTGACAGCACTTCTGAACTACTACGGAAATTTTCCTTCAGGAGAATCAGCTTTCCTTCTTGGGGATTTTGCGCATAGCGTTGGAATTTCTCATTGAAAATCTGCGGGTCTGCCTGACGGAAACGGTAGATGGACTGCTTGATATCTCCCACCATAAAGCGATTGTGGCCATTAGACAACAATTCCAGCATCCGTTCTTGAATATGGTTGGTATCCTGATACTCGTCTACCATGACTTCATGGAAACGTTCCTGATAAGCTTCACGGACTTGCGGGAATTTCTCTAAAATCTCAATGGTGTAATGGCTGATATCAGCGAATTCAAAGGCATTTTCCTGACGTTTACGCTGACGATAGGCCTCTACAAAATCACTCATAAAAGATTGGAAGGTTTTAGCTAGTTTCCAAGTGTCTCCATGATAACGTTCTTGATAGTCGAGAATTGTTATCCAGTCTGCTAGTTGTCCTAGTTTAGCAAACTGGGTCTTTCTCTCTTCGTTGTAGGCATCGGCCAGTGGCTTCAAATCAGCCTTGCGACTGGCATTAGTCAGAGCTCGACCATTTTTCTCTTTCGAAATTGCGACAACACGCGCAAGCACTACTTGAAAATCCTGATTATCGGACTCCTGATTTAAGGAGCCAATTTCATCCAGAATCAACTGAACATTTTCTAAATAGGTAGCCTTTGAAAACTCCTTGGCATCATTATCCAGATGATAACGGAAAAAGCTTTCCAAATCCCAAAGGGCTTGCTGGATTTGCTCGGTTAGTTTTTCTTTTTCACTGGTAAAATCAGATTTCTCAAAGCCTTTGAGAAAAGATTCATTTAACCATTTCTGAGGATTGCTGGTGGATTGGAGAAAGTCATAGATTTTATAGACTTGCTGGCGCAGCCCCCTTTCATCCTTGCCTCGCCCAGCAAAGTTTTTCAGCAAATGGCTAAAGATCTCTTTCTGTTTACCTTGGTAATGGGCTTCAAAGACCTCATGAAAGACTTCGTTTTTTAGAAGAAGTTGCTCGCTTTGGTTTTGTAAAATACGGAAATTAGGCGCAATATCAAGTAGATAGCCATGTTTGCCGAGGAATTTTTGTGTGAAAGAGTCCATGGTTCCAATGGCAGCGTTGGGTAGGTCTGCCAACTGGCGACCCAAGTGTTGTTTGAGGTCAACGTTATCGCTTTCTTGGATTTGTTGGCTGATTTTTTTCTCCAAACGTTCCTTAAGCTCTGTGGCAGCCTTGACGGTAAAGGTAGAGATAAAGAGTTGAGAAATTTCCACACCACGCGCTAATTGGTCCAGAATACGCTCTGCCATGACAAAGGTTTTGCCAGAACCAGCTGATGCTGAAACGAGGATATTCTGACCAGAAGTATAGATGGCTTCAATTTGCTCAGCAGTTTTCTTTTGTTCCTTGCTCGAATTTGCTTCTACTTCTTGCAGTTTTTGAATCTCCTCCTCAGTTAAAAAGGGAATAGGCTTCATCGATTCAACTCCTCTCTTATTTTTTCAAACCAAGCTTGCTTGAGTTTTTCTCCGACAAGACGCTTGCCGTCAGCCAAGTCCAACTTTTCTAGAAAACGGGCTTGGCCCAAGTGGTAATTGGCTTCAAATCCTGTGATGGCTTGATGTTGCTGAACATACGGTGCAATACTTCTGCCATTTTCAGTATAAGGGTTAATGGCGAACTGACCTTCTAAAATTTTCTCAGCTGCTTTCTTGTAAAGATGGGCATTGTAGTCCAGTAGGAGCTGAAATTCCTCATCCGTCAGCTGATTGGCCTTATTTTTATTGTAAAATTCACCCAAATGACTGCTTTCTTTTTCTAAAAAGAGTCCTTGGTATTTCATAGACTTGCTGGCTTCTGATACTGCTCCTGCAAGACTTTTAACGGTTATCAGAGATTGAACAGGCTCAGCCATTTCCAAGTACATAGCACCAAAAAAGTTCTGCTCCCCTTCTCTTTTTAAGGCAGCTAGATAGGTTGGCAACTGGGAATTAAGCCCATTAAAGAAATGAGGAAACTGGAACTGAGTCAGACTGGATTTGTAGTCTACCACCCCTATCGCTCCATCAGCTTTCAAACGGTCAATCCGGTCCACCTTACCTCGTACAAAGACACTGCGTCCATTGTCCAATTGAATAAAGGCCTGCTCTTTACCCCCGAAGTTCGCCTCTTCTTTGATTGTTTCGATGGCTGGATTGTGTCGGAGAATATGTCCAGTCGTCCGTGCAACATCAAGCAAAACTTCCTTGGTAAACTGGGATTCCAAACTTTCTTGATAAATAGCTTCAAATTCCCGTTCCCGACTGGTTTCTTGGATAGCTTGTTCTAGACGTTGGTCAAAGGAATCTTCGTCAGGCAACTGCAAGGCGCGTTCAAAAATGCGGTGTAAGAAATTCCCATGACTACGAGCATCCGGACGCAGGCGCAATTCTTCCTGCAAACCTAAAACATAACGGAGGAAATAACTGTATTGGTTACGGTAAAACTCCGTCAAACCAGAGGTAGACAGGTAAAATTCCTTGTCAGCTGGATAGAGAGCCTGTAAGGTATCCTTGGTCAACTGCTTACTGCTTGGACTGGTTGGGAGGGCTGGATTTTCCAAACCTTGCTGGTCTAGTTTTTTACCCATGACACGAGCTAGAACCTTAATAAAGGTCAAATCTTGCTCAGTCTCACTCATCTCGCCCTGCTGGTGATAGGCAACCAGACTAGACAAAAGACTGTGATATGACCCCATATCTTCCTTAGACAGCCCTTTGTGATTCATTCTCTTCTCTTTCCGACTAAATCCAAAATGAACCAACTCTTGAAGATAGGCTGACTCCTTACTTTCACTTTCGTTAAACAGACTTGGAGCCGACAAGACCAACTGCTTACGAGCAGAATTGACCAAGGAAAGCATAGTATAGCGATTTTTTTTGAGATTTTCACTGCTGGCAATCAGTAATTGCGCTCCCTCTTCAGTCGCTTGGTTTAAGTTTTGTCTCTCTTCATCTGTCAATAGACTGGTGTTTTGCGCAATTTTTGGCAAATGATCCTGAGTCAGCCCAATGGCATAGACAAAGTCAGCTGTCAGAGGAGCAATCAAATCGTAACTCTGCACCAGAACGGTGTTCACTGTCGCTGGAATGGTACGGTATTGAGATAGGCTCATACCAGAATGAAGCAAGGCTAGGAAGTCCTCCAGACTAACTTGTGAACCAGCAAAAACGGTCGCAAATTGTTCTAAAACATGACAGAATGCCTTCCAAACTTCAGTTTGTCTTTCCTGTTCAAGAGCTTCCATAGTGGCTGTCAAATCTTGCAACTGTTTGGTAACTGCACCTTCTTTTAGAAAGCTATTCCACTTTTGCAAGAGATTTTCAGCCTTCTGTTTTCGACTGGCAAATAGGGTTTCAAGAGGGGATAAAATACGCAGACGAAGAGCATTTAAACGTTCCAAATCAAATTTTCCATGGTGGGATTTGGTGAAGGTTTGCTGAAAGGCTGGTAAGCCATTGATACCAAGATAGCGGATATATTGCTCAAATGCGTCAATATCAGGCTGACTAAGGTCGGTATACAAACTAGTTCTGAGAAGGTTAATCAAATCCTCCTGACGGAAACGATAGCGTTTCAAAGCTAAAATAGACTCGACAAACTGAGTTAAAGGGTGGTACGCCATGGATTCGCTTCTACCAAGATAGAAAGGAATCTGATACTGGTCAAAAATAGTTTTAAGGGATAACTGGTAAGAAGCCACATCTCCCAATAGAATACGAAAATGCTTGTAGCTCAGGTCTGGATTGGCATGTAATTTCTGACGGATGCTACGGGCTACCAATTCCAACTCCTCCTTTTGCGTCAAGCAAGACCAGATTTGTAAGTTGTCACGGTCCTTCTCATCGACATCCAAGGTGAATTCTGAAAAGTCATAAGAAGACTCCAGCAAACGAGAGGCCTTATCAAAACTATCCATCTTCTCATGAGTTTGAGAATAATCCTGAGCAGGTGTTTGATATTTAGAGGCTAGATGATGGAGAAAGTCCACACTGGCTTGGTAGAGATTACCCTCGCTAAAAGGGCTGGCATAGGCTTTCTTACTAGCATAAGCCCCGATGACAATCTCAACACCTTTGCCATGAAGTAAATCCACAATCCGCTCTTCTTCGGCAGAAAAACGGGTAAATCCATCAATGACCAGGGCGATTTGAGTAAAATCACTACTTACCTTGTCATTCTCAATAGCTTCAATCAAATGGGACAACTGACTTCCCTGGGCCAACTGACCTTGATTGAGATAGGCAGTTACTTTCTCAAAAATCAAGAGTAAATCTGCCCGTTTGTCCTCATCCGTCAAACTCTCTAAGTCTAAAAAACTCATCTGAGCAGTCGTCATTTCGTGATACAGCTCAATCAACTGCTGGATAAACTGAGGATCTTGCTTAATAGCACCATAAACACGTAAGGCCTTGGGGTCAAGTTCCGCAAGGCACTTATAAAAGGCCATCCCAAGACCAATATCATCAAGACTGGTCTTGGCAGGCAAATCATTCAAAATCAGATAACGAGCCATCTGCGCAAAGCGCGTGACGGTAATCGCAAAAGAAGCCTGCTGGGATAAGCATTCCAGCACGGCGCGTTCCTTTTCAAAAGAAAGAGAGTTTGGAGCGATGTAGAAGACCCGCTTGCCAGCAGCAACTAGCTCCTCCGCCTCTCTGGTTAGAATTTCAGTCAAAGAAGTCCGAATATCAGTATAAAGTAATTTCATCTCTGCCTCGTTGGAATTTTTCATTACCTTTTATTATACCATGATTAGCCCGAAGATTCCTCCTCCTTTCCTCCAAAATATGCTATAATAATACCAAAAGATAAAGAAGGAAGACCTATGATTAAACTACTAGCCTTGGATATGGACGGAACCCTCCTCAATGAAGCCAAGGAAATCCCACAAGCTCACATTACTGCTATTCACCAAGCTATTGAAAAAGGTGTCAAACTTGTTCTCTGTACAGGTCGCCCGCTTTTTGGTGTCCTCCCCTACTACAAAAAACTGGGGCTTGATCTCCAGAATGAGTATGTGATTGTTAACAACGGTTGCTCAACTCACCAGACCAGTGATTGGAGTCTGGTTGATTGGCAAGAACTCAGTCCAGATGACATTGAATACCTCTATGACCTAGCTGAAAAAAGTGATGTTCAGTTGACACTTTTTGACGAGACACACTATTTTGTCCTCGGTGGCAAGCCCAATCAAGTCATCCAAAATGATGCCGACCTAGTCTTCTCAGACCTGACTGAAATTTCCCTTGAGGAAGCAACTAGTGGCAAGTATCGTATGTTCCAAGGTATGTTTTTAGGTACAGAGGAGCAAACAGACGATTTTGAAGAGCGTTTTGCTACAGAACTCTGTCAACGATTCAGTGGAGTTCGTTCGCAGCCTGTCATTTATGAAGCTATGCCACTTGGTACGACAAAGGCTACCGCTCTTTCTCGACTAGCAGAGATTTTGAAGATTGAGCCATCAGAAATTATGGCCATGGGTGATGCCAATAACGATATCGAAATGCTCCAGTTTGCAGGCCTTGGGATTGCAATGGGAAATGCCAGCGATTATGTCAAATCCCTAGCTGATGACGTTACAACAAGCAACGAAGAAGACGGCGTTGCGCGTGCCATTGAGAAATATATTTTATAATTAAGAAGCCCAGTTCATGTCAACTGGGTTTTGATATTTAAGAATTCCTAAAACTTTAGAAACTCTTTAGAAATCCTTGAGCTTTCTTTGATTTCTATGCTTTATACTAAAGTTAACAAAATAAATCAAAAGGAGAGAATCATGAAAACAGTACTTGACATTCATGGATTGTCCAAAAACTTCGACAAACAAGCTATCCTTCAGGATCTTCATCTAACGATAAGAGAGGGAGATATTTATGGACTTATCGGGAAGAACGGAGCTGGGAAAACCACCTTGATAAAAATCATTACGCAACTACTCTTTGCGGATAAAGGAACAGTTTCCCTCTTCTCTAGTAAATCGGAAAATGAGTGGACCAAGGCCCTATCTCGAGTAGGTTCAGTTATCGAATCACCTGTAGCTCATAATCACTTAACAGCCTATCAAAACCTGAAATATTACTGCATGATTCGTCATATTCCAAATGCTGATCAAGTCATTCGAGAAACCCTGGACTATGTAGGTTTGGCAGATACAGGTAAGAAAGTCTTTCGTGATTTCTCGCTAGGAATGAAACAAAGACTTGGTATCGCCATTGCCCTTCTATCTAAACCAGACTTCCTAATCTTAGATGAACCTATCAACGGTCTCGACCCAATCGGTATCAAAGAATTTCGTCTAATGATTCAACGGCTCAATCAAGAAAAAGGGATCACCATTCTCATCTCTAGCCATATCTTGTCAGAACTCTACCTCGTAGCTAATCGTTTTGGTATTTTAGATCAAGGCAAGATTATCCGTGAAATCAGCAAAGCTGAGTTTGAAACACTAAGTGAGGATTACATTGTTCTTAAGACAGCTGATCAAGAGAAAGCTTGTCAAGTATTGAAAGAACAAATCCAGCTCCAGTTCAAGGTTGTTAATCCAGAAAATGAAATCCATATCTTTGGTCAGGAACAAGATGTCAAACAGATTCTCAAGGAATTAACCTTGGCAGATGTTGCCATTGACGAGATTTACTATGCCCGTCAAAACCTAGAAGAATACTTCACTCAATTGGTCCAATAGGAGGAAAATCATGATACATACCATTCAAGCAGACTTTTACCGTCTTTTCCGCTCCAAAGGATTCTGGATTACAGAATTCATTCTCTTTGTCCTCTTGCTACTGGGTGCCACTATCGGGGCTACAGGCCATCTGATGGCAATCCAGACAGAAAAACCAGAAATTTCAACCCATGGTTGGGACGGTATTCAAGCTCTTATCAATGCGTCTAGCAATGATTCAAACCTTGTTTTTCTCTGCATTATTCTAACATGTTTAGTTCTTGGGGTCGATCTAATCGGCAAGCTTTATAAAAATAGTTTGACAGTTGGCGTTTCTCGTACAGAGTTTTTCTTCGCTAAATCCTTTGTACTAGCAAGCATCGCTCTCTTGCAACTCATCGCCAGCCTTGTGATTGCTTTTGTTCCCTCAACTCTACTGAACGGACTTGGTACGATGCCTGATGGTTTTATTGCCAATCTCCTCTTAATGATTTTCCTTCAATTTCTATGCCTACTCGCTTGGCTTTCCATTATTTCCTTTATTCTCTACCTGACTCATTCTTATCTTGCAGTATTTATTGGATATTTGGTCAGCTCTATCATCCTTTCTATGCCAATGATCATTTTTCCAGATATCAAATTTTTACCATATTTATCCTTGCGTTTTCCCTATGCTATGACTGCTAATAGTGAATCCATTTTCTATACCCTTATAGTTACCTTAGCTGTTATTGTAATCTTTAATCTAAGTGGACTGGCAGTTTTCAAAAAGAAAAGTCTATAAAAAAGACCTCCTCTAGCCTACAGAGGAGGTTTCTTTTCGTTAAAAGTAAATGAAAACCGACAACCACTGCCCATCTGTGCTTAGTTTCATCTCTGCACCGAGAAGATGGCATAATTCCTCAGTGATATAAAGGCCTAAACCAGAGGATTCTTCCGTATCAGATAGATTTTCAGAATAAAAACGGTTGCTGAGATTTTCTATTCTTTTGATGGGCTGTTTAACAAGGTTTGCAATCTCTAAGACAAGCTGTTCCTTTTCCTTTCTCAAAGATAGACGTGCTTCTTCCTTGCCATGTTTGAGGACATTTCCAAGCAGATTTTGTAAAATGCGATCCAGTAAATCTTCATCAGTCCTCATTTTTAAACCAGCTTCAACTTTAAAATCAAGCGTGATATTTGCCGCCTGAAAAACATCATAATAAGCCAGAGTCTTTTTGGTGATAAAAGCTGAAAAATCCACTTCTTCCAGTTTCGGTTTGACAGCTCCTTCCATCAAACGACGATATTCTAGGAGAGCCTCCAAACGTTTAGAAACTAAATCAAGATGCTGGGCTACTTTTTGTAAGGTTTCTGATTTGTCTTCAGGAGATTTTATCAATTGTTGGGTGTAGCCTGACGCGATAGTCAGAGGGGTCCGAATATCATGGGCGATATTGCTGATGGCCATATCCAGAGTCTGCTTTTCCCTTTTCATAACCAATCGAGATTGCTCTACTTCCTGAAATAGATTCTCAATTTGCTGGTAGAGATGTAAAAAATGTTTGGAAAAAATGCTAACCCCGACTCTTTTCATACTACCCGTGATAATCTTGTCTTCAATCTGTTGACTCAAGTTTTTAAGTGCTAGATGGTAGCGAATCAATGCAATCGATAAAATAATTAGGAGTACCAGTAGAACAAAGATTATCATGTAGGTCATTGCTTGTCTCCTTTTAATCTTACCCCAACTCCCCAGATGGTTTCAATATATTCTTGATTGGGGTCAAGCTGGTTTAATTTTTTACGAAGATTACTCAAATGCGTATTGAGAGTATTATCTCCAGGTAGGTAGCTATCCTCCCAGACCAATTCATAAAGTTCTTCCTTGGTAAAAATTTTCTTAGGATGTTTAAGGAGAGTTTGGAGAATCAAACATTCTTTCTTAGCAAGGCGAATCGTTTCCTGGCTATTTTTGATTTCAAAACTTTCTGCATCAAACTGGATATTTTTCAAGTTTTGTGGCAGATTTTCAGTTTTTTCTATTTCCATAGGCTGTTTTTCTACACTTTGGCGTAACTGAACAGTAACTCTTGCAAAGACTTCATCCAAATCAAAAGGTTTCACTATGTAATCATTGGCACCGTCTAAAAGGTATTGGCTGATAAGTTTTTTATCGCTCAAAGCCGTTAGCATAATGACTGGAGTTTGGCTTTGTTCCCTGATAGCTTTTAAAACCTGATCCCCATTTTTTCCAGGAAGCATGATATCTAGCAAAACGAGGTCAATCCCACCTTGGTCAAAACGCATGATTCCTTCTGTACCAGAAAAGGCTTGAATCACCTCATGCTCCTCAGTGAGAAGTGTTCGCAAAATTTCTTGAATGTCACTATTGTCTTCAATAACCAATATCCTAGCCATAAACACCAACCTTTCTGCAACTATTATAGCATGTTTTATTGATAAAGCTTAAACAGAAAAGCTCCTCGCATCAAAGCGCGAGAAAGCCTTAGAGGATTAAAATATAAAATCCACTTGCTAGATGACCTAGTATCCTTATAGTTGCTAGTGAAAACGAGTCTAGCAGAAGGAATCTCTCATTTCTCCCCTACTAGTCCGTAATGCGTTGATACATTTCGGGTCTTCTATCTCGAAACAAGCCCCAGTTTAGGCGTTCGCTTACTCCCTTATCTAGGTCATAAGTTGCTAACAGAACAGCTTCTTCTTGTCTTTCAGCTCGTTCTAGAATAGCTCCTGTTTCATCCGTCATAAAGGAGGAACCGTAGAAGTCAAGACTGGAACTCTGTCCGCCATTTTCCTCACTTGAAGTGACTTCTTCAAAGCCATAGCGATTGGCTGCAATGACTGGAACAATATTAGCTGCTGCGTGTCCTTGCATGGTACGTTGCCAATGACCACAACTATCCGTATCTAAAATCGGCTCTGAACCGATGGCTGTAGGATAAAAGAGCAATTCAGCCCCATTCAATGCAAGACAGCGCGCTGTTTCAGGGAACCATTGATCCCAACAGATACCGATCCCAATCTTGGCATAGCGAGTATCCCAGACCTTGAAACCTGTATTACCAGGTGTGAAATAAAATTTTTCTTGATAATAATGGTCATCTGGTATGTGGGTTTTCCGATAAACGCCCAGCACTTCCCCATCTGCATCAATGACAGCAATAGAGTTATACAAGACATTGCCGTCTTTTTCATAGAAACTGATCGGTAAAACAACTTCTAGTTCCTTAGCAATCACCTTAAAATGCTGAATGGCAGTATTTTCTGCTACAGATTGAGCATGCTGGTAGTAGTCATACTGACGTTCCTGACAAAAGTATGGACGTTCAAACAATTCGGGTAAAAGAATAATTTGTGCGCCTTGTTCTGCAGCCTGACGTACTAAACGCTCTGCTGTTTGAATATTTGTTTCCACATCCTTGGCACATTGCATCTGAATGGCTGAAACTTTTACATTTCTCATCTTTTTCTCCTATTCTGGGATTTGTTGGGTGATACAGTGAATATTTCCACCACCTAAGAGAATATCTCTGGCTGGTATTCCGATAACTTTACGGTCTGGGAAACACTTACTGAGGATATCTAAGGCTACTTGGTCGTTTTTATCCTGAAACTGTGGCACTAAAACAGACTTGTTGGCAATATAGAAATTGACATAGGAAGCAGCAAGCCTTTCACCTGCGTATCGCTCTTCTTCTCCTTCTTCGTAGGAATAACCAGGAAGATCTTCTTCTGTCACAACTTGTCGAACTGCAGGTATAGGCAATTTATGAATGGTGAAGTGACGACCTTTTGCATCTGTTTCTTGCTCTAAGAGTTCGAGATCTGCTTTTGACATAGCATACTGGGGATCGTTTTGATCATCTGTCCAAGCCAAAACAAGCTCAGCAGGACCAACAAAGGCAGCAACATTGTCAACGTGTTCATTGGTTTCGTCCTGATAAATACCATAAGGCAGCCAGATAACTTTTTCAGCTCCAAGGCTGTCTAATAAGGTATTCTCGATTTCCTCTTTAGTCAGGTTAGGATTGCGACCAGGACTAAGCAAGCAACTTTCAGTCACGAGAATCGTTCCTTGTCCATCGCTATGGATTGCTCCTCCTTCCAGTACAAAAGGCTTGGCATCGTAAACAGGTATTTCCAAGGCCTCAGCAAAACGAGTGGCTACTTGGTCATCTGCTTCATAATCTTGATACAGACCATCATAGGTTCCTCCCCAGGCATTGAAAGACCAATTCACGGCTAATTTCTGGCCTTTATCATTAAGGAGAATAGTCGGACCTGTATCACGCGCCCAGGCATCATTGGTAGGAATGTCTAAATAAACAACGCTATCTCCAAGGTAGTCTTGGGCTTCAGATAGATAGTCTTGCTCCACCAAGAGATAGACTGTTTCCCCTTCTGCTATGGTTTTGATAATCTGGCTAAAAGCCTTTTTAGCTGCCTTACCTTGAAAGGGCCATGAACCTGGTCGTGTCGGCCATATCATGAGGGTACCATGGTGTGGTTCGTACTCTGCTGGCATACGATAGCCTAATTTTTTGGGACTGTTCATCATGATAATCTCCCCTTAAAGTCTTGATAACCAAAAGCCTTGACCAAGTCACAATCTCCATTTTCATCCATAATATAAAGGCTTGGGAGGCCAATACCGTTGAAGGTATTGTTTTTGACAAAGGAATAAATGGCCATGTCTTCAAAATAAAGTCTGTCTCCGATTTGGACTGGATTTTCAAAGCTATAATCACCAATCACATCGCCCGTAAGGCAGGTATTAGAAGAAAGTCTGTAGGTATGGGCTTTTTCTTGTGCTTCATAGCCAGCTCTCAATGGTGGTCGATAAGGCATCTCAAGTACATCAGGCATATGGCAGGTCGCAGAGGCGTCTAAAATCAAGATTTCCATACCATTTTCGACAATATCCAAAACCTCTGTTGCCAAATAGCCAGCATTAAGAGCAATGGCTTCACCCGGCTCGATATAAACTTCAAGATTGTAAGTTTCTCGGATTCGCTTAATCTCAGAAATCAGCAAATCCACATCATAGTCTTCTCTTGTGATGTGGTGTCCTCCACCCATGTTGAGCCATTTTACTTCATGCAAATAAGAACCAAACTGGGCTTCTACTGCTTTCAAAGTTGTCTCTAAATCATCTGAACCTTGCTCGCAAAGGGTATGAAAATGAAGTCCATCCACCAAATCCAACAAATCACTAGGAATTTTATCTAGTGTCACGCCAAAACGAGAACCAGGTGCACAAGGGTCATAGAGCGCATGGTCACCCTGTGTTGAACACTGAGGATTGATGCGCAAGCCCACACTTATACCAGCATCTCGACAACGAGGCCCATGTTTACGCAATTGGCTCTCTGAGTTAAAGACGATATGGTCTGTTATCTCCAGTAATTCCTCCAAGTCTGCATTCTTGAAAGCAGGCGCAAATACATGGACTTCTCCTGGAAATTCTTCCCTAGCTAGTTTAGCTTCATAGAGTCCACTGGCTGTCGTACCTGATAGATACTGGCTAATCAAGGGATAGGTTTTATAGAGGGAATAAGCCTTCTGTGCAAGCAAAACCTTGCAACCTGCTTTTTCTTGTACATATTGTAGAATACGGCAATTGGCTTCTAACTTGTCTAAGTTAATAACATAAGCTGGTGTTGGTACTTGTTCTAACTTCATTAGTCCACCATTTGTGGATTTTCAACCACAACCCAAGGCAAACCATATTGGTTCAGAGCTTCCATGAATGGATCTGGATCCAATTCTTCAAGGTTGTAAACTCCTGGTTGTTTCCAAGTACCGTTCATGACTAATTTTGTACCTATCATGGCTGGAACTCCAGTCGTGTAAGAAATGGCTTGCGAACCAACTTCTGCGTAACATTCCTGATGGTCACAAACATTGTAGATGTAGATGGTCTTTTCAACACCATCCTTGACACCTGTAAAGATACATCCAATATTGGTTTTACCAACTGTACGTGGTCCAAGGCTGGCTGGATCTGGAAGCAAGGCTTTTAAGAATTGGATTGGAACAATTTCTTGGCCATTGAAGTTAATGGCATCTGTACGAAGGAGTCCAACATTTTCAAGACATTTCATATGAGTCAAGTAAGATTGACCAAAAGTCATAAAGAAGCGAATGCGTTTAACACCTGGAATGTTCTTAGCCAGTGATTCGATTTCTTCATGGTGGAGGAGATACATATCTTTTTGTCCAACTTGAGGGAAATCATACTCACGCTTGATTGACATAGCCTCAACCTCAACCCACTTACCATCTTCCCAGTAAGAACCTGGAGCTGAAACCTCTCGTAGGTTGATTTCTGGATTGAAGTTGGTTGCAAATGGATAACCGTGGTCCCCACCATTACAGTCTAAAATATCGATATAGTGGATTTCATCAAAATAGTGTTTGAGAGCATAGGCTGAAAAGACACTAGTCACACCTGGGTCAAAACCAGAACCAAGTAGGGCAGTTAAACCAGCTTCCTTGAATTTCTCCTGATAAGCCCACTGCCATGAGTAGTCAAAGTAAGCTGTAAAACCAAGTTCCTTGCAGCGTTTTTCGTAGATAGCACGCCACTCAGGGTCTTCTGTGTCTTCTGCTTCGTAGTTGGCTGTATCGATATAGTGAACACCTGTAGCCAAACAAGCGTCCATGATGGTCAAGTCTTGATAAGGAAGGGCTACATTTAAAACAGCTTCTGGCTTATAGCTTTCAATCAGGGCAATCACTTCTTCAACCTTGTCAGCATCAAGAGCTGCTGTCTCAATCTTTGTACTTGTTTTGCCTTCCAGTTTAGCTTTCAAGTCATCACATTTTGACTTGGTACGGCTAGCAATCATAATTTCTGTAAAGGTTTCGCTATCTTGGCAAATCTTTGAAATAGCAACTTGGGCAACGCCCCCACATCCGATAACTAATAAACGACTCATTTTTTTCCTTCCTCTTCTTCTAAAATATCCTCAACATACTTGGGCAACATAAAGGCTCCAACGTGTAAGTTTGCAGTGTAGTATTCTGTGAAAAGCTGGCGTTTTTTCCAGCCTTCCTTATCAAAATCTTTGACAGGATGGTATTTTTTTGACGCAAATCCAAACAACCAATAGCCAGCTGGACTGGTTGGGATGTGGGCTTGGTAGACCCGACTAATTGGAAAGGCTTGATTAACCTTACGGTGCATGCTTCGGCAAGCCGACTCATCTTCGTCAAAGAAAGGACTACCATGCTGGTATATCATGATACCGTCCTCTTTCAAGGCTCTGTAACTATTTCCGTAAAATTCCTTGGTAAAGAGCCCTTCCGTATGTCCAAATGGATCTGTCGCATCGTTGATAATGATATCGTAATCATCTTCGCAGTTTCGCAAAAAGCGTAGCCCATTTTGATAGTAAATGGTAACACGAGGATCATCTAACCCTGCAGCAAAATCTGGGAAATACTCACGACAGACTTCAACCAACATCTCATCTGGTTCCACGATATCGATTTGCTCCAGTTCAGGATAGAGTGTTAATACTTGGGCAACACCACCGTCACCACCCCCTATTACCAAGACTTTCTTGGGATTTGGGTGGACAGCCATGGGAACGTGGACGGTCATTTCATTGTAGACAAAATCATCCGCATCTGAGAACAAGACGTGCCCATTTAAAATCAAAATCTTTCCAAAAGCTGGCGTATTCAAGACTTCGATATCCTGCCATTCACTTTTACCAGCGTAGAGTTGCTTGGCTGTTCTCAGGGACAATTTGACATCTGGAGTATGAACTTCAGAAAACCATAAATCCATCTAGTTCTCCTTTCTCTTAATGACGTTGATGTGATTGACCTCAGGATCTTCCGTCCCTTGGAGGGAGCAACCACGTTCCTTGGCAAATTGGATATAATCGACAATTTCTCGTGTAATGCGTTCACCAGGAGCCAAGATAGGGATTCCTGGAGGATAGCACATGACAAATTCCCCACAAACTTGTCCAACAGATTCGTCTAAAGACAAACTTTTTCTCTCTAAATAGAAGGCTTCTTGTGGAGACAGCACTAACTCGGGCTGAATATATTCTCCAGCTATCAAGTCCTTCCCGTCTCGTGAGTATAGTCTCTTGATATCTGCTAAAGCACCAACTAATCGTTCAATGTCTTGGATACGGTCACCAATCGAAATATAGGCCAAGATATTGCCAATATCACCAAACTCAATCTGAATGTCGTATTCGTCTCGTAAGAGGTCATAAACCTCGATACCTGTTAAGCCAATACCCTGAGTGTAAACTGACAGCTTGGTCACATCAAAATCACAAACCGAAACACCGTCTATTAACTCTTTTGAGTAAGCATAGTAGCCACCGATAGCATTGATTTCACGACGAGCATACTCGGATAGCTTAATGACCTTCTCAAAGGATTCTTTACCGCGTAGGGCCAAGTTGCGACGTGAAATATCCAAACTAGCCATCAATAAGTAAGAGGCGGATGTTGACTGGGTAAGATTGATAATCTGACGTACGTATTCAGGATTCATCTGCTCCCCGATTAAAAGAAGCGAACTTTGGGTCAAACTCCCACCAGACTTATGCATGGAAACTGCTGCCATATCAGCTCCTGCTTCCATAGCAGAAATTGGAAGTTTATCAGTGAAATGCAAATGCGCTCCATGGGCTTCATCTACTAAAACCAGCATGCCAGCTTCATGAACCATTTTTGTCAATCCCTTTAGGTCTGAACAGATGCCGTAGTAAGTAGGATTGTTAATCAAAATGGCCTTAGCATCTGGATGGTCCTTTATGGCCTGGGCTACTCGGTCATTTTCAAGACCTAAAGCGATACCAATCTTAGGATCCACACTCATCTCGATATAGATGGGAATAGCACCACATAGAACCAACGCATTAATAGCAGATTTATGGACATTACGTGGCAGAATAATCTTATCTCCAGCCTTGCAGGTAGAAAGAATCATAGTCTGCACCGATGAGGTTGTTCCTCCTATCATCAGAAAAGCATGGCTAGCTCCAAAAGCATCCGCCGCCAACTCCTCTGCATCTCGAATAATCGAAATAGGATGCCCTAAATTATCCAAGGGTTTCATCGAATTGACATCAATTCCAACACATTTTTCTCCTAAGAGTTCGACAAGTTCTGGATTTCCTCGTCCACGCTTGTGACCTGGAACATCAAAGGGAACAATCCTTTTCTTGCGTAACTTCACCAAGGCCTCATAAATTGGGGCTTGGTTTTGATCTAACTCTTTCAAGACATACTCCTTTACTGTATTTTTAGCGCTTCAAGAAGACGAAGACGACTAAAGGTTGACTCATGAAAAAAGAGCAGGTTTTCACCTGCTCTGCAATCTTCTGACGTTTTTATGTTTGTTTCTGTTGAGTATGTCTGTTCCCGATGTTTCCAAACTCTCTAGTAGCAAATATTACGTACTTTATTGATCGTTTCACAAGATGACGTGTGCTTTCACCACACTAAAAATTTATGAATTAGGACAAGTGTCCTAACATCAACTTATAAAAGTAGGCTTTTAACCCTATCAATAATGTGGTTTTTCAACCACGCTTCGGCATTCAACCCTGCCTGTCCGTAGGCATTTTTTACTCGGGTTTATATTTGCTAGAAAACATCATCTCATTTTCTAAGCTTTATTACTATATCATACTTCCAACACTCTGTAAAGTACTTTTTTGAAAAAATATCTATTTTTGTTCGGAAAAATAATATTTTATATAGATTTGTATAAGTTATATAATGTGAAAGCGAATATAAAAAGAACTAGAAGGCTCTAGTTCTCAGATTTTTATTTAACGAATACTATGCTTATTCATCTTTTGTTCAAAGATAGTCGTGATAATCTGGCGCAATTCTTTTCTTTCTTTTTCAGGAATTTCACCACTAGTTTGAGCTGCTGCGTAGAGCTCAGAGTGTTCAATAGAAATTCGTTTAATAGTACGTGTTGTTGCATGTTTTCTGACGAAAAACGGAATTCGCTTAATCAAGTCTTGTGGGACTAGTGCAAGAATTTTTTCAGCAGTTTCCTTGTCACTAATCTTAGACGTCGTAAGTCCCTTCTTAATCATTTCCTGTTCTTTTTCTGTAAAATCTTTTAATTCCATTCGATAAATCCTCCTATTTTCTCTATGTTAAATTATATACCAATCCATATAAAACTACAAATGGACTGTTTTGAAATATGTGGAATACTAATAAGAAGACTCTGATTTTTAATTATGAATCTTCCTACTCAGTCACTTCCCATACTTCTGATTGATATCCTTCCCCATCAATATCGTATCTTTGGATATAACCAATAAATGTTTCATTTTTCGTGGTTCCTGGTATTAATGATTAACTCATCAAAAATATAAATGTCCTAGGATTACTGTCATATCTTACCACTATTAAAGCTTAACCCACTTATCATTATCCATGATGAAAGGCTTAGCCAGTCCGTCACCTGTGTAATCCGCATATTTGGTGCCTAAATACTTGTAGCAATCTTCCTTGCTGGCAAATTTAATCGCTTGGTAGGGCTCTTCGAAAGTCAATTTCTCTACAAATAAGAAACCATCATTAGCAGGCACTAAGACCCCAACGTGGCCTACAAACAGATACTCACCATCCAGATTGTCGTGTAAGACTACAGATAGCATTCGAGCTTTATCGTTAAATTGAAACTGGGAGAAGAATGTTTCCATCTTTTCAGCGTGGACCTTGACATCTGTAGTTGCTTCAGTTGGAACTCTCGAAAATAGAATATCAAATTCTTCCTTATCTTGTGAATCAAAGACCTTTCCCTTATCAATCGCATCGTTATCTAGGAAAAGCAATTGGTCATTTTTTTCAAGTTTTGGAATGGTGACTGAATTTTTCAAAAGACAATAACTATTGATACGACAGTTTGTACCAACGAAATCGCCCTTCTTTTGATTCCAAAGGTTGCTAATGTTCTCAACATCGTATTCGGTGTGAGTAAAGGAAGTGAAATCTCCTGATAAGCCAGTTGAGCCGACAATGGTATTATAATCATTTACAAGATTAAAAAGGTATCAACGCTATTTCCTTTTTTGAATTTTTGTTATCTTCATTTTTAAAAATCCCTTTTTTATTATATCAAGAAATAATAGAAAACAGAAAAAATCAAGTTTGAATTGAAACTGATTTAATATTAACATTATTTCAGGACTATAAATTAATTTTATTAAACAAACACAATTCTCAACGAAACTAGTTCGACAATCTATTGTCATCTTCATATTTCAGGAACTTATGGATTTAATATCCATTTTTCACCTAATTATATACTATTTATAGAATAATTATAATAGTTAAGCTATTGATTATCTTTAACTTAAAATAATTATTGTAAATTTTAATTTAGGTGTCTTTAGCAACTTGTTGTATGATATAATTAACTATAAGAATATTAGTTAAGGATAACATAAATGGAAATTCATTTACTCAAAAGATTAGTTTCTCTATTTCATAAAAATAAATCTCCTAACGAGAATATTTTTCCCAATTCGAGTGTAGAACTTGAAAGTCTAGCTCCAATAGACTACACTCAAATTGCTTCTGATGAATTTGAAACAAATTACTATAAAGTTTATAAAGATGTATTGAATAGTGTAATTCAAGATAAGCTTATAAAAAATGTTGGGATAACTGGAGGATATGGAACTGGAAAAAGCTCAATAATTCATAGTTATTTTAATGAATTAAAGAGTAAAACAAGTATTTATATCTCATTAGCACATTTTGATAGTTTAGCAGGAAATACTATTCCTACTTCCCAAGATGATAAGGCAATAAATAGTCAAACAGATAACATTTTAGAGATGAAAATTGTCAACCAATTAGTAAATCAAATAGAACAAGATAAAATACCAAAAGCAAACTTTTTGGCTAAAAAAAATATCAAAAATTATAAAATTTTCTTTTATTCATTATCAATTATTTGTTTAATCCTTTATTTTAAATTTTTATTACCAGTTATAACTGAAAAAATTACATATAGCATCAAAAATTTCCCGCCTAATCTTGAATCTATTGATTACATTCTCATCTTTATATCTGTCATAGTTATGATTATCTTATATTGCCTTTTATCAAAAATAATATATAAAGGAAATTGGTCAAAACTGACAATAAATACTATGGGAATTAACGTAAACATGGAAAATAGAGACTTTTCTACAGTCTCATATTTTGATAATTTTCTATCTGATGTTGTTTATCTTTTTGATGAATCTGATGCAGATTTTGTAATTTTTGAAGACCTAGATAGATTTAACGACCATTCAATATTCGAAAAATTAAGAGAAATTAACTTGATGGTTAACCAAAGAAGGAATTCTGCAAACGATAAGAAATTGATGTTTTTCTATGTAATAAGTGATGAAGTGTTTTCTGAAAAAAATGTTGATCCTACAAATAACAGTGAAAATATTTCTGCAACAGAGAAAACAAAATTTTTTGATGTAATTATTCCAATCATCCCTATTATAAACAATACAAATTCATTTGATTATCTAAAATCAAGGTTGCTAGATGACCCAGAAATTAAGGATAAAAATGATTTCGAGACTTTTTTATATCAAATTTCCATATTTATTGATGACCTTAGAGTTCTTAAAAATATAGTAAATGAATTTAAAATTTACAAAGAAATTTATTATAATAATAATGACAAAATAGATTACAAACAACTACTTGCACTAATAGTCTATAAAACACTAAACTCCCGTGATTTTAATGACCTAGTTAAATCAAAAGGAGACTTGTACACTCAAATAAAAAATTCATTGGAGGATAACGATGAGTGAGATTGCAAAATTTTTGATAAAAAATAATCTTATTAATGAAACATATACAGATTACTTAGTTAGACAATCCCCAAATGGTCTTCGTGGAGAGGAAAAAAATTTTTTTATGTCTGTATTATTAAAGGATAGTGAGAAATTAAAAAAATAAAAGTTCTTAAACAGGATAAAATTCATGAAATATTCTTAAAATTATCTGATCATCACTTTTCTGTTGATAATTTTTTTAATGAAGCAATTTATGATTATTTTAATAAAGCATTTGCTGATAACAATGAAAATATTATTAATGGTATAGAAAATTACTTTAAAAAAATAATCTTCCTTCAAGATGTAAATGGCCCCAAAAAAATTACACTAAATATAAATAGCATATCTAGAATACTTTATAATAAATTGATAAATCCACAAGAAGATCATCTCTTCACCAAAATTAAGAGCTATATTTCAGAGAATCAAATAAGCAAAAAAATAAATGATGATGTAAAATTACTACTATTAATTTTAGATAAAAAAATAAATTTAGTTTTTAATTTCAATTTAGACGTCAGTGTTAATACTCTTAATTTAGACGTCAGTGTTAATACTCTTCTTGAAAAAATACAGAATATTTCCAAGGAAGCAGATAAACAGTCTCTAGAAGAGCAATTATTAGATTTAATTAGTAAAAAAATAAATAATAAAATACCAATAATAATATTTGATCCCTCTGATTTCCAAAAAGTTAGATCGGAGCGAAAAAAATTTTACAAGACTTTGTGGGAGAAGGAAAAGATTTCATTAAATTCTTCAACTTTATTAGCTATTTTATCCATTTTTGAAGATAAACAAATCGATAACTATGAAAATATTTATGATAAACTAAACACTCATGATGCCAAAAATACTATAATAAAATTATTAAATGATATAGATTCTAATATTTTCAGCAAATTCGAAATTCCCCCACATGAATCAGATAACTTGTACATTACCTCTAATATTAATTCTTTCAGATCTATAATCCGAACCTACATGAATCATAAGGATAAAAAAATCCCGTTTAATCTTTTCAACCCTATCATTTTATGGGAAGAACTAACTAATGTTCAAAGTGAGATTTCTAGAAAACATTATAAAGAAATATTTAATACTTTAAATAAAGATTTTATCACTGAACAACTGAATAAATCTTCTATTTCCGTAATATCATTTAAAAAACTACTCGAAAACTACAAAGATTCATTTTCAAGTAAAATTAATATCGAAACTCTAGAAAATGAAAAGATGAAATCTCTGATTCAAATACCAAAAAAGACACTTAATAGAAATTCCGATAAAAGAAAAAATAACAAAAATTTACTAATAAAATACATTAACCAACATTCTATAAATGATAATCTTGATAAGAATTTTATCAACCGATATTCAGTAAACGACTTACTGAGTATAAAAGATTCAATAAACAACAAAGAATTATATCTAGATATTCTGAATATGAAAAAAAATACTATTAGAAGCACTAGTAATATTAATAAAATAGAAAAAGTAATAACTGAATTGAAGTCTAAATTATCAGATACATCTTGGGCATGAGATATTTTTAAATTAGTAAATCACTTAAAACTGGAGCTATTTCACTTCAAATCAGTTATCCTTAACTACTTTTGACATAAGAATCCCTCTTATTCAGACACCAAACTAATCCCGAGACTTTTCTCGATAGAGCACGAATCCATTTGGAGAGATCACAAGCTGATTTTCCAATTCTTGGCAATTGCTTGCTAGTGCAACTGTTTCTTTCTCTAAAAGATAATCATCTTTTGATTGGTTAAAGATCGCTTTAAGGACCTGTCCTTCGTATTTCCATTCCAGAGCTACTAGATCAGTTTTGATTTCTTGGAGACTATACTTGCCATGCGAAATGATTTCTGACGCGTGTTTGCGAATTTTAATCAGCTTCTTCACGAAGTTTAACATATCATGGTCACTTGATATGAGTTCCCAAGGCATACAACGTCGACAATCTGGGTCTGGACCGCCAGTCAAAGCTAGCTCGGTTCCGTAATAGATGCAGGGGGTTCCCTTTTGTAAAAAGAGAAAGGATAGGGCTGATTTAACCAGTTGAGCGTCTTCATTGGCCGTCCACAAGATTCGTTCTGTATCATGCGAATCCAAGAGATTAAACATAACTTCTGAAATCTGCTGCTTGTAATACATAGATTGGCCATTGATTTCATCGATGAACTGGTCTGTCTTCTTAACTCCTCGTAAGAAATAGTCCTTGATGCTATCAGATAAAGGATAATTCATGACCGCGTGGAACTCATCTCCATTTAGCCAAGGCTGAGACGTATGCCAGACTTCTCCTAAAATATAAAGATCAGGCCTTTTAGCTAAAACTGCCTTGCGAAAATCCCTCCAAAACTGATGGTCAATCTCATTAGCCACATCCAAACGCCAAGCATCGATATCAAACTCTTCAATCCAATAAGTCGCAACCTTTAAAAGATAATTCTTGACCTCTGGATTGGCTGTATTTAGCTTAGGCATATAGTCCTCGAAACCAAAAGCATGATAGGGTAAGTCTCTCTTATTGGCTAGCTTTTCAGTCGTCACTGGGAATTGTTGAATATGGAACCAATCCTTATAAGCAGACTGTTCACCATTCTTGACAACATCTTGCCATTGAGGAGATTGCGAACCAATATGGTTAAATACAGCATCCAGCATGATTTTCATGCCACGCTGATGCGCTTGCTCGACCAGCTCCTGAAAGGTCTCCTTGTCTCCAAAATGACGGTCAATTTCAAAGTAATCTGTCGTATTGTATTTATGATTGCTCGTAGATTCAAATATAGGACAGAGATAAAGCCCAGTAATGCCCAAGTCTTGCAAGTAATCTAGATGGTCAATAATCCCCTGTAAATCACCACCAAAGAAATCATCACTATTAGGTGTGATAGATGAATCCCAGTCTAAAGTCCCTTCTGGGTTTAATCGAGCATTTCCATTGGCAAATCTCTCAGGAAATATCTGATACCATACTGTATTTGAAACCCAGTCAGAAATCTTGCAGGCATCAATCTCATGAAGATAAGGCAACTTAAATCCATTCCCAATAGCACGAAGATTTTCTAAAGAATTTTCAACACACCCTTTATCGCCATACAAAATGCTCTGGCCTTCTGTATCCGTGACTTCAAAGAGATACTGGATACGTGCAAAGTCAACGGACACTTCAACCTGCCAATAATCAAAGGTGGTATCAGAAGTTATCTTGGACATTTCCTTTGTATCCTGATAAAACTCCTCCATAAAGATAAAAGGATCACCATAATGCAAGTTGATGCTTTCAATATCCCCTTTCTTAGTTCGAATCCGAATATGGAGTTTCTTATCCTTATAAAGATAGGCAAACTCCGACTCAGGCCTATGGTAAATAGCGCTTAATTCCATCAATTTGTCTCCTGATTTACTTGGTTGCATTTACGACGCAAACGTTTTCATAATTGTAATTCTAGTATACTACTTTCGTATTTTATTTTCAAGGCTTGTCCGTAGATTCTAGTGGTTTGGTTCTATAAATAAAAAAGCAGCCAGTCTTACAACTTGCTACTTTTCAAATGATGATTTACAAATATCTTTCCAGCCACTCAATTTTTTTAAAATCCTTATTGTTATTGTGCTCATTTCGATAAGAATCTTGAGAAGAAGCCTTGTAAATACTTAAAAACTGTTCCAAACTTGGAACGCGAAAAGTGATGTTTTCGAGATGAATCGGCTCTATATCCGATTCCGAAACTCCTGCAAAATCAGATAAAGAATCGATACTTCCGAATTCAACACTCAGACCATCTTTTTGGAATTCATGCTCATGAATATCTATTAAGGCGTAGCCTAAGTGTTTCATCACTTTCATTATCTTGTCCCACTCATAAATTCTGAGATGATCAGGTGCTTCCCAACCTCTAGGGTCACCAGGCACATGAATGTCAATGTCAGACGGCCCCCATTCTTCATTTGATCGGTATTCAAACCCCAAAGACCCCATGAGCGTCGGAGTGATTCCGACTTGGTTTAAATGAGAACAAATTGTTCGAAATTCATCAAATAGAGAATACATTCCTCCTCCAATCGTTGATATAGAACTTAATTTCGTTGTGAATAATAAACTAATTTTTATCTTTTACTCTTTCGGTTTTGAAAATACTTCTACTCGCTGAGCTAGGACTTTAATTTCCACAGGTAGGTTATCCGATTTATCGCCGTCAACATCTGACTCCAATTCACTATCAGAAGAGATTTTAATATTACGCGCTCTGATATACTCGATATTATCATTTGAGACAACATCTCCTTTTAGTAAATCAGGAATAACGGATAATTTGGAGAATAGAGACGCATCTTTCAGAATCAAAATATTGGCATAGCCGTCTTTGTTTTCTTCAAAGATTTTCTTATCAGCGAAGTAATTTGTCAAGAGAACCAAAACATGGCTAGCTTCACCAACATAATTTCCATTTTCTGTCTCAACCTTAATGTTAAAGACCTGATCCGTCATGACGGACTTCATGGTATTTACAGCATAGGCTAAAATACCGAATTTTGTCTTGTCCTCGATTTCAACATTGTGAATCGCTTCAGGAAGAGAACCGATACTAAAGATATAGCCAAAATAATTGTCATTCGCTTTACCGATATCAATCTTATTGGTTAAGTTGAAATCCAGTTCATCAATCGCGCCATCAATGTCTTGATTGATTTCCAACAGTTTCGTAATGAGGTTACCCGTCCCACCTGGGATAATCCCTAACTTAGGAATGTAGTCTCTCTCAGCAATACCCGAAATGACTTCATTGACAGTCCCGTCTCCACCAAAAACAACCACTGCATCGTACTGCTCACGTGAAGCTTCCTCAGCAAAATGTGTTGCATCCAGCGCTTTTTCTGTAATTTTGGTTTCCACTTGCTCAAAGTATTCTTTTGCTTTATTCTCCAGCTTTTCTTTGTAATCCAAAGCCTTCTCGCCACCAGAAGTAGGGTTGATAATTAACATTGCCTTTTTCATTAATTTCTCCTTAATTTTAAATAGAAATGTTTACATTTCGTCGTATGCAAGTAAATGTAATCCTATTATATAATGAAAATACGGAAAAGAGAAATATGAAGTACTAGAGATTAAAACTCTTTTATTTTATTTTCCCATCGCATAGCTACATCATTTAAATAGTCATCCAAGTAAGAATAGGCCTTATCCTTTATCCAATCAGGAATACCATAAGCTGCCTCGGCTATGCTGCCAGTAATTGCAGCGAGAGTATCACTGTCGCCACCAAGGGAAATGGCATTCCTTATTGCATCTTCGAAGTCTCTACTTTCAAGAAAGGCGATAATGGCTGGAGGGACAGTTTCCTGACATGTTTCGTTAAAACGATAGTTAGGACGGATTTCATCTAAAGTTTGAGATAGATTGTAGCCGTATGTCTTCTCTATATAATCCTTAATCCGTCTTTTACATTCGGTAGGATTGTCATTAATTGGTTGCTCGTATTCTCTACAATAACCTCCAAAGTAAAAACGACATAGAAAAATAGCATCGGCTGTAGCCATGGCACCTTTGATACCTTCTGGATGGTTATGAGTTACCTCTGCAGAAAGACTCGCAAGTCTTCTAGATGATGGCTACATACCAGATCTTGCATAAAAACCACAGTCCATGACCCAAGCGCAGGGAGAAACACGCATAGCTGATCCATTCCCAAAACTATTATAAGGCTCACGGTTATCGCTGTTTAGCCATGCATTAAACCGAGCACCGTAATCAGCATTCTGATACATTCTGCCATATTTCTTCATCGCGTCAATGAAGTCGTCTTTTTGTCCCCCATTCATGATTGCTTCAGCGACAGCACAGGTCATAACCGTATCATCTGTGAAAAAGCAGTCTTTCCGAAATAAAGGAAAGTCCTTTGTTTTGATATTGTTCCACTCGTAAACAGAACCAACAATATCTCCAATAATTGCTCCAAGCATGGTATTCCTCCTTGTGAACTCTTGGTTTAGACTGATATTTCTACTTCCCATACTCGTTTATTCTATCAGCATATTCAGTCAAAAGATTCTTTGAATAAATTTTTTCATTTTTTGAATTTCTAACTTCTTTCCAAAGAATAGAAGCTACTTTTAACTTGTTTGAGTAGTTACGACTATTTTCATCTGCATAGAAGTCCTTTAAAAATTGGTTCCATTGACAAACCGAATGATCATACTTGGCATAATCTGAATTTCCATAATAAACTTTTAGCATATCTTGGATTGTAAAACTCAAATCATGTTCTCTTTTTACTTTTCTCCAAGCTGTAGCCATATCAGCAGTAAATTTAAAGGGTGAAACATCTGTTAAAGTTGAGAAATATTCTCTAAAGTGAGTGTTAAAAGAGAATCCACATTCAAGTAAGGGCGTATTTAATGTAACGACTTCTACTCGTTTCTTTTTCCTTTTTATTGATGATTTTTTAATCAACTTCCCCTTAAAGTACTGCTCAATAATATCATTTAGTTCCTGTTTTGTCCCTCTATATTCAAGTCCTAATGACTTGCATATCTGTGAAAGTTCATCACGATACCAATAGTATTTATTGAACTCATCAAAGGATGCAATTTTTTCAAACTCAGGTCTGCTTTTTATCAAAAAAACACCTCCGTAAAGTCAATTTAGGTTGTCATTGCTAAATAATGGAGTTTTAGTTTCATTATTAGGAAGAAAATATCAAAAAATTTAAACCAGATTTTCCATAAGATTATAAATTTAACTTATGTGTTTACTTTTTTATAAATAAAGACATATAGGCTTACAGATAAGCTTTAATCAATCTTCTTAAGATCTTCTTTAATATTTTTTCCTTTTTGTATCCTATCATTTTCTTTATTAAGTCTAATAGAACCTAACAAATAAGTTAAATAATGATCCAACTCATTGTAGTATATATGACCTACTTCATTTTTTCCAACATAAAACCATTCAATATCATAATTATAATTCTGATTGTTCTGGTTCAGATATTCAAAATAATTCCATCCATCGTCCGTATAAGGTTTTTTGTGAGATTCTGGCTCTGACTCATAAGAGCAAGGAAAACGCTTCTTATATTCCTCTGTTAACCAACTTCTATCTTTACCGTCATTTTCAAGGAAATTTTCAAGTAGTTTTTCATAATCTTTCTTCGTTATTGGTTTCGCTTTTAAATAGTTTGAAATTGGTTCGGAAGATATTAATTTATTTTCTCTCATTTTATGTCTGAGATACAATATAAGTTCAATTGTTGCTGGATCATCACCATATGTACCACATTTTACATTATTATCTCTATTTTCTATTACTTTTTTATATAATGGTTCAATGTCTTTCAAACAATCTTTTCCGAAGATTTTTTCAATATATCCTTCAAATACTTTTTCCACATTCTTTTTCATTTTATTTTCCATATTAAGCCTTACTTTCTTTTTTAGTTAAATAATCGAATGATCAATGTTTTTTATTATCTAAATCAAACTAGTTTTATGAGAATTGATTTAGTTTAAAGCAGATAGTCCATAAGCTATAGGCGCATCTTTCCAACATGATTTTGCTTCATCAATTAGACTTTCATCAAAATGTCCATGATAACTAACCTGTATAGGGTCTTACATCTAATACTTGAGCATCTAACACAAAACACCGCCATTCTAGTATGAATTCTACAACTTCACTAATATTATATCTATAACAGAAAATCTTTTCCTTATTATTCTTTGTTCAAAGATTCCAGAATTTCTCTATAACCTTCGTAGAAACGATCTCTTGTAACTACCTCACCAGGATATTTTTTTTCAAGAAGTAAGAATATATCATTTGGATTAATTCCTTCATCTAAAAAATCTTGATACAGTGGGCTACATAACCTCATTTCACCTTTACTTGAAAATTTTAAAAATGTTCCATATATTGGAATCATTGACAATAGATTGTATAGACTTTTTTTCATTGTTTTCCTTTTATCTAAGTTTATTAATTTAATCAAATATAACTAACCTATCATTACTGAAGTTATTAAAGGTAAGATTTACTTTTTCATAAACCTCTTGAGTTTCCTTATAAATCTTATCCGAAACATATGAAGCTCTCAATTCGGATTTCTCAATAAGCACCCACTTTAACTGAGAATATGAATATTTTGCAAAAGTAATCCATTGTGCGTAATTTATTATCATAGGATTTTTTGTAAAGTAGATTTTCCCTGCATTAGCAGATGCGGCTATAAAATGTCCAATAAATAGCATCGTATGTAATTTGGGGTGTTTCTCTCTATCTAACGAAAAAGGAATAGAATTTTTATTGAATGTCCTTCGTTGATTTTCTTAAGGGCGTATCCAATTCTGATTATAACTTCAATAATCATTGTGGAAATAGCCATACTACTAAAATAAATGAAATCATAGCCTTCGTAATACATTCCTTGTACTATTTCTGCTATTGTTTGATCCTCGTCACCAATTTTTCCAAACTGAAGCAAATTAAATAATCCCATCAATGGTGCAGGTAATCCCATTGATGTCGTAATATCAGATTTAAAATGAATTATCTGTTTTGCTATTGCTGCAAAAATATCACTTTCTTTTCTATCTGTGTAATTATCCATAAATTGAGATACTATTTTCCCAGTTTTATCAATAGTAGTCATCTTACCATTTAGAATATCACATACACCAATTACTAAACCAAGAAGTGGATCATGTCCAAGAGATAACAATCTATGATAATATGCAGATAGTCCATTAACATTTACTTTAGTATGACGATTATCTTGAGCATCAAAAGGGACTTTACTGACCTTTGAATTTGCCAACTTTTCCATTTCTTCTTCAGGAAATCGTTGATTAAACCAGTCTCTTACATAATTAGATAAAGGGCCACCTTTTAAACCATTCGGAGTTTTCTCAGGTATTCCAATTAAAAGAATATCAACAATCGCTGCTAATATACCAGCTCCTGCACAAATCGATATATCAATTTTATCAAGTTTATGAATGTCGTTAAAATCATCCTGTAATGATTGAATAACTGTCTGATTAAGTTCCAATTCTTCATTTGTGAAAAGTGCATCTAGTTCATTCATTGAACCAACTTCGCACTCCGCTTTTATTACTAAGTCTTCCCATTTAGGTACAACGATAGTTTGTTTTTTAGTTTCGGTATCTATTATTGGTAAATCAGTCAGAGTATAGCCTAGCTCTCTCAATAATTTTTCACTTTCCTCTATACGTTCTTCTGCAATAGACATATCGGGTCTGTTTATTAAATCTAACTCTTTGGTTTGATGAGTTAAAATATTATTGAATTTTTGTTCTTCATCAGAATAAATGAATTTACTCATTATTAGTCCCCTATATCGTTTTTCAAATCTTTAATTGCTTGAGTTAGGAGGATATTTAAACTCTGTAAATAATCTAGGCGTTCCTTATCAGCATCTGCCTCAGTTTTCAGAGCTTGTATAATAGCTTCATGTTTTTGCAATGCTTCTTTATATAACCGTTCTTTTTCCTGTTTAAGTTGTTTATTTTTTAGATTAGAAGCTAATAATATACCGCCTCCGGCTAATACAACGACTGGAGCAGCCATTACAAACACTCCAGCTACCATACCACCTCCAACGACACCACCAATAGCTGCAAGACCTGAAGTAATGCCAGCCGCTGATAACCCTACAGTACCTAAACCATAAAGAGCTGCGAATGAACCTATCCCACCAATACCTGCCCCAATGCACCAGCTAACACTTCTGGAATTGGACTCTCTCTTATTGTACGTGTTTTATCATTAAGAGCTGCCGCTGCTTCATTAATTATGTTTACAACTTGTTGTAGTGATTCTACATTTTGAAATACTGCTTCTTTACTCATAAAAAATCCTCAATCTTTTATTATTTTAATTATACCATGTATAAATTGAAAAACTGCAACATAAAAGTTACAGTCTAACAATATTTATCCCAAAACAGTATGAAATACTCCCATATCAACATGATTCATTTGTGGAATCTGTTGGTGATTAACTACATCTCACTAATAAGCTAACACACTCAGCGCTTCAGACTTACAGTATCATTTCGTCGATATCCCTCCTCATTCTACAAGTCCTATTCCATGTGCGAAGCATCTACTTCAACTTCGCTGATGCCTCAGCTCGTATAAGCAGTGATACCGCCTCAACATGTGCTGACAGTGCCTACACATACTATAGAACGAAATGAAGCTGCTTAACTTTGCAATAATATTATTGAACGAAATCAGATTATCATAATGCCCATACAGAGCGTAACGAACTAAAAGTCACTCAACCAAGAAAACCCTGACAAATGCCAGGGTCTTCTATCGATGGAGATACCGTTTCTCCAAATGCTTATAAAGCTTTTCTTATGTATTACATTATACAATATCAGTTTGTTGATGTCAACAACTAAAATTGAAAATTCACTTTCTTATAAAGATAATTTTTCCAAACAGATAACTGAGTCTCTCCCATTCTTTCTAGAAGTCTTTCATTTAAATCATAGTTCCCTTTGAATCTTTTATTATTACGGTAAATAATTTTCTGCAGTTGTTTGTAAATTGGTTTAGTGTCAACAAAGAAACTCAAGATTTTCAACACATCAAATAATTTTATTACCGACGCTGGCGTAGAGGAATTTGAAGTATTATGATAAACAGGAGTTAAATTAAAAACATGTATCAAATTCCCATTTATTTTCATATATTTCGGAGTTCTAAAACGAGAAATCAATAAGCCATGAGCACAATGATTTCGTAGTTCTTTAATAAAATCTAACATATTCAAAAATTCTGCTCTATGACGAATTACAATCCCAAAATCTTTCATTACACTATCCAGCACATCATCTTCAAGATAATGGAGCAATCGTAAAATTGTTCCAAAATCTAAGGTTTCTATACTTACCCAAAAAGGTACTGCAACATTATAGTCTGGATTTGAGTAACTCCTATTTTGGCTATTATAACTCCGATAATAAGGGTGTGTATTTCTTGCTGAATATGTTAAACCATATGAACTATCTCTATAAAAATTAGCATCAATGTGGTCGTTAAATTTAACAAGTTTTGTTAAAAAACCTTGTCCAAATAGATTAAACTGACTAAAGTGTCTATAGATTGATTGATTCTGATAATTCTGAAATGGATAATTAGGTCTAGTAATTGGATCGATATACTTTTGAGGATTAAGGTATTCCATAGTAGTATCAGTCGTACGGCAATGTTTTTGAGAAAAATAATAAGCAATTGAATTTTTCAATTTATCTTCTAAAGAAATTACAAGATTAAAAATTTGACTAGATAGATTTTTGTCGAATTTATACAAGTCTAAAAAATCTTCAATACTCTCTCCATCATAAAGCTTAATATTTTTATCTGGTAAAAGTAAGGACTCTAGACCGTTAAACAAATTAAAATAATTGTTATTAAGCAAGGCCTTATCCAAATCGTGCTTAGTAAATTTTAAACCTCTTTTTCGAAGGATGCTTTCAATATCGTTTCTCGATTGAGATGTTTTAATACCCACTGACAAACTCCCGTATATATAGTATCTGTTATTATACCAGAAAAACTCTATAACAACAATGGTTTCTGAACTGCTCAAGTGTGGTCATTTTTTTATGATGGGAAATCTTCGTTAAGCTCCGCATCCGGTACTGTTTCTGTAGCATCCAATAGATCCGGATTTTCTAGTTTGTCGATATACTCTTTAACTTTTGAATCTTCAGATGAATGATTTCTACGATTCGTACACTGAGGTTCTGATTGATAAATATTACGTATATTCTTTATATGCTCTAAATCAAACGATTTTATATTTTCAATAAAAAAATCCATAAAACAATCTGCATCATAATACCCCATATATGAAGGTATAGATTTAGCCATAAGTTCAGTGAATTCTACCAGATTAAAACTATTATCCTCTTTTAGAGTATCATATAAATTCCTAATTAAAAGTGGACTGTGTAGTTCATCATGTTCTTTGAAATACTCATATATTGTCTTTTTTTCTCTTGGATAAAATGAGCGATAGTGATTTAGACATTTAGGCTTCAATAATACATATTCGGATATATAGGAAAACACATCTTCAAAAGATCTAAGCAGATCCATCACAGCTGGAAATGTCGTAATTAATCCCACTAATGCATTTTTTTTCAAATTACTAGCTTTTAACTTTTCTATTTGAATTTTAGAAAAAACATTTAACACACCATCATCCTTGAAAATATTTGAGTGCCCTTTTCGAATTAAATAGTCAGTTATTGCATACGCAAACATATACAATCCAGTTGCGTTTTTTTCACAATGTTCATCTTCTGAAACAAGTAATAATCGTATAAATGTTTTGTACGACTTCTTTAACGAGTCATACGTCATTCTTTCTAAATATTTATTCTTAATATTAGTAATAATTGATTCATCAATACTATTTTCTGGAACAGATAATATTTTCTGGCTATAAGCTTCCACATCGTTTTCAACGAATGAAAACAAATCCATAATAAACGGTGCTTTTACCGATAAGATATTATCATACATGGAACAGATTAGCATTCTAGCATGGTAATCACTTGGAAGAAACAAAGAATTATCATTAACCTTTAAATGTGCACATTTATTTCTACAGTTTTTCAGATAATCTATATCTTCTGTAAATCTATCAAAATATAGCGCACAATTATCTTTAAAAAATTGGATTATTTCATTTTCTACCTTTGAGTACTTTTCATCATCCTGAATCATCTGGTTTATTTCTGACAATTTTCTTGTTGCTTTGGAATCTCCTTCAGAAGCCATTGTTTGTAATTTATTGTATAAATCATAGATTACGAATGAATAAAGCAATACTACAGAAGCTCTGTAATTCTTACTATAATAGGACTGTAGAATTTCCTCAAAATAACCTCTTGAATCAGCATTGTCAAATACTCTCAAATCTCTTTCATCAAAAAGCATGATTTAACCTCCTTACGCAAGACCAATCCATCCATACCCTTGTACTGCCATGTCGACAAAATGATTGATGAGTAAGGAAACCTTAGAATCAAATGCTACTTTGTCATAACTCTCAGGAAGATCCTGATTTAATGATAATTCAACTTCATATTTAAGTTTGGCACGCGGCTGTTCGTCTTTGTACCAATCTACAACAAGAAGATTACTACGATTATCCATCAATTTCTTAAACAGATTTTTTGCAGAGAGTTTTACTTTTTGTTCCTCAACCTGTGTCAATTTCTTTCCAGCAACCAATAAATCGTAAATTTCCAATTCTTCTTCAGCAAGACCTTCTGTATTGGCACGATTGTCCTCTTGACGAAGTTCTTCAAGGAGTTTTACAAGTTGCTCGTAATAATCTTCATTTTCAGTACCGCCTGCATTATAGGAATCAATAATGCGTTTGAATCGTTCAGAGAATTTCGTTCTAGTGCAATTTCTCTTAAGCATTTGTTCTAGCGCTTGCTCTATATATTCCTTCAAATCATCAATTTCAATAGCTTTATACTCAGCCAATTTTATTTCTTGTCTTAGCTGCTCAATATCTACTTTAGATAAATCTATGGCCTTTGTCCCTTTAATCATGTACTGAGCTTCTTTCTCCCGAACATAATTAACGAAATCCTGACTTGCAATTACACTACCGTCTAGAATTTGATTCATTTTTTGTCTGGCACGAGCTACTTTTTCATCATCAATAGTATGGTAAAACAATCCGTGTAAATAGACGAGTGGTGCAAATTTATCATTAGTCCAATTTCTTTCAAAGATTTCTGGTTTTGATGCTTCGTAGAGATTTGTTAATGTGTTCAGTATAACCTTGAATTTCTCTTTAGCATCATCTTTAGAGATAATAGCGTCATAAGCTCTTCTTAAAGCATCCAGTTTATCCAGAGTATTGGAATCTGCAATGATTTTTTCTAGTGAAACATCTAAAGAAAGCAAGAAAGAATCTGCCTCATGAATTGTACCATCAATGTATCCGATTAGCTGATCTATATCTTTTGCAGGAAATTCTGTTCCGTCATTACCCGTGGCATATTCTGTTAACGCTTTCTTCATATATTTAAAAACATTCACATAATCAACGATAATTCCAGCAGGTTTTCCTGGATAAACTCTGTTAGCACGAGCTATTGCTTGCATCAACGTATGCCCCTTCATCGGCTTGTCAAGATAGAGCGTAGAAAGGTTTTTCACATCAAATCCTGTTAGCCACATGGCACACACAAACACTAATTGCAGAGGATCATCTGGACTCTTGAATCTATCCTCGATATCTCTCCCATCAGGTGTGATTTCTTTCATCTTTGCACGATGCTCTGATATTTTTAATCCCTGTTTAGCAAATTTGGTAGTTTCATCGTTCTCTTCGGAAATAATAACAGCCATTTCCACGTTATTCATGTAAGTAAGAATGCGTTTAAGCTGATCACGTTCTTGTTTGGTAGTGGCAGAATTTCGCTGCTTCGTAAACTTCTGCTTTTCGATATCCCAGTAATGTTGCACTTTGTCATACATTTTGACAGCTGTATATTTGTCAACTGACACAACCAGTCCCTTCCCAAGAAATCCCCGTCTTGGAAAGTGGTATGCAATATCCTGCGCAACCTTATCCAGTCTGTCATCACGTTTAATAACTTCTAAAATACGAGAGGATGCATTTTCTAACAGACGGATTTCGTCGTCGTTAAGATTTTCTTCTTCGATAATATCTACAACATCATCATCAAGGAAATTATTTTCAAGACCTACTTCCGGAACTCGTCTGGAATAGAACAATGGTACAGTAGAACCATCCTCGACAGATTGTGCAAAGTTATACTCTGAAACATACTCACCAAACCATTGATTAGTAAGACGCTTAGCACCGAGAAGTGGCGTTCCTGTAAACGCAACAAAATTAGCATTAGGAAGTGCTGTTCTCATATTTTCTGCTAAATCTTTGTACTGTGTTCTATGTGCCTCGTCAACTAGAACAATGATATCATCACGTGTAGAAAGAACAGGATACTTCTTCGTCTTGTCGTATCTGAACTTATGAATCAGTGTGAAGATAAATGCCTTGTTTGTAGTCAGGAATTCTTGCAGTTGCTTGCTGTTTTTTGGTTGACACTCTTCTTTAGAACCAATAACTTCTGTACGCACAAAATTCTTATGAATCTGTGTATCCAAATCTTCACGGTCTGTGATAATAAGAAATGAAAAATTACCAGCTACTTTGCGTTTAACCTTACGAGCAAATATAACCATAGAGTAGGACTTACCAGAACCTTGTGTATGCCAGAATACACCTAACTTACCATTCAATTCTTTTCTGTTTCCCACTGATTCCATCAGATTGTTTACGCCTAAATACTGATGGTTTTTAGCGATAATTTTTATTCGTTGATTTTCAAAAAGTATAAAATTTTCGATATAGTCAATCAATCTATCTTTGTTTAGTAAACCATCAACAAAATATCTTACAGAACTATCTTTTACATTTTCAGCTGAGTGAATCGCTTCTCGATCCAGTATTTCTTTTTCACTATCAACTTTAAGCCATTCAAAAAAGTAGTCATAAGTTGCATTAAAGGCACCTAACTTTGTTTCTAATCCATTTGAAAGAACACAAATCTGATTGAATGCAAATAGATTCGGGACATCTCGTAAATAATCCTTTAAATTCTTATTATATGCTTCTTCAATCTTAACGATGCTGTTCTTCAGTTCAATGAACACCATTGGCATTCCATTGATGAAAATAAGGATATCCGGTCTACGATAATAGACCTTTCCTTGAATCCACATCTGAGAAACTGCTGTGAAGGTGTTATTCTCCGGATGCTCAAAATCGATAAGCTTTACAAAATCAAAATCTTCTTTTCCATTTCTACGGACTGTGATTTTTATATTATTGCGGATTTGTCTGTATATTTTATAGTTGGTATCAACAATATCCGTACCTGTGTAATCCTGCCTTAAGGACTTTACTATTTCCTTAATTTTGTCTTCGGAGATAGTAGGATTGATACGCTTAAGGGAAGACAGCATAACATCAGGAAGAACACATTCTTTCTTAGAACTTCTTCCTGTGCCATCATTCAAATCATCACGCTTGCTTGGATCAGCATCACAAATGAGGATATCATACTTAAATGGTTCAGCTTTTAATTTTGCAAGTATCGCCTGTTCTATATCGTCTTCAGATATAAAATTACGCATATGGACCCCTCCTTATACTTCAAGGTTACCACACATTAGGCGTGGTAAAAGCATGTCTCGTTGCTGAATTAAAACCTTGTTTTGCTTCAGTAAAATTCTAGTTTCATTATAAATATCATTTTTTTTCTCTTCAAAAAGCCGTACCACTTCATCATCTGGCATAATAATATTTACTTTATTTATTAAATCTTGACTGATGTTTTGCTGTGCAGCTCCAAAAGAAATATTTTGTAAATATTCTCTAATAGACAATAAGTAATGAAACAAATAATGTTTCGAACTAAATTTCCTCTTATCATATAAAATACAGCATGCCTGGCTACACGTCATCTCTTTATCTAAATATCCTAATTTTCCAACATTATTCCCTGCATACATAGCCATCGCGACAGAGTTGTTTGGCAACCATTTTGCTGATGATTTATTCAAGCCAAGCTCAGTGATATGCTCATCTGTATCTAAAATTATACCGTCGTTCAATTCCGCTGTTTTTAACCACGGTATATTTCCATTCACAAAGTAATCAGAATTTGATCTTTTAGGAGTTCCGCCAGATGTTGTTTCGTAATATGTTCTTATCTTATCCTTTACCCAATTTTTAGGCATCCCACCTTCAAACTCCACATTCTCATATCCCGGAAAACGGAATCTTACGAACCATTCCTTATATAAATTCTGTGCCATTTGCTCCAACAACTTGATCCGCTTGTTGTTGTTTTCAATGAGGTTGTCGTAAGCTGAAAGAATATCAGCTATTCTTTTCTGCTGTTCATCGGTGGGAAGTGCTATTTGCAAATTACCAATTTGCTTAAGGTTAATATTGGGTTGCGCTGCTTGAGCACTCATACAATTCACATAGGCATTGAAACTTTTTTGAACCATAAAGTAATATAGATAGTCAATATTTACACCTTTGTTAAAGCGAATAAGTGCTACTGCTTGATTGGTATTAGCTGGAACATCTTCTTCTTTTACAATTGCAAGTTTGCCAAGATAAATTCCTGCCATGGAAAATAAAATATCGTCCGCCTCAATTTGAGATCTTTTGAGTTTATTATGTGTGCTCTCTGAAATGAACATCATTCCACTAGACTTATCCAAATACTTAGCCTTTCCTAACATTTCAGAGCGAAAATAATTTATTCCTTCTTCTGCAAAGCTTGCACCTATATTAGATGGAGTTGTTCCCTTTGTTATTTTCGTTGTTATATCCCTAAGTTTTACATATTCCATATCACTCACCCAACAATTCTTTCAGATTATGTGCAATGAGTTCTTCAAGTTCCCTTGCCTCAGCACTTAAAGAAATAAATTCAGAATTAAGGGATAGCATTTCTTCTTTAAATTCTTCCTTAGTTAAGCCATCGTCTTCAATAACCACACCTACGTAACGTCCTGCATTGAGGGAGTAGTCCTGTTCAATAATTCCGTCTTCACCATCCATTGAAGCAGCTTTACAAAGACCAATTACATCAGCATATACACCGTGTGGAAATCTTTCTGTTAACCAGTCAATCTGAGATTGCCAGTAATCTTTAGTTAAAACTTCTTTATCATCAGAAGATTCTGGTGCATTTGCAAGTTCTGTTTTGTATTCATCAAGCAAGTCAACAAGAGCCTGTGTATCGCCGTGATATAGTTTTGTTATGACACCAAGATTTTTAATCTGTTCATCAGAGAACTTTCTATGAGCGCGGTCAATCTGAGTAAATACATTTCTAGCATCAATAAATAAGATTTCATTTTTCTTCTCAGTATTTGGCTTCTGCTTATCAAAAAACCAGAGAGTTGCAGGAAGAGTTACTGATGAAAACATATTAGAAGGAAGAGTCACCATCTGTGAGATGATACCTTCTTCAATCATTTTCTTTCTGATTTCATATTCTGAACTGGAAGCATCCGAAGCAGAATTTGCCATCACAAGAGCTGCTTTTCCATTCTCATTTAATGCAGTAGCAAAGTAGCCAATCCATAAATAGTTAGCATTTGGCACTGTTTCTTTCTTATCAGCGTTTTTCTTTGTCGATTTACTCTTGTTTCTTGGTACACCATACGTATTAAAACGAGCATCATCAGAAACTTTCTCAACCACAACCTCGTCTACATTAAAGGGTGGATTTGCCATTACATAGTCAAATTGTCCAACTGCATTATACGGATCTGAATAAAAAGAGTTAGCTTGTGTAATATCACCACGGATATTATTAAGGAGAAGATTCATCTTTGCTAGTTTTACTGTATCCGGTTCCTTTTCAACACCATAGCAACGGAATTTCATTTGTTCACTCTCGCTGGCGTTGTGATTATGCATGTATCTTGCAGCCTGAACAAACATACCTCCTGAACCACATGCTGGATCTAGGAACTTCTTTTCACCTGGTTGAGGATTTAATACTTCGACCATATATCTTACAACAGTTGCAGGTGTATAGAATGTTCCCCCATCCTTACCTTCCGAAAGTGCAAATTTCCCCAAGAAGTATTCATAAATTTCACCAAAGATATCAATGGTGCTATTTTCAGGAATATCCTTGAAAATACGTACGATGTTAGAAAGAAGCTCTGGTTCCTCTTCCGGTACTAGCTGCGCATATACTTCTTTAGGAAGCACTGCCTCCATTCTATGATTTTCATTCTCAATGGCTTCCATAGCTTCCTTTACAAGAATAGCTTTGTTCGCATCGTCCGGCGCGTCATTGATAAAGTCATAATAAGCACATTCTGGAAGATAAAAACCGCACTTTTCTAAAGAAATTTCTTTCACGGATTTTTCCATACGACTACCTTTTAGGCGATTATATTCATCTTCAATTTCATCCTTATGTTGTTTATATAAAATATCTGCATATCTAAGGAAGATAAGCCCAAGAATAGGCTGACCATATTTATTTGCAGCTAAATGCGCACTCGCACGAAGAACATCGGCAGAATGCCATAGTTTATCTTTTAATTTTTTCAGTTCTGTATCTTTCATTTTCTATTTTTCCTCCTTCATAAATTCCAGTACATCATTAGGATAGGAGTACAGTTCAGCACTAAGCAGATACTCTCTAATTTATCTAAAGCTATGTATTTTCCTGTTGGAGTTATACTATGGAATGGAACTATTAAAATTTATTTAGTAAGTAAATCCCCTAACTCACTGCTCAATCTCTGCTTTATAGAACAGAAATCAATACTCTGAACTTTCTCTGTACGTAATCTAATTCTTTCTTCAGTAGTATAAAAATCTAACTCATCTTGAGTGAAAAAATCTTTTGCATCATACCGACGTATAGGTATAATTATTTTATTATAATAAACTAGCATTTTAATTGGATTAGCTCGTAATACCTCGGCCAACCCAGAATCCGCAGTTGCAAAATAGTGGAGATAAATCACATCTGGGTTTTCAATACAATTTAATAAAGTACTTTGCTCCAATAGTCTTATATGAAAAATATCCCATGCTGTATTATGTATTTTATTAATTAACTTACCAGCCTTTAACTGCAACTTTTTAAATATTTCTTGAACCGCACTATCATTTTTCAAAAAAAGTATTAATAAAGTCATTTCCAATTCTAAAAATACGCATAAATCCTCAATACAATAGCGTTTAAACTCAGCCACTTTAGCTTTTGTAGAAAGATTTTTGGTATTTTTCAAAATGAATGCTTTCAATATATAGCAACACACTGCCTCATAATGTTGTATCACCTCATCATTGCTTAGGTAGTATTCTGCATCTTCCCAGATTTCTTTCATCCAAATATATTTATCTGGTTTTAGAGTCTGAGGCACATTAGATTGAAATAATTCAAAATTAATGCTATCAAAATAAACATAACTTTCAATCATTTTAGCTAATAATTCACGATTTATTGGGGTTGTATATCTTTCCATTAAAGCAGTTGAAATATTATTTGTTAGACGCAACGATTTAATCTCGTGTAAAAATCTAATTAAATTCTCCTTATCTGGGACATTTCTTCCTCTATATAAATCATGTATGTAGGTAAAAATGTTTAGGTCGTAATTGATAATTCTGGCAACGGGTAAGAAATTATCCTTAGCATTCACAGTATTTTTATCAATGACCCAAATTTTTGGGTAATCTCCCAAACCAATCAGATTAAACTTTCCATAGCTAAATGATTTGCCTATATTACCAAAATTTGACTTTTCTTCATCAAATAGAAAAACTCTACACTCATGAAGGTTCCATCTATTGAAAACTTCTATTTTCTGTATGGTCGTTTCACACTTAACTAGCTCCTGAATAAAAGGATATATTTCAAGCATAGGTGTTTAACCTCCAAAAATACTTAATTGTCTTGTTCATAACGAATAATTTCTTCCCAATAATCATACTCATCACAAATATACAACATTGCATTAAATAACTTCAAAAACTCTTGTTCTTCGATTTCTTTCTCCCACCGACCATGACTAATCATATGTCGATTTGGTTCATCAAGTGTAAATCTATTAGTATCTTTGAAGAAACTATACAGCCAGTGCATCAGTCCTACATCGCTAAACGACTTATCAATAAATATATTATCAATTTCCTTAATCGCTCGGTGACCTACTGGTATTTTTTTCTCTAATGAAGTCATTTCTGAAATTCTATTTAGTGCACCATCGATTGCCAAACTTCCCAAAGTGTATGCTGCATAAAAGTTTCGATTAAAGTAGCAATCAACCATTGATTTTACAAGAGGAGCTGAATAACACGGCGAATTTTGTAAGTCAATAATAAAATCCTCATTTTTTAGTTTATCCCTAAGCAGCTCTATCCATTCGTCCTCCAAGGTATTCCATTCCTCAGAAAGTAAACGTTGATAAACATTTCTATCACGAAAATAAATAACCCATCCATTTTCTGCCAGCAGTTGAACTCGAGAAATAATCTGCTCAATTTCTTCTTTTGTATAAATCGAAGGCAGTGATTTTAAAAGTTCATTGATGCCACTAAAAATCTTTGAATAATCAATTTGATAGCTAGCAATTAATTTTTTTGCAGAATCTGCAATGTTTTGAATTGCTTGCAAGTGTGTACTTGATAACGTTTTATTGTACGACGCAACCACTTCTGACATGACATTAATAGCGCTTTTTTCAACTTGAATTAATGAAGGCAGACTTACTAAAGGAGTCGTCAAATTAGCAAAATTTACTAACTTAGCTGAATTTAATACATTTGAAGTTGCAATTAATTCTGAAATAATGTTAGCATTTACAGTTGCTTGAAAGTTACTAAAGGTATCAGCCAAAACAGAAATAGATGTAGTATTTTGTCCCAATTTTATCTTCTCAGAGTCGTTTGTTGAGCTGTCTAAGGGAATTTTTTTAGAGTCTATTTCAACTTTCTTCACTTTAATACTATCAGTCATTTCGTCCTCCCAAAACAGCTTATTCATATTGTTTATTATACCACTAAAACTAGAAAAAGACCTTAACCATTCGGTCACAGTTACTGACAATTCTACCTTAGTCCATCTGTCAATTTTTCTCTTTCTATGTGCTAATTATTCTGTCCATTATCTAGCACATAATTAGTCCATAAAAAAACATTTTATACTAAAAACTAAGAATTTTAATTGTTTACTGAAGTAATATTGTAAAAAGTTATTGACTCCTGTAAGATCGTAATGTTTACTATAAAGTTACTAGATTTTCTGTAAAAATATAAACTACTATTCTGTTTCTACTTCGCTTAAGTATCATCTCGTACAAGCAGTGATACCACCTCCACATGCGCTGTTTTCTTTATTTGTACACTTTTTTTCGTCATCGGTTACGGCATTAAAACACAATTTATCATTTTCTATTTTAGCATTCTTCCTTTTAGATTTGTAAGATTTTGCATCTTTAGTCGAAGAATCTCCTGTTTTAAAAATTATAGTCAACATTGCTGGATCAATTTCTCCATCAGAATTTATTCCGCCTACTATAATTTTTTCTACGATACTTTCAAAAATGTCCTTGTCAAACTCAGTCAAAGTCTTTTGTGAAGTTAAAATTTCTTTAAAATTCTCTAATCTACTTTTTATATCAACTTCTGATTTTAAAGTTACTTCTAAGTTTACTTTTTCTTCTAAAAGTTTTTCTTTCTCAATTTGTATTTGATTAAATTTATCTTCATATACAGAATCACTTATTTTTCCATCAAGATTCATTGAAACTAATTTTTCTTCTTTTTTGTACAACGAATTTAATTTACTAACTATCTTATTCAATTCCACTTTTAAGGTATCATCAGTAAGCTCTTCTTTTATAATTTCAAGAAAGTCCTCAGTTAGGTTATGATTTTCATAAAACAACTGTTGGTAGCTCTGTAAAAAAGCATTTTCTATTGCTTTTTCCTCTATTCCTTTACTATGAGTGCAATACTTTTTACCTCTCTTTATAGATGTTGTACAGTGCCAAATAATCTTTTTGTACTCTGAACTAGAGTGCCAACTTCTTCTAGACAGAACAGTACCACAAAAACCACATTCCAATCTACTGCTAAAAGGGTACATTCTTGAATATCTTTCTCGTTTACCTTTTGTATTTGCTATGGTTTTTTTGTTTCCTGATCTCCGTAATCTAATTTCTTGCGCCTGTGTAAAAATTTCTGGACTAATTATTGCATCATGATTATTTTTAATGTAGTATTTATCTTCTTCACCGAAATTTATTAAACGTCTCTTACTAATAGGGTCAACAGTGAAAGTTTTCCCCATTAGAATATCACCTTTATACTTCTCGTTTTTAATAATTCCTAAAACTGTTGTATCCTGCCAGTGATCAAGACCTCTCGGAGTTTTATAACCTAGTTCATCAAGTTCTCTAGCTATTGCCCTACCCCCAATACCATCAATGTATCGTTCAAAAATATAACGTACTATCTTGGCTTCTTTTTCATTTATTGATATCGACTTTGTATCTTGATTATAGTCATAACCAAGACAACCTTGAAAACCAATAAGCTCTCCACGTTGCATCTTCATTTTTAAACCTTTTTTAACATGGGCAGATGTATTTTCAACTTCCTGTTGAGCCACCGAACTCAATATCGTCAATAGTAACTCACCATCCATAGTTAAAGTATCAATATTTTCTTCTTCGAAAAATACACCAATTTGTTTATCTTTGAGCAAACGAACATATTTGAGAGTATCTAATGTATTTCTAGCAAAGCGAGCAATGGCTTTGGTAATGATATAGTCTATTTTTCCATCAAGGCAATCTGAAATCAATCTTTGAAAATCTTGTCTTTTTCCAACTTGAGTTCCTGAAATCCCTTCATCAGCATAAATGTCAACCAAAATCCAATCTTGGTGCTGTGATATATACTCTCTATAATGACGAACTTGAGAATCATAGCTATTTTTTTGATCATCACTATCGGAACTAACACGACAATATGCTGCTACTCTCCTCGATAAAGAACCACTATTATCATTTCTTCTAGTTACTAAAGGATTTGCTTTTATAATTTCAACGTTATTTGACATGGCTTAACCTCCTATTTCTCTGCATTTATTTTACCGCAACCAATAAAAAAGGTCAGCTAATTTGTGTATATTTTACGCAGTTTCAGCTTTATTTTTTCATATTCTTTTTCGCTAATAAGTTTTTTTAGGAATAATAGATTTAGCATCTCTAGCTCGACTATATAATTTTCTAAATTTGATTTCAAAAAATCACTTCCCTTTTATCTTTTATCTTTTATCTTTTATCAATCTCCTCCATGGCATGACTGATGAAGTCATCATAAGAATTTCACTTGCTGCTCTTTTACGGTGGCAGCCTGAACGGTCAGAAGTATCATTGTATATCATTTGTATCATGGCATATAAAGTATCGCTCTATTTTATTGATGGTTTTAATATCGCTCTTATCATGGCGAGCCATTCAAAACTGCTCCACAAATGAGGAAAGTACCATTTTGGACTATTCAATTGTCAAAGAACAAATAAAAAATCTCCTCATTTTCACACTCTATGAAATTGAGGAGATTATTTTCTAAAGCGAATTTTATCAGGAAAATCTGTCAATCCCAATAGGTAGTCTGTACTGACATCGTAAAAGTTTGAGAGAGTTACCAATACATCTGCTGTTAACGTATGCTCACCTCGTTCAATTTTAGCATAAGCTGAGTTTGTAAACGAAAGCATTTCAGCTATTTGTTTTTGGGTCAAGTCGTGATCTTCCCTCAAATCTCTCAAACGTCTGTACATCTAGCTTTCTCCTGAGAAGAGTATAATATATAAAACTAAGAAATCATTCAAAGTGTCCAAATTGGACATTTTGAACTAAAATTAATTTATTAAACACTTCTCATAAGCATATCTATTAACCGACTGAGAACAAAGATTTTATCAACTATTTAAAATTACTGACATTCAAAAATTAGTCTTATTGTAAAATAAAGTAAAACACAAAAGACATATTTATCTGATATATTATAGTCTCGAAAATATTACAAAAGTATTGGAAAATGTTCACAAATCAGTCATTCAAGCACTTCTCTGAAGCTGAACAATACTAAATTTTAGTTTTATTTAAACAAAGGAAAAAACTGCTTAGACTGCTCGTCATTAGAATAGAAACCGTTCTATTTTTACTTGTAAAACTAATAGAAATTTTGTAACACAGGCGAAACAAATCAATGGATAGAAGATCTACTGATAACAGTATTATGCAAATCCAATCTAGAATTTTCATTATCATTCTATAGAAGCTAGCTATTACTTATAACTAAATAAGATTTAGCCTGACTTTCTGACAGAGTTCACAGAAGTGATGAAAGAAAAAACAAGGGGACATAGTTTGAAAACTTTCTTCCACACTTATAAATTCCAACCTTTTGATTATGTGACAATTAGTTAGCATATTTCGGGAGTATAAAAATTTAAGCATTGAAAATTGCATACTGTATTTTACTACTTATTATTCCAGAACTTTCCCTCCTGATAACATGTTACTCTAAGTTGCTCTCAGTGGGAATGATTGGTAATATCACTCATGGGAGTTTTACGCGCTATCTTTTTACGATGGCAGCCTGAACGGTCAGAAGTATCATTATTTGCATCATGGCAGATAGGTTACCATACTATTTTTGAATAAATGATTCTCACTCATTTTCTAGCGCATTACATTCTAATGTTCAACAAATAAAGTCCCACCTAAGATTATTCAATTATCAATGAACAAATCAGGAGGGACTATTTTATATTATGTTTTATTCGCTGAGGAAAGTCTGTAAGCCCTAGCAAATAATCTGTACTAACGTTGTATAAATTTGAGAGCTCAATAAGTATTTCTGCTGTCAATGTTACTTCACCACGCTCTATTTTTGCATAGTTAGTATGAGAGAACGAAAGAATTTCTGCAACATATCTTTGAGTGTAATCATGATCCTCTCTTAAATTTCTCAATCGTCTGTACATTACCTACTCCTATGAAAAGTATAGTGTACTTTCTTTAGGATTTTTATATATTGTCACAATGTGACAATATCAATAGATATAACGATTACATTCTAATCTAATTATATAACTTCAAATACTAATTTCTATCTTTCCTAAAAAATATTAACTAATGCATTGTAGGTATAATCACAAACCGCTTGGTAATCATGCCTACCTCCCTGTCTTTCACGGAAAATGACATTTTCTTCCATCTTAAAGATAGATGGGACTTTCCTGGCAAGAGAGAGGACTTGCTTTTTAAAGGCGGTGTAGGCAAAATCATCTGTGCCACTAGCAGCATAAATGAAGAAGTCTTTTTGTTTCTCTTTAACTATATTTGCGAATTCTTTAGCTGGTGTTCCAACATTTCCACTCATAGGATTGAAATAATAAAAGTAATCTAAGGCATTTTCAAAGGTTCGCCAGGTATTGACAGAACCCATTGAAAAACCGCTGAAGGCACGAAATTGACGCGAGGCTATCAAATCTGCTGGGCTGGTTGATGCTGCGTAGGTACTGTAGTTACTCTCAACAGCGGGTATCAAATCATTGGTCAGTTCTCGATAATAGCGACTTGTTAGCTGAACGGCTAAACCAAAATCGCTAGAATCTTGTGGACTGATATTGTTGTATGTGAGATTAACAATGATAACTGGGGCAATTTCTCCATTTGCAATCGCGTGATCCACAATGTGTTTGAAGGCATTGGGAGAATGAGGGCTTCCCATGGTTGTGCGTTCATTGGACCAACCACCATGACTAAGATAAACCACTGGATATTTTTGCTGGTCTGAATAGCCATAAGGAAGATAAATGACGGCTTCTTTTTCAATTGGAATTGGGGAGCTTGTCGTGTAGGAAAAAGTTTCAAAAGTGGGATAGTTAAGGATTTCTAAGGTACCTGGTCTATCGCTAGGTTTGAAATAGTGTTTAGGAATGGTTTTCAAATCTGGAAATGTCATTTGTTCCTCACTTTCTCTTATTCTTGAAAAAGGTAAGTCAGTCCATGTTGAATCTCTAGTTCAAATGATTCTTGATTATGTCCGCCACCGTTATTTTCCCAATAAATAAGGTTATCAGCTGTTATCAGGTCACTATGATTGCTACGGAGGGCTTCGATTTGTGGAATCATGCTGTATTTTGTCCCATCACTTCCACCTACCATCGCTATTATTTGGAAATCATTCTGCGCGTAGTTATTTTCTCGCAGACCACTGACCAAGATTTCAGCAATAGCTTCATCGCTGTTTCTACCAGTAACTTGTCCAATCCAGCTATCGCCTGCCATCGGCATGTAGTAGAAAAATTTATCACTCTGTTCAAGCAGCACATCCCATGTCGTGATACCGCCCATAGAATAGCCACCGAAAGCTCTATGAGAACGACTTGCTGTAAAACCAGTTTCATCGGCTGTCTCAGCAAAGGTCGTGTATTGACTTTCAACCGTCTTCATAACCTCTAAAACTTCAGTCTCTGCAAAGTAATGATTTAAAGGATAATCGGCTGAATAATTCGACACAACAAAACTTCGATCTGGATAATAAGTCGGAAATACAACCAGCAGTGGCCTAATATCTCCATTTGCAATCCAGTTATCTAGCAGTGGTTTGACGTCTGCCGCTACTTGCTCAGCAGACATGCCTGATCCGTGCATGAGATAAAGGATATTCATTGGTTTGCCTGTCACATACGAATCAGGCACATAGACAAGTGCTTCCTTGTTATACTCTTTGCCATCATAAGTCGTTGTATAGGTCATACCGTCAATTCTACTTCCCTGTTCCTTAGAAAGCGAGTTAGTGCGAGAAGAACTTGACACATTTTGGCTTATCAACTCTGTTGAATTGTTGGCTTCATTGCTTTCAAAGTTTAGATAAAGAATCGTCCCTAGAACGACTAATAGCAAGGCTGTTAATGTAGAAATAAGAGTTCTTTTCATTGTTCCTCCTTTACATCCTACATAGTTAAGCGCTCATCATGAATCCTATTTTTAGAAATACCTAAGGTAATGAGCGTTTTTTCAACTTTTAAGAGTGTTTGTGCACCACCAACAATAAAGAATAATCCCTGTCTCATTTCCTTGGCAGATAGAATTTCTCCTAATTCTTCCTTGGTAAAGCGATGAGCTTTTCCGTGATAACTGGTCAACTGATTGTCTTGGGCTAAGGTTTCGAAGTATTCTTGATAATACATCTCTTGCTCATTTTTCCCGCTCCAAATGATATGGACCGAGCGTTTACCACTGTATTCGTCAGCTATACTTTTTAAAGGGGCAATACCTGAGCCAAGTCCGTAGAGAATAATAGGCTGCTTTGCAGAACTCTCTTCGATAATGGGACCAAATCGACCAAAGGGACCTTCCAGCTCAACCTGTGTGTCAATTGGTAAATTCGGCACTTTCTTCGTAAAATCTCCCAGTCCTTGAATGATAAATGTTAAGATATTGCCGTCTTGACTAGGAGCAGAGGCAACGGAAAAAGGGTGTTTCTCACTGCTGATTCTTTTATCTTTAAAGCGCATAAAGTAAAAATCCCCTGCTTGATAATGATGGTCTTTGGGAACTTTGATTTGTAATTCTTGTACCGTTGGTGATAAGCTGGTGCTTGCAATGAGTTCACCTTGGACTAGACTACCAAAATCCACAATATACTTTTGCCAAACATAGCAAGACAAAAAGTAAACCGTGTAAAGATCAAACAGGATAATAAATGGCGTCAAAATGGCAATACGATTGATGAAGTGAACATGTAGCCAGACTAAGCCAATCATGACAAAATGCAAGCGGTGAATCCAAACGGAAAGCTCGTGTTTGAAAAAGATTTGCAAACGATCTTTCAAGCGTTTCGCCACAGGCATCCGATCAACCAACCAACCTGACATGAAAAAGATGGCATAGGCAATTCCAAAAACAGCTAAATACCAAGCCCATTCACCTGTCAGACGAATTTCTGTATGCATGGAAAATAAAAATTGTTGGTGAAAAAAGATTGCTAGAAGAGCTAAGACACCCAGCATCCCATGAACAAAGTACATAGCTGGAAGTCCAATCAAGCGATCCAACCACTGCGGTCGAGTTGACAGATAAACAATGGCCAACCACCAGACATAAGCAATCAAGCCTAAATCATATAAAAAGAGATTTGAAATTGTGTCAAGCAAACTAGTATTGAGCAAAATGATCAGTGGCAGAGGTAGGGCGACCAATATTGCCGTCCAAGTCAAATAGAGTACTTTTGGTTGTTGTTTTAGCATTATTTTCTGACTCCAATTTTATTCAACCAAGCGGTGATGTCACTTTCTGCATTCTGCACAGTTTTATCTTCTCCGCGAACTGTAAAGCCGTCTAGAACGGTTGCATTTGGGAACTGACTCTCCAATTGACGTTGGGTATTGCCTAATCCAGAACCAAGATGGGTCGTGAATGGGACAAGAGTTTTATTTGCTAATTTCTCTGCTTCAGCATCCAAGAAGGTCCGCACAATCATTGGATATTCACTCCACCAAACAGGAGCTCCGATAAAGATGATTTCGTAACCTGAAATATCTGGCAATTCATTGGCAATAGCTGGTCGTGCATCTGCCTCTTGTTCTTCACGCGCCTGATTAGCTGTTGCCTCATACTCCTTAGGATACGCAACCTTTGGAACAATTTCGTACTGGTCTGCATTAGTTGCATTGGTAATGTAATCCGCAATGACCTTGGTATGACCAACTTCCAGCGGTCCATCCCAAACACCTTCCGTTCTTGAGAAATAAACAACCAGCACATCATTATCACCTGATAAATCTCTATCGGTTTGTAGGCTGGTTGATGCTGTTGCCGTTTGAGAACTTGTCGTTGATTGCCTCTGACTTGTCGATGTTGATTGTCGTCCTCTTGAGAAGTTCCATGTAAATAAGGCAGCTAAAATAGCTACCACTCCAATTCCAAAAATCATCTGTCGTCTTTTCATAACAGTTTCCTCTTTCTATTTGTTTAAATTGTTATACCACGTCATCAAGTCTGAATCAGCCTGATCGACCTTATTTCCTTCGACTGCAAAGGCAGGCTCAATACGAGCGGTAACCTGGTTTTCAGCCAAAATAGTTTCGATATAATCGATACTTGATCCTAGTCCATAGCCTCCATTTGTCGAAAATGGAATAATCGTTTTTCCATCAAGTTCTTTGGCATAGGTCTCGATAAAGGTTGCAACGGGCTCTGCCATGGTCATGCCCCAAATGGGATATCCGATATAGATGGTTTGATATTGAGGTAAATCTGGCATCTCTACGTCCAATTCAGGAGTGTTTTTGACATTTCGTTCCTGATTGGCCCGTTGTACCGTTTCACCATAATCAGAACTATACGTTTCTTTGGCAACCAATTCAATCACATCTGCACCAGAAAGTGCCTGAATCTTGCTAGCCAGTAACTCAGTAGAGCCTGACCGTGAAAAATAGACAATCAGACTATCGGCCTCATCTGACAAAATTAGAGTTGGCTCTTGGTTAGAATTGGTATCTTTTCCATCTGAAACTGTTCCACGACTATTATTCCACTCTGCATCTGAGAGACCAACTTGCGGTGCTACAATCTGACTTTGGTCCATTTTCCCGCTTGGAAGAACAGATGAAGATGAGGTTGATAAACTACTACTTGTAGTATTGTTATTTTGAACGGAGCAAGCAGCTAAGACTAGAATACTTACCAATAAAATAAAGCTTTTTCTCATAGAAACCTCCTAGGGATTTTTTCCAAATTGATAAACAAAGATAAGGACAAAAAGCAAAGCGACTAGGCTAAAACCTGCCATCCAACCAAGACTGACATAGAAATTCGATGTCGTCGCCATAATAACAGATAAGCCAATTGGTCCACCAATTTGATGCATGGCATTTGTCAACCCACTAGCCGAACCTGCCAAGTCATCAGGAGCTTGATAGATACCTGCTGCCGTCACAGGTGCAACGACCATTGCTTGACCAATACCAATCACCAGCATTGGCAAGGCAACAGCCTGCACATAACCCAACTCTAATGGTGATAGGCTAGCCCATAAAAGACCAAGTGACAAAGCGATTTCTCCAATGAGTAAAATACGATTATTACCAAATCGATTAGTCAGTTTGGGGAGCTGAAGAGCAGTAAGGAAGGTTGTGATTGTCAAGGGCAGAAAGGCAAAACCAGACCCCAAGGCAGAAAAACCGTACTCAGCCTGTAATACCTGTGGCAATAGGAACCAATAGGGCAACATAGCCATCATGAATAGAGCTCTGACAAGATAGGCACCAAAACGAACTTTATTTTTGAATAAGTCTAGTGGCATAATAGGTAGTTTTTGTTCTTTTTCATAGAAATAAAAGCCAATCAAGATAAGAAAACCAGCGATAACAAAGGCAAGGGGGTAAATCTCACCATCCAAACCATAGATCAGACTCGCTAAACCTGCAACTGACAATAAACTCCCCAAGTAATCTATTTTCTCTTGGTGTCCAGCCTTAGCAACTACATGGCGATGAGTCAGATACATCAAGAGCAAGGTCAAAGGAACATTGATTAGAAAGCCTGCTCGCCAGGATACAAAACTGGTTAGCCCTCCACCAATCAAGAGACCAACACTTGATCCAATTCCAGCTGTCGCACCATAGTAGGAAATAGCTTTTGTTCGCATCTCACCCGTATAAGTATCCATCATTAAGGCAAGGGTTGTTGGCGCGATAATAGAACTTCCAATTCCTTGAATAGCACGTGCCAAAATCATCATAGATGCATTTTGGGCAAGGCCAATCACCAAGGAACTCAGTCCAAATATAGCTAGACCAATTTGAAAAATTCGCTTACGACCCAACAAATCAGACAAGCGACCAGATAGGAGCAAAAAGCCACCGAAGGTAAGCGTATAGGCATTTGACACCCAAGCTAGACTGGTATCTGTTAGGTTTAAACTCTCCCCAATCTGAACAGAGCTGGTAAAGATAATGGAATTATCCATTAAGATCAAAAAATAAGCTAATAAGGTAATGGGTAAGATGATCCCAAATGATTCTTTTTTCATATATTCACTCTTTCTTTTCATATACTCACACTTTCTTAGTAGAAAACTGGTTTCGCCAAAGCTTCACTTCCTGGCTCCACTATTCCAACGCTCACACCCAAGTCACGACTTGGATCTTGCAATAAGTCCATGATATATTGGGCAACTGCTTGGCGGGTGACTTGAGCACCGACGACCCGATTATTTGTTGGAGAATAAGCACCAATAATTGCTAATCTCATTGCTTTCCTCCAATTTCTATTTGTTGATTTGTTTTTCCCAGAAGGAAATGGCGTTATCGATCCAATCTTCTGCTACTGTGTCTTTTCCAATGCCAAATCCATGCCTCAACCCTTTATAGACGTGAAACTGGCTTTCAATCCCAAGCTTTTTCAAGTTCTTCAGTCGATTTTCCATCACTTGCCAATTGGCAATCCCGTCATTAGTACCACAATTGGCATAGGTCGGTGCATCATCTCTAGAAACAGATGAATAACCAGTATATTGACTAACAACTATGCTGGCTGGCTCTATGGATGTCCTTGTTAAACGTTGTAATTCACTTTTGTTACCTAAGCGAATAGCCATCCTAGCTCCAGCAGAACCACCCCAAAGCGAATACTGGTCAGGGTCTATCTTTAATTCACTGGAGTGACTATAAAGATAATCTAGGGCCTGTGCTAGATCTTCATAGGCCTTCTTGGGGCGATAAATCAGAGCAAAGGCATTGTAGCCTCTTTGGCTTAAGGCCAAGGCTTGTGGAAAACTGTCGTGCAAGGCAGCAACATAATGAAAACCACCGCCTGCATTGACAAGGGCAAATTTCTCATATTCCTTCCCTTTGAAGTAAAACAGCCCGGTTTCTCTCTTACTTGGGTCCTTCACCATCTCGTCCTTATCATAAATGGGGAAAAAGATTTGTTCATTTTTTTGAGCACGCTCGAGCAAGTTGTTCAAAACCTCTAAACTGGTCTTTGTTTTCAGGTTTGAATACCAGATAAAATGGTTTGAATCAGTCACATCTTGAACAGTCTCCTCAGGATGAAAGGCCAGCTGAAGCGGAAATAATAAGTGTCCAAATCCTCTAAAACTAGGATGTTGGGTAATTTCTCTAATTTTTGTATCTTTTGTAAATACCATAATTCCTCCTTTAGACATGAGTCTTCTCACTCCCTAAACACAGGTTCAATCCTTTTACAATAGCTAAATTTTTATGGTCAATAATCTCACTGTAACCAATGTCAAGCTGTTTGATTTGGTCTAAGTCTTCTTGGTCCAATTCAAAATCCCAAAGGGCTACATTTTCTGCCAAATGTACGGGATTTGTTGATTTGGGAATGACGCTATTGCCCATCTGTACACTCCACTTTAAAGCGATTTGAGCAATGGATTTCTGATGTTTTTTCGCGATCTTTTCTAATACTGGATGCTGAAAGATATTTTTCAACCCTTCACAAAGCGGGCCCCAAGCCTGAACCTGAATCCCGTAATCCTTCATCAGTTTCCTTAGGGATGATTGATGAAAGAAAGGATGAAGCTCAATTTGATTTACTGCTGGAACAATTTTTGTATTTAAAATAAAATCAAGCAAACGATCTTCAGAGAAATTCGATACTCCAATAGCCTTAATTTTCCCTTGAGTATAAAGCTCCTCTATGGCACGCCAAGATCCATAAACATCCCCCATCGGTTGATGAATCAAATACAGGTCAATGTAATCTGTTCCCAAGAGATTTAGGCTTGTTTCAAACTCCTTCATCGTCGCCTCATAGCCATCAGAATGAATCCAGACCTTGCTGGTAATAAAAAAATTCTCTCGAGCAATTCCTGAATCCTTAATGGCCTGCCCTAAATCTGCTTCATTACTATAGATACTAGCCGTATCAAATAAGCGATACCCAGCCTCAATCGCCTGTTTGATGTAGGTTTGAGTCTCATCACCTTTCAGCTGAAACAGTCCCATCCCAACCTGCGGCATTTCTATTCCATTATTTAATCTAATCTTATTCATACAGCCACCTCCACTTGATGTCTCTATTTTACAAGTGCTTTAAAAAATAGTACAATAGCAATTAGTTAGACTGCTATTTATAAAGTGAATAGTCACAAAGGAGAAGATATGATCAATTTACAGCACCTAGAACAATTGATTACGGTCGCTAAAGAAGGGACACTATCACGCGCAGCTGAGGTTTTGTTGATTTCACAGCCGTCTTTGACCCGTAATATGCGTCAATTAGAAGACGATTTAGGCGTCCAGCTTTTCCAACGAAGCAAAAACAAACTTTCCTTAACGGAAACTGGTAAATATACTGTTCAACAAGCAGAAGCTTTGCTCAACCATGAGCAGCAATTTTTGAAGAATATCCAACGTTTTTCTCTCCAAGCCACGATTTTATTTGGCGGCATCTCAGCTCCTGGTGTAGAATGGGAAGTGAGGAATCGTTTAGCAGAACAGGACTTAGAACAAGTAGTCCATGTCGAGTTACACGATAATGACTACCTACTAGAAGGCCTACTTAGTCAGAAATTCCAGTTTATCGTGACAGACTTTCCAATTGAGCATGACGATGTGTTGACAACTGGATTCTTCAAAGAACAACTTTATATTTCCGTTCCACCTGCCCATCCCTATGCCATGCGTGAGGAAATTGCATTGGAAGATTTGGCAAACCTAACCATGCTCTTGCGGTCCGGTTTGGGGATTTGGCAACCACTTGTGGATCAGCTAACACAAACCAAATTTATTGTCCAGACAGATTGGGAAGCCTTTGACGAACTGATCTCTGCTTCTGCTTTGCCAAGCTTTTCGACCAATATCTCTCAGGCCAACTCAGACAATCCAACCCAACGTGTGCATGTTCCAATCGTAGATAAGGAAGCCACAAAAACCTTTTACATCTCAACGTTGAAAAAGAATAAAAGTGTATTAATGCAATTCACTTGATAGTACAGAAAAAAGTATGGTTCCCTTGAAAGAACCATACTTTTTTTATTTGATAAGGTTTACTGCTTAATTGCTCTAGGTAAAACGATGACCAAGAACGTAAACAACACCACCCACATCATGGCAGAAGGGAAGACCGTCAAGGTCAAGACTAAACCTATTAGCTTCAGTGCAATATCAACTAGACCTTCCTTATCTAAAATGTTAAAACGGCTTGCTCCAACAGCATCAGGATTTAGTTTATGCAATTCGTGATACATCCAGACGTTACAAGCTGTTACCAGAAGAACAATGATCCCATAGAAGGTTTGAGCAACTGAATTGTTAAAATCGGCCGAAACCAAGGCTGTGGTGTAGGGGAAAAAGGATGAAAAGAAGAGTAAGACAATCGAACTCCAAACCAAATTGGTGTTGATTTTATCAACCCCATCCCAACTACGATGCAGATTAACCCACATGGTTCCCAACCAGAAGAAAGAAATGGTGTAGGCGAAAAAATTGGTCCCCAAATCCCATAGACCCTGCCAGCTAATCGGATCCGGCCGTTTTAATTCCAAAACTAAAATCGTCATGATAATCGCCAAGACGGCATCTGTAAAAGCGATTAAACGCTCTTTTGACATTAAATTCATGTTCACTCCTCCTTAATAAAGAGTATTATACCAAAATTTATTTCTTTTGAGAATAAAGAGTTGTTTTCTCTTTCCATAGAAATCTTAATATCTTATCTCAGTAAGCCATGTAGCTACTTCTGAGCTTGTAGCTGATGAAATAAACCGTTGCCTTTCTTCCCAGTTGCCTGTCCCTGCCATCTCTGCTAGTAAATTTCCACTTTCCCCTAAATCAGAGCTAATAGATGTCGCAAATGGAGTGACTGTTTTTCCTGAAAAGTCATTTTCTTTAAAGAAATCATTAATAGGCCAGGCAGCTTCTTGCCACCAAATAGGATAGCTAATAAAAATAACATCATAATCTGCCCAGTTTTCAGGAGTCACTACTTCCAAAGGCGTTTCCTATTGGGACTCATTGAGATACTCTTGGACGACATGACTATTTACTTCTGTCCAATTCAAATCAGCCTCGCTATATGGATTCTGTGGTTTGATTTCAAATAGATTTCCACCTGTATCAAAAGCGACATCTTAGGCAATCGTCGCTGTATTTCCAGAGACGGAAAAATAAGCAACAAGAATTTTTTGACTATCATCTGCCGAACTGGCTTCTTGACTAGATTCCGCCGTTTGACTGCTAGCTGTCTCACTTGTTTGCGTATTCTGCTTACCACTGCTACATGCAACAAGGTCAAAAACTGTCAAAAATCCTAGAAAAATAAACTTAGTTTCTTCATGAACCTCTCCATTCCTTACCTAGTTATCATACCCTTGTAATTCATTCCATACAAGCCGGCATAACGGCTCATGGTGTAGTTTCCCATATCAAGAACTTCCTGCGTCGGAGCAGAGCCTTGAAAGATGAAATACAACACTTTTCCATTGAGCTGTTCTTCGACACGATTATACTGTCGATCCAGGAAATTCCGTACCAAACCATTGATGCTATGCCAATAGACTGGTGAGCCAATCACAATTGTATCTGCTTAAAATAGTTTTGCTAGCACCTCTTCAAATTGATCATCTGAGAAATCTTGTCCGTAATCATAAATTTTATAATCTGCTAGATGAAGCGTTTCAAAAGATTGATCTCCTAATAATTTTTTTGCTAAAGCGACGGTATTGCCATTTTTATTGGGACTACCGTTTATAAATAATGTTGTCATTTCACTTTCTCCTTATCTACCACACTTTATACCTATTAAAATGATTTCCCAACAAAGCTTGCCAAAAGTTCAACTGTTTTAGCTTCGTGATGATCCGAGAAGACAGTTGTATTCGTGTTAAGAGCCGCAATTTTGTCCATATCTTCTGCTGATAATTCAAAATCAAAGATGTCAAAGTTTTGACGGACACGTTCTGGATTGGCTGATTTTGAAAGGGAGACAATGCCACGTTGCAACTGCCAACGAAGCATAACTTGTGCTGTTGTTTTGCTGTATTTTTCTGCAATTTCTTTTAAAACTGGATTATTAAAAACATCAAATTGTCCTTCAGCAAAAGCGCCCCAACTCTCTGTTTGCACCCCTTTTGAGAGCATATAGGCTTGCTCATCTTCTTTTTGGTTGAAAACGTGGAGTTCAATCTGATTGACAGCTGGAGTAACTTCATTAAAGGTAGCAAGGTTAGCTAATTGATCTGGTTTAAAGTTTGAGACTCCAATCGCTTTGATTTTTCCTTCTTTATAAAGTTCTTCTAAGGCACGCCAAGCTCCGAAAATATCGCCAAATGGTTGATGTAAGAGATAGAGATCAACGTAGTCCAAATCTAATCTACGTAAGGATTCATTAAAAGCGTCTTTAGCAGCCTCATAGCTAAAGTCAGAAATCCAAAGTTTGGTTGTGATAAAGAGCTCCTCACGGGGAACACCTGAGGCCTTGATAGCTTTTCCGACCGCTTCTTCATTACCATAAACTTGGGCAGTGTCAATCAAACGATAGCCCGTTTTAATCGCTTCTTCTACAACTGTCTGCGTTGTTTTGGCATCATGGATTTGGAATACTCCAAATCCAACCATAGGCATTTTGATTCCGTTATTAAGTATTGTGTATTGCATTGTTTACCTCGTTTTTATCTATTTCCATTATTCAAATGGATAGTTAGGATTAAATATTTTTTTCGAAGAAAGGTATGATTGCCTCAAAGGCGACATCTACAAAAGGATGGAGGTCATACATGTCAAAGTGGCTTGCTTCAGGGACAACTACCCATTCTTTTACCTCACTCTTAGTTGCATCAAAGATTTCACGAGATGCTGGTTGGCTCCAGGCATTTTCGGCAGTAACAACCAAGTACGGTTTGGTCATATCTTTCATGATATTGATCACATTGTAATTAATCAGCTCTAATTGACTCCAAGCCACGACTTGATTGCTCCATCGTGCACGATTTCCACGAGCAGAATAGTAATATTGTGCCCCCTCTTCAAAGGCACGAGGTTGGAAATTAAGTGTAATTAGGTCACCTGTTCCATTTTCATAAGCTTCTTTAGCTGCCTTCACTTCCTCTTCAGGTAAGAAGAATGATATCATTGGCGAAGTTGAAATATCAGAAATAGCTGGCACGACTGCGGTAATAGCTTTTAAACGGCTATCTTTGACACCAGCAACAGACATATAAGAACCTGACCCACACATGCCTAAACCACCAATACGGCTATTATCAACGTAAGGAAGGCTCTCAAGGAAGTCAATAGCCCCTTCGATATCTGATTGTTTGACATCAGGAAGCTCTTGCTGGCGTGGGAAACCTTGACTTTCGCCAAAATAAGCACCATCAAATACCAAGGTAACGTAACCCGCTTCAGTAAGAGCGTCAGCGTAAATGGCTTGAGCTTGTTCTTTTACGGAAAGCATTGGACCTGTTACAACAATTGCCGGGTAATTGGTATTCAAATCGAAGTTTGCAGGTAAGCGAAGGATACCTGCAAGGCGGAGATTTAATTCTTTGTTCATAAAAACAACATTTTGTGTTTGCATTATTAGTTCTCTCTTTCTTATTTATGGGTACCTCTATAAACTCCTAAAATTGCGAATTTGGAGTTCTGAAAGCCTTGTTAAATCAACATTTTAAATTTTAGAAAATTAGTTTTTAGAGATCCCCTTATGAATCTATTTTATTCTTAAAAGAGTGAATAGTACAATACTTATTGTTTATTGCAGTATTCATTTTACAAATACTGATAGACTATTCATCTGAATCGGCTTTTTTAGTTTGTTTTGACAAATAACGTTGGGAGCATATTGTACAGATATTCTTGAACAGCAAGAAGGTCATGACTAGAACCTGTACTAATATGAAGTATCAGATTATCTTGAGAAAATGGCTGTCGTGTCCACATTTCTTCCACCTGTGTCATAATTAAACCCTGAGCGAAGTCTTCTGTACCAGTTGCTGCGTAAATCTGATAATTGGAGTTTTTTGGTATAACCTTCGATGCGCACCCGCATAGCGGGGGGGGGGTTGTCTCGCACCTAACGGAGCGAGACCGACTGAAAGTCACATAATAAATGTTGCAACTTTCTTTTTTCTCCTTCTCTATTTATCTTAATAAACAGGACGTGTCAATCCTTGAGTATCAGGGTCTGCAAGACCTATACTTTCTCTATTGAGGTAAGTTGGATCAGCAATCATTTTTACGACAACATCTGCAATACTTTGACGTGAGCCAGAGACACCGACATATGATTCTCCTTTGTGCGTAATACTGTATTTCACCTCATCACGGTCATTTAACCAAGGTAAACGTAAAGTTGTGTAATCTAAGCCTGATTTTTCTAACAATTCGTCAGAACGTCGAGCTCGATTGAGCCCTGCTTGCGTAAGCATTTCTGTATTCCAACGACCATATTCTCCAGGAACTTCTCCGTAAATTCCTAAAACATTTGAAGATATAACACGTTTAACATCATTTTTAATCATTGCTGCAATAACACCTTGAGTCAGTTTGTTATCAGGGTCATGGTCAACATTTGAAATAAAAACAATATCTTGTCCTTGAACAGCCTTGTCCAACATTTCTTGGTCGTGAATGTTAGCATCTACTGTCCTTACACGCGCAGGATTAATAGCCACTAAGTCATCAACACGATCACTTTTTCGTAAATAAAGTGTCAATTGAACATCATCTTGTTCGCTCAAAAGACGCTTCGCTACAATCCGTGCAATTTGTCCATTGGCACCCAAAATTAAAACATTTTTCATTTATTATTCCTCAAATAATCTTAAAAATTAATCATTAGCATGAATGTCATAAGCTGACAAGAGATAATCTCCAACGCCTGGTGCGTCTGGGTCATGAGCACCTTTTCCTTTGTCAAGGGCACGAATCTCTGCCATTTCTTCAGCGGTCAATTCAAAATCAAAGAGTTCTTTGTTTGATGCCATGCGAACTTTCTTGGTTGATTTTGGCAAGACAACGATACCTTCTTGCACTTCAAATCGCAAAATAATTTGCCCAGCATCTTTGCCATATTTGTTAGCCAAAGCTGTGATGATTGGTTCGGCAAATAAATCTTTATTTCCTTGTCCGAGTGGCGCCCAAGCTTCGATTTTAACATCGTCCTTTGCAAGCAAGTCACGTAGAGCTTTTTGTTGGAAATATGGGTTGAACTCTACTTGGTTAACAGCTGGAATCGTATTGAAATGTGGAACAAATTGATTCCAAAAGTTCGGCGTGAAGTTTGATACACCGATTGATTTGATTTTACCAGCTGATTTGGCTTCTTCTAGAGCTTTCCAAGCTTCTTCGACTTTGCCATAAGGTTGGTGAAGCAGGTAGAGGTCAAGGTAACCAAGCCCCATTTTTTCCAAGGTTGCATCAATGGTTGCTTTAGCAGTTTCATAAGCATAATCTTGAATCCAAAGTTTACTAGTGACAAAGATTTCATCACGTGGAATGCCTGAATCTTTGATAGCTTTTCCGACTTCTTTTTCGTTAAAATAAGCTTGCGCTGTGTCAATATGACGGTAACCAACTTCTAAGGCTTCCTTAACAGCTGTATAGGTCGAGCCGTCTGCAGGAATTTGGAAAACACCAAACCCAACTGCTGGAATACGATTGCCATCATTTAAAGTAATTGTTTTCATCTTTAGTTTTCTCCATTTTTTCTCTGTTCAATCAAACGCAAGAACATGTCAACTGTTGAAGGATCTTGGTGATTGAAAAACAGACTTTCTTTTGTATCAAGTTCTGCAATGGCTGTCATATCTTCATCGGTTAAGTTAAAATCAAAAACATTAATATTCTCAGCCATACGCTCTGGTTTTACTGATTTTGTCAAGCAGACGATACCACGCTCCACCTGCCAACGAATCATAATTTGAGCTGTGGACTTACCATATTTTTCCGCAATCGCCACTAGTGTCGGATGAGAAAAGATGCCATTTCTACCTTCTGCAAAAGTAGCCCATGACTCCATCTGAACATTGTTTTTGATCATATTCTCTTGTGCAAAAATCTGTTGATTAAACGGATGGGTTTCAACTTGATTGACCTGTGGTGTAATTTCATTAAAAGCCACCAGATCACTCAGACGATCGGGATAGAAATTGCTGACACCAATGGCACGCAGTTTCCCTTCTTTATACAAGTCTTCCAAAGCACGATAAGAACCATAATAATCTGAAAAGGGCTGATGAAGGAGCATCAAGTCTAGATAATCCAAGCCCATGACCTCCAATGAATGTAGAACGGCTTTTTTCGTTTTCTCATAACCGTAATGCTCTAGCCAGACTTTGCTAGTAATGAAAAATTCTTCCCTTGGCAAACCTGATTCTGCGATAGCTTCACCAACTTCTTTTTCATTGGCATAAGACTGAGCCGTATCAAAATGACGATAGCCAACCTTAATAGCATCAAGCACGGCCTGCTTGGTTTCACTGGCAGGAATTTGGAAAACACCAAAACCAAGAATTGGCATCTTCACTCCATTGTTCAAATTAACGTGTTTCATAGGATTCATCTCACTTTCTAACCTTATTATAGTCCTATTTTGTTTAGCTGTACAATATCAAAGAAAAATAGCAGTATTCATTTTTTTAATACTGATATCTATACTAAACCTAATCCTCCTTCAGTTGCCTTGGAATCAAAAGAACTACCAGAGTCAAAAGAACGGAAAGAAGCATGGGTGGCGGAAAAATAGTGGCTGACGAGACAAGACTGACGACTTTCCCAATCGTATCAAAGAATATCCATTTCTTCATATCTTCTATTCGTTGTTTTAAGAGAAGATTGTTTGGATCATCTTGATAAAGCGAACGATAAAGCCCTCTGTTTGAAACGGTAATGAATAAGACAACCAAGCCATAGACAACTTGTGCTAACGAATCGGTAAAATTAGTTGAAACAATAGCCGTCACATAGGGGAATAACGAGGAGGCAAAGAGAAGAATTATCACCCACCAGACAGTTTTACTGGATATTTTTTGAACATAGAGCCATTCATTATGAATGATGATCAGCATACTGCCCAACTAGAAAAATGGAATAGTGTTGGCAAAGAAATTATTTCGCAATGCCCAAAGCCGTTTAGAAAAATCATTGGTGCCTCTGTTTCATCCTTTGGAACTTGATAGAGAACGTTGGCTTGGTCAACGTGAGAAGTCTGATCGGCACCGGTTTCCTCACATTGATTAGCTGGGTCAAAAGTTCCTTCAGAAGATGTCACAGTCCCACCAACTGAGAAAATTCCTCGATCCACGATGCGAAGTACAGTACTATCAGTATTCGCTGAGCTTGCAGTCGAATTGCTAGTCGAATTTGTTGAGCAAGTAGCTAGCAAAATAGTTGCAATCGCTGTTGTTGTAAACAATTTTATTTATCTTGAGTTCATTTCTATACCTCTAAATCTTTTTTCTTGTCCTTTGGACATGATTTAGTATAAACGATAAAAACTCGTGGGTTAAATAGTGGTTTTTGATAATAGTATTCAGAAGGTGAATACTAGAATAAATTTAACTCTTCTCCGTCAACTATATTTATTCTGTTCCTGAGAATGTTAAAAATATTTTCAAGCCTCCTCACCGCATTTTCATATTCATTGATTTTACTATTTAACTGATTTTGAATACCTTCAATCTCAGATTCTACCTGTTCAATCGTTAGCTCCTGCGATAAGTTTAGCTTTGAGCGCTCATACTTAGCTAATCGCTTAGTGTCTTGATTCTCACTTTGTAAGTTAACAACGACTTCGGCCATCTTGTTTAGGGTAGCATTTTTTTCTTGTAAGTTTGTTAAATCAATATCTAGCTGTGCAATTTCTTCAACCAGTTCATCCTTTAATTCAAGAAAGGATTTATTTTGAGTGTGCAAGGTCATCAATAAATTGATTTCTTCTATTTTTTGTTGAAGGCTAGACAGACTTATTCGTCTCATATAAGGCAGAGACTTATTGTCAAATGTCAGTTGACGAATCAAGTCCCTTCCTTTCATATATCGATTCTTTTCTGAGTCCTCTTTATAATAAATGAAATAAGAAGATGTTTCTCGAATAAACAGCTGATACTGTTTCTTGTTTTCTTGTTCTAAGATATTTAGTTGATGATTTGGAATAAAGATTAGTCCTTCTTGTCCAATCCCCATCCAAACCTTAATGAAAAGTCCATCTGAAACCACCTTTTCAACCTGCTCTTCAGCAATCTCAACTTCAAACTCATGTACAGCATCTCTCTTAGTTTTATACGTTTCATAAGCTTCGGTTATTTCTTCTACAGTCAATACGTCTGAATACTGTTGCATCTCAAATTTTTCAAATTCCATTTTTACGTCATTATTTTGAAGTACTTCAACCACATTAAGTTCCTTGAAGTAGGTTTCAAAATACATAGTGTCATAAAGATTTTTCTTTCTTAATGACTTATTTGGTATGGAAATGCAGCTTTTTCCATCAGTAAGAACAAAATCTATCGTTTTTATCTTGCTCGTCAATTCCATTCCCAGTAACGGAGCTTTCTCAACTAAATCATCAAAAGAGTTGGATCTTGGCAACAAAAATTCTAAAATCTGTTCAATCTTTCTCTTAGCAAAGTAATGTTGAAAATATTCTTTTGAAAAGGGTTCTCTCTTATTCAGCTTATCTCCTCGGATGACTTGCTTCATGTTCCTATCTGTCATAAAAAATCGGCTATGTTTCCTTGAAAAATCTACTTTAACATTTAGTTGCTCAGCTTTTTTCATAAAATCATTGAAGTCAATTGAATGTTCCATGAGAAAAGATAACCTCTGCTTCAATTCGTATTTGTGATTAGAACGTCGATAGACCTCATAATCTCTATGAGAATAACGTTTAGGTGGAATGATTTTGGCACCCGCTACTTTAGAAATTCTATCCGAAATCATTTGTAAATTTCTTTCAAGAGCGTAGTCCCACTTCAACTTTTTTTGAGATTGGCAGTCGATTGAGTTGATAATAATATGATTATGACAATGGTCTTGATCAACATGAGTGGCAACAATGAATTTATATTGACCACCTGTTAACTCTTTTATCGTTTCATAGCCTATGCGGTTGATTTCCTCTGGGCTTAATTTATCTTCAGGTGAGAAAGATTGAATAATATGATGAGCATGTATTTTCTGTTGCTTTTTCTCTTGTCTATCAAACCGTGAATCATAGAGTTGGTCATTTGAAAGGAAATTATTTTGATACATCTTTACCAGTTCCACATAGTCAGGAAAATCAAGATAATTACTTATCCCAAAATCTGAAATCAACGATAAATTCCTGGTTTTCTTAGGATCAAGAATATACTTAATCAATTGACGGCGGTATTTTTTCCCATGAACAGCATAGTGCTTAGTGATGACCATAAAATTCTCTCAATCGTTGACACTTTATGTCAAAATCTTGTTGTAACTGTTTTTCTAACTCAGCTATACCGAGCTGCAATTCTTTGACTTGTTGAAGACTTAGTAGGTGGCTTTGATTTACCGCGCGTGCAATCTGGTTTATATTATTTCCAATCCTACGAATTTCAAAAATCAGGTCTTGAAATCCTCTTGTATCTATTGTGATAAAATTCATACCAGGATCTAGTAAGGTTTTTCTGGCATAATGCGAAAAGTTTGGACACTGACTCTGAGCAAGATTTTTGTTGAGGATAATTAATTCTTGATCACTCAAATACACTTTTTTTAAATTGGTTCGATAACGATTTTCCATATTAACTTACCCCATGTACTTGTCTTTGAAGGAATGGCTTAATGGCATACTTATCTCAATTTCCTTCATCAAGTCTTTGACACAAGTCAAAATAATTTCAAGATGTTCCATTGTAACAGATTGAGACAACTTTGCCAGAACAAGTATTTCATGTACATCCCGATAAATCTGTTCTACTTTTTGGTGTTGTAAATATTTTATCCATTCTTCAAGCTGCTGAGATGATTGGTGGTTTATTTTCAATAATTTACCTCTAGCAAAAGGGGAAAATTGTTCATATCCCTCCTGTTCCATCAAATTTTGTATCTGTTGATACTCTTCTATTGAGAAATTGACTTCCTTACGTATCTCTCTAACTAAATTTCCCATCCTGTATCCTCCTCATTCTTTAATATCGGTATATCCCCGCACTCGTATTAGACACGGTACTGCATAATATCTTCCTTTCAGGTCTTCGCGAGCTCAGATATTGTGTCCACAATATCCCAAAAATCATATCGCCAGCCTATCAAAACCTTCTAGTTTTGACAGCCAACGATAAGAAAACTTGGTGACTTCGCCCCCAAACCCCCATAGAAAATCTTAGTTGGATTTTTTAAAATTGAAAAAAGTATATCAGAGGGCATTTGGAAAAGTTATCACAGGAGAATGAGAGGATGAAAAAAAAGAGCCTTTCGACTCTTAAAAAGTTGAACTTATCTCAATAGCAGAATTATCTACAAGGAGTGTTTATTACATCCTCATAGCTATATTGAACTCATCTAATCGTTCTCTTTTGTCTTTTGCATTCTGAATATATCGACTATAATCTTCTTTGAAATCGTTCAAACTCACTAAAGAAATATAAGAATCGTGCTCATCATCATAAAGATCATTACATGGATTTTTCTTATAAACCGACTTAATATTTAGCATGTTCTTTCTAGCTAAATTATCAAAATATTTCAAAGACCTACACGACTTAGTCTGCTGACAATGTTGACAATAATGAGTACTATCATCTAGTACCTTATCTTTAGCTTCATCAGTATAAACAGCTATCACACCATTTGTTCTGTTATTTTTTCTATCCTCTAAAGAATACCTTAGTTCATCATAAAGCCAATCATCATAATTTCCAATCCAATTCTTTCTATAAGAAACAGCCTCTGGAGTTAATAATACAATTGTAACCGATGTATCTTTTAACTTCTCATATAGATATTCCTTAATAATGTTCTCACTCATTTGACCTCTATCAACATCTTCTGATCTATTAATTACCTCAGTAGATTCATCAAATAAATCAACTAGTTCGTCTTTAATCTCTTTTCCATCACTAAAACGGAACGAAATAAATATTTTGGTTGCCATTATCGTACCTCATTGACAATTTTATCAATCGTGGAAAAAACTTTAGTGAAATCCTTTTCAGTCTCCAAAGTTTCCCAGTAATTATCTAAATAACTATATTCTCCTGATTGTTTCATCTCATCATAAATTTCTTTTGCAGCAAATCCAGTAGAGGCAATCGGAATGATTATCTTTCCTTTTTCTTTAGCTATTTGAAATTCCTCCATCATGCCTGAAGCAAGTTCTACCTTACCATCAACTAGCTTGTTACCAAATAAAAATATACACACCCCTGACTCACTAATCATTTGTTCACGATTCTCGGTCCAACATTCTTTTAACGATTTCTCTCCATTAGCATTTTGTGGAAAAGGAAACAAACCAAGGTGTTCAGCCACATGTCTATATTTAGTTTTATAAATTTGATCCAGCGCACCATTAATAACACTGCTTCCTATCCCCAGTCCAAACCCTGATATTATTTTATAATCTTTTGAAATAAGAAAACTAGATAAATCATAGCAGTATTGATTTACCTTTTCTTCACTCCAATTCTCATTATAATCTGATATACTACCTGAAATGAAGATTGTATTTTTAAAATATTCTCTTTCAATTTCTAGTAATAATTGGGGAATCTCAGTATAATCATTTACCAAAACAGTCTCAATACCATATCGTTTTAAGTCTATTATTTTTAAACCTTGCTTTATTTTTGCATAGTCATACTCTTTTTTCGTTTTATAATCTTTTCTTAATACAGTTCTCTGAATACAATAATGTTCTCTTTTGTTATCTCCTAATAAAACATTCACCTTTCCTAAAATAGACTCTAGGTTTGGATCTTCAAAACTGAACCCTACAAATAGGAACGTTTTTGAGACTAAGTCCCCACGCAAGGCTGTAACAAATAACGAATTTTTCTCACCATATCTTTCATAATCATCTTTTGAAATAACTGCATCTTGGGGAGATCTTATATCACCGTGCATTTTATATACGATAGCATCACTATCATAAATATTAATAGCCAAATCATCTACTTTTCTTTTTATATCCCCCCTGCGATTATTTTTTTCCAATCCATTTTCTATGACCTCATCATAATTTGTTGTCCAATATGTAGAAATGGGAAGACGTGTTAATATATTCATAACATCCGTTTCTGCATCTGAACTAGAAAACTGATTAATTATTTTTTGATTCACAGTACCACGATTTCCCATTTTAGAATTGATATAGTATTGCGCCACTCCAATTAAATCTGTTTCTTTATCAATGTCCAAATTTATTTCTTCTGAGAATGGTCTTACCAATTCTTTCCAATTAACAAAACCGGCATCAACTGATGTCCCCGCACCAGCAAATACTGCAGCATTCCCTTCTTGAATAACTTCAGTATATTTTTTAATAAATAGCTCTTTTTCCATATTAACTACTCCTATTTTTCCAATCATTAAATATAATAGATGATTGTTTATCAACTTCAATTGTAATGTTTTCAGAAAGATGTAGCTCTGGATAAATAGAATAAAATTTGGGAATAATTGTTCTATCTATTTTTTCTGAAAAATAGATACATATTTTCTTTCCAATTCCATCTGCATATCCCAATTCCCAAGCACACCACTGAGAATTAAGTGTCTTACTTGAAAAGTACAAAACAAATACATCCGATTGTTTTATACGCTCTTTGATAATATCGACTGTTGAAGTATTACACCATTCTCGTTTCAGATCGTATTTATCATTAACCCAGTCAATATATACGACTTGGCCATTTTTGTTTAGTTTTTTATAAAAGGTTATTATTTTTTCTTCATCTTGAGAGTTATGTGAAAGAAAGATATCAAATTTTTTTATCTTTTCTAGATCATCAATGTATAACCTCTTCTTCAACTCTTCTGGTCCTTTCCTATTTGTTACTATTTCATTATCAATAAAATTTGTTTTTCCTTTCTTTTTTCTACTCAATCTAAACGGTAGAGATAAACTTTGAAAGTACGACTGAACTTCTTTTTTTAGCGATTGATTTCTTACATGACCATTTATTGCATAGAAAAAATTATGAACTTCCTTTGAATCATACTTCGAAAGTTCTCTAATGATTTCTAATCTTTCATGTAAATCATGTGTTTTAAAAAATCTTTTGCGATAATGTTCCAGATAAGAGGGATTTATTTCTTGGATATAATCTAATGATTTTTTTCTTTTTATAGTTTGCAGCTTTAATTTTGCTAAAGATTTTTTTCGAATTTCATCTGCCTGAGTTTTTCTTTCTTCAATACTCAAAATATTTTTTCTTACTTGTCTTCTTATATATTTAGATGTTTCAAGAATAAAATCATTAGTTTCTAAAGACATCCTTTTACTCTGAATTTTAACTAAATTTTTTTAATAATACGTTTACCATACCAATAGTTTCTTTCTATTATAAGTCTAGAAATTTTATCAGGAAACATATAAATAAATTTTTTAACATAATCTTTGTTGGAAAATTTTGCTGGCATAGCTTCTATGGTCATATTATGAGCCAGTTTAAACTCTTTTTGCAATTTTATATAAAATTCATTATATTGTCTCATTACTTTGCCCATTTAATCTGCAACCTCATAATAAATATTTACTGTTTTATAACTCCTCTACGGAAATTATTACAAATTCCCTTTTTTAATTTGGTACTCTTCTGCAACAAGAGAAGCCGTTTTATTATCGTACCTTTCACTATCGTAATAGAAAAAATAAGGTACCTGATAACCATACCACACGTTTAATCCTGTTTCTTCTTTCAGTAATTTACAGAACCCCATTGAATATTTCTTACAAAACATTGAAGTCATTATTTTAAATTGACCTTCAAATATTATTCCTCTATTTTGAAACTCTGTAACAATCTCTTCAAATTCTTTGTCTAATATATCTCTTAATTTCATAGTGTTCCTCCCATCTTGATATTGATATAACATAAAGCATGACTAATTAAAATTTTCTCAATTTGTTTTCCCCATTCTCAACATTTACTTCTTACCTTACTCCACTCATCAAACAGAAACTCTTTGAGCTTGATACAATGGATAATTGTCTTTCTAGTTCGCTTTTTCCATGGAGAAAGATAGCTATTGGATTTTGGCTCATTCACTTTCCTTTCGTCAGTGTGCAAACATTTCGACCTAAGGCACAGGCAAACTCATTCTCACTAGAATCATATAAACTCATTAAACTACCATTCACATTTCTGATGTTTTTAGTATGTACTCAATACCATCCAAGTAGCACCTGTAACGCTCAAGCTCTTCAAAAGTACTCACTAGATAAATGTTGGTATTCACCATATCAGATAAGGCGCCACTCATTACAATCCAGTGAATGCTCTCATCATTAAAGACGAGGTTCTGGCTATCTTGATAACAATAGTGATGAGTTAGGAGATTTGTTCAACGTTTCTTAACAATCTCCATTTTTAAAGTCAGTTTATTATCTTCCCACTAGATTTAATATTTTTTCTTTCCCAACAATATTCACACACGATACATTGAATTTTTGGCAGATTGTGTCTATTAATTCTTTTGAAATTATACTTGTTCCCTTCTCATCACGGTTAAGGCTATTGGGTGAAATGCTTATAATTCGTGCAAATTCTGAACATGTCAGGTCATGTGCCTTTCGTATGAATTTTATATTGTTTCCAATCATGGCATGCTTCTTTTACTCGATAATACTATTATAACATTTAGAAATTAAAAAACAGATTCTAAATCAATAGAACGTATAATTCTAAAATTAGAATTTTCAGTGATAATTCTATAAAATGTTGCTTTTCTAATAAATTTGTACTTATTTTCTTCAGACTAGATAAATATCTCGTTGTTGTAAGTTTGTAATTGAATCAAAAGTATTAGATATAATTTCAAAACAGTGTTTTAAGCTATAGCTGATCAATATCATAGTTTGATATTGAATGATAAGTAAAAATTCATTATACAATTCAAGCTACTGAAGATGAATTTATGATATACTAGTGATAATAAATAGTTATCGGTAGGGGATAGCGAATATGTCAAATAAAAAAATAAGAGTATTTTTAAGCAGACCTAATCCATTTACAGAGAATCAAAATTTATTTATTAAAGAATTGATTAAATTTTTAAGACGACACAATATTGAATGTGTAACATTACAAGCTGCTGAGTATACTCCTTACGAAGTCATGAATTCGTTGAGTGAGATGATACAAAGGAGTTACGGAATTATAATTGTTGCATTTGGTCAGACATTTATTTCTAGTGGAACCAGAAAAATGGGAGCTGAGGATAATCCAGACTTCTTTGCATCCAAAGAGACCCACTTAAAGAATAAGTGGGTTACAAGTGTTTATTGTCATATTGAAGGGATTTTAGCGCTAACTTATAATCTTCCAATGCTATCTATTCCTCAAGAAAATTTAACTGAAGAAGGGATTTTAAAGAAGGGAGAATATTCTATAACATCACCTGAATTCTCATTAGAAACAAAAGAAAATATATTAATGTACTTGCAATCAGAAGGGTTTCAAAAAAGTTTTCATGCATGGAAAAACCTTCTTGATGATAAGTATAACTTTATCAAAGGAGGGGAAATAAACTATTAATTACCATTTACAATTGCAGTTTTAATCCTCTGGAGATCCTCACTTAACATAATACTACCTTCATTAATTGTTTTTTTCTGTCGTTCAGTTAAACCCTCAATATCATTAATAGGTTTTGAAAGAAGGCCTGAAATCAGCATTAGATCCTCTTGATTGGAAAGAAACCAAATGTCGTCATATTCACTAGATTTACGATGTATTTTTTCTAAAGATCCTAAAATAGTTTTTGCTGTATAAACAGATGTATAGTAGAACTCCTTTAAAACTTCAACATCTTTCTCAACTAAGGCTATTTTTAACAGGTTAGCACAGTAATTCCTTGCACAATAAATATTTCTATCTTCAAAATTCATGCCTAACCTATAGTAATTAATTGCAGACATTAAGTCACTCCTATTCTTTGTAATATAAAATATACGTAAGAAAATAGCTCCATAAATACCTAATAACTTATGATATGTTGTGGTGTTTATATCTATATATTTACTAATATTTTGCTGTGCCATTTTTAAATTTGCTAGCGAAGATTCATTTTTCTTATAGGATGATAGTAAATAGCCTGCCAAAATTTCTTCATCAATAAATCCACTTTCTAAAATTTGCTGAAATATTTCTTCTGCCTCAGGATACTTTTCTGAATTCTTGAGTTCCGTGGCTTGATCATAAAGTTCAGCTATTGACTTGTCTAATGCTTCTTCACTTTGAATTTCAGTTTTATCGATTAAATCGTTAATTATTACACGGTATAGAGCAGATTCAAAGGCTGGACTATCAGTAAATGTCTCATCTGACTTTATAGCGGAATCAATATATTCAGAAAGCAGTTTTTTCACCTTGTTAACTTCATCCACTTCGTTTAACTTATCAGAATCATATCTGATTTGAGGTAAGTGTGCAATATCAAAAAAGCTAATCTTAGCTGTGTGATGATCACACAGTATAATGGTTGATTTGGGTTTCATAGCATGACGTAGACCTAACTCATAGATAGCATTTTGGTTTAAAGTAGTAATATCTGCAATTACAATATCTGCTTTTAATATACCTTCGATAAATGTTTTCGTTATACTCTGTGTACTGAAAACTTCATCAGCTCTAAAGTGGTTTTTACCATGAACAGAAACTAATTCTTTTTCTAAAATTGTTGGCTTAATTAAATTATTATAGACTTGATTCAAATCCACTTCTATATTTGTATTAGGAATTTTTTTAGTATTAAACCCCATAACTACAAAACAACTGGTCATTTCTCAACTTTCCTCCCGATAACTATTTATTATCACTATACAAAGTACTCAAATAGGTTTATAATAGCATGATTATTGATAAAGGAGATTTTTATGGATTATAAACTTATTTCTACTTACTTAGATTTTTGCAAAACTCATAAGCGTTTGAGTTCACACACGATTCGCGCTTATAAGAATGATCTTATGCAATTTTATAACTCAGACTATGATAATGTCGAATCCTATATAGAACAGTTGACACAATCTAACATAAAAACGAATACATTAAGAAGAAAAATTGCTTGTATGAAGGTGTTTTATAACTATCTAAAATACCAGAACATAATTGAAGAGAATCCCTTCAATCAATTGCGCTTTCAATTTAGAACTGAAAAAGTATTGCCTAAAACGATTCCGTATGACATTCTGAAAAGCATTTTTATATATTTAGAACAGAAAGTAATTGTATCTAAAACTGACTATCAAAAACAACACGCTGAAAGAAATCTACTAATTATTTCACTTTTACTTTCAACAGGCATCAGAATTTCTGAACTTTGCCACATTCATCTCAAAGACATTAATCTTTCCAATAAGACACTCCAGATTATAGGAAAGGGTAAGAAAGAACGTATCCTATTTTTAGGAGATCAAACAACCTTCAATTTATTAGAAACATATATAAATAAAACAAGAAATGAATCCAATGATTTCTTGTTCCCAGGGAAACATTCACTTAAACCATTGTCAGAGCAAAGTGTACGTTTAGTAATAAAGAGAATCGTTGAACAAAATAACTTTTCTAGAACTATTACACCGCATATGTTTAGACATAGCTTTGCGACAATGCTTCTAGATAGTGATGTAGATATTCGATATATTCAACAAATTCTTGGACATAGTTCTATATCAATCACACAAATCTATACTCACGTATCTCATTCAAAACAAAAAGAAATACTTAGTTCTTTTAATCCCATATCAGTAATTCATTCTGAAATCGAGTAAGAGACATCTCCAAAGTCTACAGTTCACTTCATCTTAAATTAATTTTTGTAGTTCGACTGTAGTTAATAGATTTTATACTCAACAAAAGCAAAAAACATATAAAACTTCACTTTGAATCAGCATTTATACTTTATTCCGTATTAAGAACTCCATAATTGTTTTTCTAAAATACATCTTTCAAATATCCTTAAATATAATAAAAAGAGATGGTCAAAATCTCAATTCTTGAAGAAAACGCATAATTTCAAGTTTTTCAACACCTGAGACTATGCGTTTTTTTGGTTCTAAAAAATTTTCGCCCACCTTAAACAACTAACAAAAGTTATAAGTAGATTATATTTTAAAATTTGTGTTCTAACTACCATTTCGATTAGTTAAATCTTTCAGTCTTTCTTCTCCAGATTTAAGCATCTCTTTCTCAACTTGATTCCATTCTCCAAATAGTAAATCATGTAGAACGGTTGCTGCTGAAGTTTTGTCTTCTTCTGAATCGTATACACAACTTCTATCTCGTTGGTAAATTTGAATTCTTTCAAAGATAGCTAGTTTTTCCAATTGTCTTGTATTATCAACTAGATGATTTACAATGAAATCATGATGTTCTTTTGGAGTTGCGCGTGCTTGATCTGGATTGATAGCGTACAGTTCTTCATAACGGATAAGGGTGCTCAGATAGGACAGCTTAGGCTTTGTCGCAATCAAAGCTAATTGTACTTCATATCCCATACTTTTCAAGAGTTGTGCTGTTTCCTTTGGAACATCAACGCCCTTTAACTACCCTATTCTAACGCCAAATTGGAAGCGACTAATAATCTCATTAAACTCATCAAACGAAATGCCTTTGGTTTTCGAAACTTTGAAAACTTCAAAAAACGGATTTTTATCGCTCTGAACATCAAAAAAGAAAGGACGAAATGTGTCCTTTCAAGATCTTAGCTTTTCTTCAACCCACTGCAGTTGACAAAGAGCCATAACATTTAGAAAAAAGAAATGCACCATTTTTGGTGCGTTACTTCTTGTTTTTCTAGCCTAAACTTTACTTCTAAAAAAGCCACCTTAAAGAGTAATTCCTTTTTCGGTGGCTTTTTAAAATACTATACATTAAAATACTCTTGTTTAATTTTTGTAAGCAGATTGTTAGCAACCGAAGTTACACCAACATGCATCAGTTCAGGATCAGAATAATCTAGATTACGAGCATAGCCTTCTGCAACAGTCTGAGCAATACGCTTATCCAATTTATAATTAGAGGCTTTTAATAGTGCTTGAAATAATTCTGAACTATATAGTTTAATATTATTTTCCAATGATACTACTGCCATTTTTGTAACTCCTCTCCTGTTTTTGATTGATAAACCTTCTCTATTTTCATTATATCACAAAAAGATTGGTTGTGGATGGATAATTGTTTAAAAGAATATGGTTTTCTAAACTCAGCAAGCATTTCTTCTTTTGTAATTTCATTCTGACGAAAACGAGCTAAAGCTTGGGTTGGATTGTCATCAGTCTGAACACCATAGATAAAATCAAAATGGTGTTGTAATTCATCTGGATTTTCCCGATTTTGAACGACAAATTCAGCAAAATCTAAATCTGACTCTGACTTTTTATGTTTTGCAAAATAGTGACAATGATAGTCAGGGTTCTTAAAAATTTCTATAAAATTTGAAATACGAAATTCTACTATAATTCCTACTTCTTCTTCTGAGTCAAAAATATTATTATTAGAGCTGCTTCGATTTAATACTTCAACTTGCTTGTTAATAAATTTTCTAGCTTGTTCAAAGTCAGGCGTGATATAGAAACCAGGACCAAAATCTAGCTCACTTCCTAAATTAAATTTAACATCTATACCACTTTTTAAGGATTCTAAATGTCTCAATAATGTAGCATGAAACCACTGCGTCTGACCTAGTTGCTTTTCCTGCTTGGTAGTCAACTCCAAAATATTTACTTCCTTCTCTAGTCTATACTAAAAGTATAACACAAGACTTTATTCAAGTAAAAGAAAATTGTATAAAACTATTCACTTCCTTCCGTCTTTCCTAAATCTCTCTAAATTCTTCTCCAATTGTTCCTTATGAAGTTGATTCTTAGCTTCCTTTAATGTGTCGTCCAAAGTTTCTTCCCTATAAGTTGATTCTGTTTTTACTTGTTCTGATTCTTGATCTGGAGTGAAAATGATATCTAACAGTCGGTCTATTTTTTCAAGATCTTGGACAGACATATCAGATAGTCTATGAATCAGCTTTTTAAATACATCACTATTGTCGTGATTTTTCTTAAAAAATGTTGTAAACATCTATAACCTCTCAAAAAAAGCAGCCTATCAGGACTGCTTAGTGTAATTCCGAAATCGCATCATAAATGGACTGTAATTTCTTATTGTCTTTATTCTTTGTGTCAATCAACGTATGTAGCTCTTCAATTTTCTTTTGACTGCTTTGAATATCGCTATTGTTATCAGCAATAAGTCTTTTAAGATGTTGCTGATAACTTGTAGTGATATCTGTCTCTTTTCCTGTTCTAACCTCTGTAACTTTAGGTTTAGAACTAGAATTTGATTCCGTCACAGGCGCTTGTTTTCGCTTTTGAAAAGCTGCTTCATAATTTACATCATTACCTCCTTGATGATTTCCAAATAAGGCCGCAATTTTATCTGAATCCCCTTGATTTTCTGATTTACTTTCTAATGGTTGATTAAAATTCCAATCTTTTGTCATTCACTCATTTCATCCTTTCTAAATTCAGAATCATCGAATTGTCTTTCTTTACCAAAGGCATGGTCAAGAGCTTCTTCAAAACTCATGTGACTGATGCTTTGACGCCTTTTGAACGTCGCAAACATCGCTGTCTCCAGTTGCTCTTTGTAAGCAGCGAGTTTTTCTGTCTCTCTTGCTACCTTACTCTCTTGCCTAGTGACCTTTTCTTCTAAGCGTTCGATTATGGTCATATACGATCCTCCTTCATACTAATATTAGCTAAAACATCTTGATTTTGTTATCACAATTCTAAACATTGAGAAGTTTGTCTTACTGGTGGATTTCCAAATGTCTCTTTTACAGTCTCAAGCATAAATTGTAAATCTGATTTCTTTTCTCGAAGAATATCGTTCCAGTCTCGTTTTTCTTTCCCAGATTCATTATCAGGTAAATCCAGTAAAACAGGCAATCCTGATTGAGATAACTTATCAGAAAAATCTTTACCTGCATCATCACAATCTACTGCCAGTGTCAATAAATCAGGATGATTATCAAAATAGCTGGTGGTATCACGAATTGTATTGATTAAAGGCAATAACTTTGAAGGTATTACTGTATCTAAGAATTCCAATTTCTGATTTTCTTCAGCTATCAGTCGTAAAGTTTGATAAGCGACAACAGACCTTTTTAATCCCTCCATAGATACCAAACGAACATCTGATAGACTTTGTTGATGTAGCTCGTAATAGCTCATCAAGTCGATGAACGATTCACAAAAGACCAGTCTATTGGGGTGACCAATATCAAAGGATATTCCAACATGTCCATGGCTTCCTTTTAGAATCGTTTTCAACCTCTCTCTTGGAAGAGAATGATTCTTATAAATCCCTTGTAAGCTTGCTGCCTGCAGTTTGTGACGATGATCAAAACTTTTTAAAACAATAACAGGTTCAACAGTTTCATTTGTTTTCCAACTGGCTTGTGCTATCAAACCTTGTTGAATCATCTTTTGTACGATTTCTTCTGAAATTCCTCTACATTCTGTTAAGTAATATCTGGCCAGACTACAGTTAGAATCTTCTATTCTATTTAAAGGATAATAAAATGGTCTCTCTCTTTTTTCTTGAACAGCTTCTTTTTGAAAAGGTTCTTCAGAAAGAAATGCTAGAGCTTTTTTAAAGGAAATTCCCTTAACAAGTCGAACAAAATCAATGACATCACCTTGAATATCTCTTGAAAACCATTTAAAAGTATTGGTAGTTGAAAAAATCCGAAATGAATCGTGTTCAGGATGTTCATAGACACTGCTCGAAACTTGTTTAAAGGAGATACCTAAACGATTGGCTACATCAAGAATTGAAATTTGCTTACATTCTTCTATTTCCATGCAATATCATCATTTTGTTGTAGTATTTGGCAGTGATGGAACAGATGAGGATTCTTCTAAAGTTTTGGGAGTGGCCTTATCTAAATCATCTAACCCAGATTTCCAAACCTGTACTTGATTGACCAATAACTTACCTGGTAGTTTAGAATAGGACAATTTAACCGTTCTGGTTTCTGTCTGATTGGTCTTTGATTGGTTGGCATTCTTTAAATCGGATACATAGGTTACATTATAAGAGACCATGGCAATAGCTTGATTCGTAGTCTGATTGACAAAGATATCTGCTTTTTCAAAATGATAATCCAAAATATAGTCCTTATACACTTGGTTCATGGCATCATTTTGACTTGACAATTCTTGAGAATAAGCCGATTCAGTCATATAAGGTTGAATACGTGTATTATTTTCTCCGAGCTTTTCTTTCGTATAGTACTGAGTCAAAAATTCTTTTACAGTATCCGATGACAAAATACTTGCCTTATCTTCTGCTTGTTTGTCCTCTACAAGTTTAGCTGCAGCCAATTCGATTTCTTTGCGACTTTGTTTAGCAGTAGAATGTTGACCAGCAGTATATCCCATCATGAGAATAAAGCTAGTCGCAGCCACTGCTCCAACACTAATTAAGGCTTTAGTTTTGACTTTATTTAACATCTTAGACCTTCTTTCTATAAAAACTAGGTCAAGAATAACAAAAAGAACTTGTAAGTTTTATCACATCACAACGAAAGGTAATTCCTACATTTCAGGCGCAAAATCGTACAGTTCAGAGAAAAATATCAAAATTAGCTGTCTTCAGTTTATAATATAAATTTGAGAAGAGCTCTTTCTCATATTGAACGACATAAACAAGCCATAAATACAAGTAATAATAGTGAGGATAATGATTTTCATAAATTATTACTCCAATTTAGCTATGATGTATATGAAAGAATCAAGGCAAATAAAAAACCTTATCCGAATTTAGATTCAGATAAAGTTTTTTAACCATCTAACAAGTTTACATACTTTTCTTAGTTTTGGAGTTTATGAAACGCCAACTGAATCCTAGAACCAACATCAGATTGATGAAAAGGTACACAGCCGTAAAACTAGTTAAACCATGTTGTCTGATATCATCAAAGTATAAAGTAGGTTCAGTAAAGAACAAATAAATTCCATAGACCTCCACGAAAATAAGAAAACTGACAAAACCAATCAGGAAAAGTCCACTGGCAATAAGGAAGATCCTCCATAAAAGAATGAGAATTCCTCCTACTGCTAAAAAAATTACTGGGATAAGGAGTAAATCATTCATGACTTTCTCCTTTCTAGTCAATCAATTGACGATAATGGGTGGCAAGAGAGGAATCAAACTCTTCTAATTTTTGAACTAAGTCCAAATACTCCTCTTTCTCATGTTCTTCAAAGTCCACACCTCGATGATTCTGAAGAGCGATTTCCAATTGACTAGTAAGTTCTCGTATAGAAAAGCTGTAATCGCCTGTCACTTCCTCATAATGTTCCTTTAACTCCTTGTAGGCTTGGTATTCTTCAGGTGTTTGAAATCCCTGTACCAAAGCCTCTTCTAATTGATAATAGGTATCTTCCATCATAATCGTTACCTCGTTTCTTTCTATCTTTATTCTACCGCGCTTTTCTTTTCTTGTCCGCTATTTATATCTATTTTTTAATCCAATTCAAAAGAAAGTTGTTCTTGCTTTTCTTTTCCTTTTTCGTGGAATTGTCGTAAGGCCTGATCAATAATATCTAAATCCGTTTCTGTTTCAATCAATGGCGCGAGTACATCGTATTCGGCCTTTTTAGTTTGATAATCCTCTTCCTTTGGAAAATTTTTCTCAATTTCTATCTTAGCAGTAGTCCATTTATCCTTTAATTCATCCAATAAGTTCTGAGTTTTCACTTGGTCATCTTTAATGTGGTCTATCGTATGTTGGAGTCTTTGAATTGTCCCCAAAGGAGAATACAAATCTAAACTGACAGAATACCGATTTTCTCCTACAATCTTAACAGAGAAAGTTTCAGGAAGAGGTTGATTTGTTGGAAGACTAAGCATTTTAATGTCAAATCCTCGATAACTGGCTAGGGTACGTAATTCTTTAATATCAGCTTGATTATGACGGATAAGACGGTGTAGGGATTCCCCTGCTTCAGCTCGTTGCTCAAAAGCTTGCTTGCCTACCGTCATAGAAAATGATTGGTCTTTCGACATTTCAGACTGTTGAATGTCGCCTTCATACTTGCTTAATCGTTTCTCAAGAATGGGAATATTTTCTTCACAGTAAGAGATTGTATGACGATAGTGATCCTTGCTACGTTGAAAGGCGCGTCTTTGATTTTCTAATAGGGTTAGATCATTCTCTAGTTCCATCTTATATTTGAGATAAGGATTACCTGTTGCTAGTGCCTTAAAATCAGAAGCTGTCATGGTCTGCTCATCAATGTCTTCTGCAGCACGAATCGGCTCCTTAGAAGTCATAATCTGCTTAATATAACGGAGTTTGTTCTCCTGAGTTGCCCATAGATAATTATCAAACGAACCTTTGGTAATATAGTGGTAAATATCCACTTCCTTGTTTTCATTTCCTTGTCGGATAATCCGTCCATTGCGTTGCTGAATGTCACTTGGTCTCCACGGTACATCCAGATGATGAACTGCTTTCATCTTGCTCTGAACATTTAAACCTGTTCCTCCTTTTTCAGTTGAGGCAAGAAGAATCCGCACCTCTCCTGCATTGACCTTTCGAGACAAGCTATTCTTCTTTTCATCACTATTGGCATCATGTACAAAGGCAATTTCCTTACTAGGGACTCCTCTATCAACTAATAAAGCCTTAATCTCAGAATAAACATCAAAGCCATTGTCCTTTTTCTTAGGTGTTCCAATATCTGAAAAAATCATCTGAGTAGCCTTATTTTCCATTCCCTCACGATAAATTCTTTCAACATTATCCACTACCTGAAGCAATTTATGATTGTCTGCTAGACTATAACTAGAGTCCAATAAACGCATATCAATTGCTAGTTTTCGTGCCTCACCTGTTATCTTTAACATGTTATCCTGGCTCGGATCAACTGTTCCACATTTGACCATATCTGACCTCATAACCAATTCTTCTAAATAGAGTTTCTGGTTTTCAGTTAACTCACTCTCAATAGGGATAATATGAGCTTCTGGAACAGGTAAATCCAACATATCTTGTGTTTGAATGTCGGCTGTTTCTTTATAGATTTTCATCAACTCAGGTAGATTGACAAACTTTTTGAATCGTTTCTTAGGTTGGTACTTATCCCCTGTAGGAGCTAATTCCATAGAGTTTTGAATTTCTCCAAAAGCACCTACCCAAGAGTCAAAATAATCAACTTGATAGCGTTTTAAAATATCTGGTTGAATATAGTTCATCATAGTATATAACTCACTAATAGAATTGGAAACAGGTGTTCCTGTCGCAAAGACAATATTTTTATAATCATGTTCTTCCTGAATCTGTCGAACCTTCATTTCCATATCCACGTTCTTCTTAGAGGTTGTATTGGTAATCCCTGCTACATTTCCAAGTCCAGTAATTGGACGAATATTTTTAAAGTGATGTGCTTCATCCACAAAGAGAAAATCAATTCCTAAGTTCTCAAAATCAATAAAACTATCACGATTAAAGCGTTGGAGTTCTTCCAATTGTTTCTCTAGACCACTTATTGATTGCTCTGCTTCTTTAACGGTATACTTATTTTCAGAATGTGTTTTAATCTCTCGTAGTTCATTGAGTTTATCCTCTATATAGTTCATCTGTCTTTCCTTACTGACAGGGATTTTTTCAAATTGAGAATCCCCAATGACAATGGCATCGTAATCTCCTGTAATAATACGAGAAACAAATTGTTTTCTTCTCGCCTTCACAAAATCTTTCTTAGTGGTCACAAAGACTTTTTTAGTAGGGAAAAATTTCATGATTTCTTGGCCAAACTGAGCAGACAAACTAGAGGGCACCACATACAAGGGCTTATGAACCATCCCCAACTCCTTTAATTTAAACCCAGCACCAAGCATGGTCAAGGTCTTTCCTGAACCTACCTCATGAGCTAATAAGGCTCTTTTTTCTTCTATAATTCTTTGAATGGCATTCTCTTGGTGAGGACGAAGACTGATGTTTTGTGCCAAGCCATCAATGACTAGATGGCTACCATCATACTCTCGACTAACCGTCCGATTATAAAGACGATTGTAACTTTCTTCAATGACTTGTTGGACTTCTGGATACTGTGAGACAAATTCTTGAAAGAGCTCTTGTAAATGCTGCTCTTTTGCTCTTAGAACAGAGGTTTTTTCCAAATCTGTGATGGTCTTTTTCTTTTCTCCTTCCGTAACAGTCATGGTAATCGTCGGTTGGTTCGAATTAAGTAAATTCTCAAAAATCTTTCTTCCTGTATCATAACGTGACCCACTAACTCCAAGACTACTATCTTTGGCACTTGGATAGCGATAAGCAAATGATGTCCTTAAATGAACCTGGCCATCGACAGGATTCACTTCAATGACTTGTTCAACATCTGGCGAAGACAATTCAAATTCACGATTGGTAAAACATTCAAAGGCAAATTTACCATAAACGGATTGAGGAATCCAACGTGACCCTATTTTAAACTCAATATCTGCCAGATGAATCCTTGGAGGGCGAACAGATTCTAACAAATCTAAAGCATGGTTCCAATCATATTCTTGGTTGTTTTCCTCCACTAATAGTTGAACTACTTCTATCTTGTTGAGAATATCTCCTGATAAAAACTGGTTCTTAGAAAGGTATTTTCTTTCCCCTCTTAAATAGCTTTCTGGATCCATTAAAATCTGGTCACCTAACTCATCTAAAATAGCAGCTTGGCTATGTTCGGGATAAATTGATACCATATAGTCTAAATCAACCCCTCTACCATCCGATAAACTAGAGTTTAAGGCATCTAAAGCCGTTGATACTCTTGTAATCACTCTCTCCGGCCTAACCAATGCTTTCTCAAAGGCTAAAGATTTTTTATATTTTACTTTCTGATCTTTAGAATCAATGTATTCATCTTCTAAACTTGCTAATAAAGAATACTTATCGTCACTATCAAATAAGTTCCGATTGACTGAGGCATTCAAGTATCCAAATTGACTTACAAAGCGATTATAGTCACGATTGAGTTTACTAAGTAATACCTGAAAATCTGTCCGACTATAATCTGGATGACGTTGAATTTCAATTAAGGATTGATAGGTCTCTCTCAAATCAACCATGCCCTTAATGCGACTAATATCCTTATCCGATAAGGGACTTTCATAAAAGATAGTTTTTTTGAACAGTCCCTTATATTTCCCCCTTTTACTCGCTTCTTCTGACTTGTAAACATCTAGTGCTTCCTCATCAGTCAAATGAAGTTGCACGAATCGGTCTATTTTATGTTCAGACAAAGAACTGTCCCAAGCTTTAAAATCTCCCTTCTCATCTACATAATAACTAATTTCGTCAACTTTTGAACTTTTCCGAATGCCATGCGTATCTCGGTAATAAATTTGATTTCCCTCATATCCAAAAGAATAGAGCGTTAAGTCCTCACGTATACGACTTGGGATAGAATTATCCACTTCTTCTTGGATAAAAACAGGTGCTTTCAAAGAATTGTCAATTTGTTTAGGAGCTTCTACATTCTCTAATGCTTTCATTATGTCAGTAGCTAATGTTTCTGATTCCCCCTTAACATTGAGGGTTCCTCCATTAAAATTACGTACCTCATATTGACCCAAAACTTGTGTATTGTATTTCCCATCAAAATAAGGATTGATCCAGACACGCTTATCCTCCTCAAAGGGAATAGAACCACTAAAAACAAGTTCCTCTTCATTAAGATTCTTTGCTTGATCCTTTTGAAAGAAGAGGAGATCTGTGGTTACACGAGTACCTGCAATGCTTTTAAAAGCCGTATCTGGCAACCGAACTCCCCCTAAAAAATGAGTGTTGGATTTAATCTCTTGTAAGACATTATCTGTCCGTTTATCCATTGTGCCAATAGAAGAGATAATCGAAACTTGTCCTCCATCTCTTACTAAATCAAGTGAGTGTTTGACAAAGTAATCATGAATCATATAAGGTTTATCATAGTTTTTATCTGCAATGCGAAAATTTCCAAATGGGACATTCGTTAAGACTAAATCAAAACTATTATTTTGATAGGAAACTTCTTCAAATCCTCGCACTTCAATATGGGTATTGGGGTGGAGTTGTTTTGCGATTGCGCCTGTCACGCTGTCTAATTCAACCCCATAGAGTTCTGATTTCTCTCGTATCCTTCTAGGCATAGCCGCATAGAAGTTCCCAGTCCCCATAGAAGGATCTAATATCCTCCCTCCCTCAAAACCATCATCCAGTAATTTTTGCCAAATCTGGCGAATAATCATTGGGTCTGTATAATAGGCTGTGAGAGAACTTTGTTTCATGGCGGAGTATTCTGATTTACTTACTAAACTCTTAAGAGTTAAACGTTCTGCTTCATACTTTGGATTGAGTTCATCGAAAAATTCATTGGCAAGACCACCCCAGCCGACATACTTGGCTAGTAGCTCTTGTTCTTCTGGATTCGCTTGTCGTCCCTCTTTTTCTAATCTTTTAACAAGTTCAATTGCGGCGATATTCGTTTCAATTTTTTCTCGATTTGTCTTAGGATAAAAGTTCTCTAAATCATCTGGAAAAACAAAATCTTGAACAGGAATATCCAACTCTTCTAAACTTGAAATAAGTGGTGTTGATTCTGTTTCATTAAACTTTTCCTTTTCTTCTTCCAGATAGGAAAACAAATCTATTTCCTGACTTTCACTTGATGAATCCATCTCAATCTCTGAATCTTCTTTTTCAAGTTCTACATGAGACAATACTCGTTCAATCTCTTCTAAACTGTTCAAGTATAAGATAGGATTCTCTTCAAATAACTGGTTGGAATCATTGAATAGCTCTAGGCGAACTAAGCCATTTAACTGAGCATTTTCAATCGAAACCAACTGAAATACTTGTCCTTTATAACTTACTTGTGAACCAATTGGATATTCCCTCAAAGCTTCTTCTACAATTTTATCGACATTAGAAAAAGGGTTCGTTTCTTCCGTTTCCTGTTCAATATCACTTGAAGGAGATAAAGATTCCTCTACTTGATTAGACTTTTCTCTTATAGCCTTTACTTCATCAAAATGAGTAATAATCTTCAGCTTTTGTGTCAGTGGGAGTTGTGTGTAGTTTTCTTCATGATGGACAAGATCCGTAACAGTATCTAAAGTAGCCATCAATTCTGAACCCAAATAGGCTAGAACATCTCCCTCTTTTTCTTCAAAATGAATCTCAAGGACCTCTTTTTTTAGTTCTTTTGAGTCAACCATTAGAAGAAATTCCTCTATATCTCTACTAATGCGGTCAGATAGATTATTCGCAACCCGATAGACATTGACCAAATTGACATCCTGATTCTGATGAAAGATAAGCTCACTTAGTTGTTCTAGCTTCTCTTTTTCAGATTGGATGTAAAATCGAGTGAAAAGATTATAGGTTGCGACTTCTAGCACCAAGTATTTCTCCCAACTACTTAATTGAGATAATTTATCTAGACCCGCTTGTCCAAAACTTCTTGTGTAACTTTCTAAATCTTGGTCATTATTTTCAGAACTAGCCTCTAGGAAAGAAACAATATCTTGATCAAAAGAATAGACGTGAGGAATCTCTTCTATCTTGCCCTCTTCAGTCAAAAAATTCTCTACCAAGTCCTGCCATTTCTCATCAAAATGTTGCGCTTGATAGCGAAGAAATAGGTCCATTTTCTCCCTATCTTTTGGAATTGTTCCACGAAACATAGCCAATAATTGCATTACTTCCATACTCGCTCCTTTCATCTATACGAAAATAGGAGAATCACATGATTCCCCTACAACTCTATCTCCATTTCAACCTCTTGAGGACTGGTTTCTAAATCACTAGACAAAAGAGAAACGGCATCTGTTCTCATGTAGTAAGTATATAAGTCTTCTAGGTCTTGTTGGTTTTCAATCCCTGTTTCAATACTAATCAGAGCCTGTATAAATTCCTTGTAGTGACTCTCCATCATATCTGAAATCTTTTGTTTCATTTCCATAAATACTGAAGACGGTTCAGTTATACTTGTTTGGTCTATGTCTTGTAAATCCTTTTCTAAGGGATTGGTTCCTTCTTCTACTTCCACTAAATCTGAACGACCATCACCATCAGAATCTGCGCTAAGAGGATTGGTTCCTAGCGCCAATTCTTGAGCATCAGTTAGTCCATCTTGATCCGAATCACGTTGATAAATGGCTTCCATATACTTCCTTCTTTCCTAGTTAATCTTTTTTCACTCCAATCCTACCAAATATTCCTTGAAAGAAGTATCACAACAAAAAAAGAGAACGAGCCAAAACTGCGTTCTCCTGAAAATGATAAAAATATACTATAAAAGTAAAAAAGATGACTTACAGAACCTGTAAGCCACCTAGTCAGTCGGTTTATTCTGGTGTCTGCCACCGCTTGGCCCTTACGTCCAAGATTGCTATCGGATTTTGTTCTGGTGTCCGCCACCGCTTGGCCCTTATGTCCAAGATTACTATCAGATTGACCATGAGCCAACCACTCATCTACACCATTATTCTAACGAATATGAGCTACAAATGCAAGAGAAAAACTTATTTTGGATTTATACACTATAGAAAACATACACTATCTTCAGATTGAACTTTTGTTCAAAATAAGCTATAATGAATTTAAGTAGAAACAGGAGGTAGAACAAATGGCTACAATCAGTTTAACACGTGATATAAAACTAACAAACGAAGATGCTCTAAAAATTCTTAATCATAAACCATCTAAAAAGCTACAAGCCGTCTTGAAATCTATTGAATCACAGGACGCTACCGCTCCAACGAAAAATAAACTCATTTCAAAGTATCTGTAAGATGACAATTCAAGTAACACCACTTAAGCAATATCTTGAAAATATTCAAGTGCTGGCTCCTGATAAAACTGAGAAACAAGTTCAGGAGCTATTTAAAACTATCATTTTAGAAAATGTTAATTTCAAAGATAATGAAGAGATGTTGACTTATCTATCTGATAAAGCTCCCAATTTTGAAAAACAACATCGTTCTCGTAATTTTATCGTTGAAGAAACTGAAACAAATAACATCATAGGATTCTTTAGTTTATCTCTCAAAGTTGTTGATATTTCTGATTTAAAGGAATCCTTAAAAAAGAAACTCGTCCTAAAAGGAAAAAGTCCCAAAAATATTGATTATCTCCCTGTGTTACTTATCGGTCAATTCGGCAAAAACACAAAGCTAAATAAACTATCAGGACAAGAGTTATTTGAAATTGTAATTCAAAAAATTGAAGAATTTCGAGCAATTGTAGGAACTCAGATGGTATTTTTAGATAGTATCAATCATCCTAAAGTCATTCAATTTTATGAACAGTTCGGATTTGTTGCTTACAGTCAATTGATTAAAGACGATCATCAAGTAAGTTATCAACCTATGGCATTAAATATGTCACTCTATAAAAAATAAGAATCATGTCACCTAAACTGATGACATGATTCTTTTATTTCACCGTATAAGCAAAACTGATGGCACTATCTGCTTGCGAGATTTTTCTAAAGGTATAGTTAGGGTTGCCACCATAGTTAGTTTCAGACACAAGGAAAGAACCATCATCATAGACTTTCTCGACAAAAGCCACATGACCGTAGATAGCTGGTGTGCCATGTGTACCTCCTACAAAAGAAACAATGGCACCTGCTCTTGGTGTAGAGCCAGTTTCCCCACCAAGACTTGAAGCTGTCGCAACCCAGTCTTGACCATTTCCCATGGTATTAATGATTGAAATCTTCTCACCATTACTTCCTTTTAATTTTAAGCCTAACTGATTCATACGAGCCGCAACACCCCATGTACATTGTCCATAGGCATAGGCCATACCATCTCCACCACCAGGAACAGAATGATCATACAAGTCCCCACGAACACCTTCGAGGGATTGTGGATCACTCTTTGCCTGTCCTCCGTTTGTTTGGCTAAAGCCTTTTTCAATTTGGTAATACCATTCTGTTGCTCTGGTTTGTCTTTCCAGTAGTTTGTCACCAGAATTTCCCTCCCAATAGGTAAGGAAGAGTTGGGCTAAATTGGCTGCACTGCCCGTATTTCCAAAGAAATCCTTTAACCAACTTTGATAGTAAGGACTATCCCCATGAAGCATAAAATCAAGTTGGAGATCTAAATCATACCACTTCTTATTTTTGATATGTGCATAATTCAATAAAGCTGTATGCCGTGTTGAACCATCTGCAGTATCCGTCCATTGACCTAACCCCAAACCTCTATGAAGGATATTAGGATAAGCACCACTATAAATGGCTGGACCTCCAATTGCTAACCAGGTTTCATCATCCCATGAGGAATCGGTAGCGCCAACAGGAGGAGATAAATAATCCCCTTCAGCTCGTTTTGGATTAATAGAAGATTCTACCGACCAATTTCCTAAAATAGCCGCAATGGCTTGGGGACTTGCCCCTTGAGATTTCAAAAACTCATAAATATGTTTTGCTCGTTCAAACTCATCCCCACCAAACTGACCAATGGCAGGTAAGATAGTTGTCTGAAGTTGAATGACTTTTGGAAAATAAAATTGCGGATTGACATACACCAATTTTTCTTTCTTGTTCTTATACTTTTGATAGGAAACTTTCAAACCTGTATCGTCTGGTGTTTCACCAATAATATCACCCGTTAAGACTCTTGTCCCCTCAATCGCACGGCCATTATGAATAGAATACAAGGTCAATCGACTCTCATTCTCTCCTTTTCCGTTAGTGAGAATAATATTGTCACCATCTAGAGATACAACTCCATCCATTGGTGCGACAATCGTTTGGTGAGCCTTTGCTTCTAGTAGAATGTACTCCTGAAGAGTAGGTTTCCCATCTAAATCATAGTATCCATAACGATAAGTCATGGTTAGACTATCTTCGTTGCTTTTCCCCTCAAATGGATTGTCCAATTCCTGCATGGAAGCATATACACCCTCTTCTTTTAGTTCCTTCATTTCCTCTTGATCGTCTTTCGAGAGTTTATACTTAGGAGTTTCATAGAGGTCTTGCATGGATTTCAAATCATCCCCATCGTTTAAATCATGCCACAAAGTAGACAGATAATCCTTGTAAGTTTCTGAACTAAATAAGTGAACTGGTTTGTGTAACTCATAGTCATGGAATTTAAAGTTCATATAGCCCATCACATCATCAACTTTTGTGTAATAAGTAATTCCTTTGTCATTTGTGCGAGTATGTTCTGCATCTTCCCAAGTTAGATGGGTATAAGCTTTTGTTAATTCAAATTCATCTTGTTGAATCAAACTAGCAGATGAAAATCCTAAAAAGAAGCTCATCATAAGTAAGAGAAGAAAGACTAATCCTCCAACTATCCAGGTTGCAGGATTCCCAGCCGTAAATGTAAAGAAGGAAAAGGCTGCTTTTAGTTTTTGATAGATATTTCGGACACTTGAAAGACCTTGTTTCTTTAATTTTCGATACCGATTTTTAAAGGAACTTGGATTATCTTTCGCTAGTTTCCATCCTTTTCCATCCTTAAAATGATGGTATCGCTCTTTTGTGTTGGTCAGTCTTTTCTTGGTAAAACGACCTGTTGCTTGTCCTGTTTTGACACTAGCTTTTCCAAGATTATAAGAAAGTCGACTGTAGCGTTTCCCTTTTCTAATGGTCTCTTGAAGTGTACGATAGCCTTCTAAATCTTCATTTTCTGAAGCTAACTCTCCACCTTCACGTCCAAGGACATAAAGAAAAGTTTTGGCTTTCCTACTGACTTTTTTGGACTTATAGGCTTGTTTAGTAGATTTTAGATTATCTTTTGCGGCCTTGACTTCTTTCTTAGCTTTTAATTCTTCTAAACTCTTCCCTTGAAAGAAAAAATTGGATTTTGCTTTCGATTCCTGACCATAAAGAAATTTTTGATTGGTTTTTCTTTCTTTACGACTCTCTTTTCTTTCTTCTTTTGCTTCTACCTTGGCTTCTCTAAATTGCTTCTTGGCTATTTTCAATCGTTTCCTAGCATGAGGCAATCGTCTGTCTCTTAATTCTTTCCGATTCAAAAGAGATGGAGGAGTATTTTGAAGGATGTGATTGTAGTCTTCATTTGCTTGTTTTACTCTAGCCTTTGAAGCTTCTCTCATCTCCTCTAGCTTTTCTTTTATCTCTTTTTTCCATGCTTTTTCATCCAGTACAGCGGAATCTTTTTTCTGTTTCCTTACCTCCTTCTTTCCTTTTTTCAAGAATTTCTTCTCATCTTTTAGACTTCTTCTAAATGCCTTTCGGGCACGTATGATTTCTCTTTTATCCTTCATTTACCTTCCCCTTAATTAGAAGCCATTTTATCAGGATCCGTACTCATGATATCAAACAATTGAGTACCTTGAGGAATCTTATTTTTAAAGGGAACGACAACTGAACCAGCTTTTATTAGTCCAGCCCCTTTTTCTGGATTGACTAGGTATTTTTCGAGTTCTTTTGACAAGCCTAAGAGTTGAACCAATTCTTCTCTATCATTTTTTGCTTGCTTGAGGAGAATCATAAATTCACTATTTGCAATAATCCGTCTACCATTTGGATCTAACAATAAGGTTTCGACGTTTTGGGTTATCCCAGTCGGACTGGCTCCATATTTTCTGACACGACTCCACAATTTAAAGAAGAAATCACTGGCATATTTATCTAATAAGAGAAGCTGCATCTCATCGAAATAAATCCAGGTCTTCTTCCCTAATTTTTGATTCCGAACGACACGATTCCATATCTGATCAAAAACAACCATAAGGGCAATTTGTTTCAGCTCATCTCCTAACTTTTTAACATTATAGATTAAGAAATTGGATCCTGTTTGAATATTGGTCTTATGAGAAAAAATATCAAGAGAACCTTCAACATACAGTTCCATATCAAGTGCCAAATTCTGCGCTTCTTCTTCTGCTTGTTGGCTCAAGACAAAGACCCATTCTTCCAAAGAAGGCTCTTTAAATGACTGATAAGTGAGTCTCGTAACTCGGTCGATAATCGATTTTTCTCTCCCATCCATTTTTCTATCCAATAACTTACCGATAAAGGATAAAAGAAATTCTGATTTTACCTTTACAGGATCCTCATCCATATTTTCCTCAGACAAGTCAAGGACATTGAGATAGGTTTGGGAATCAGGCGCAATATCAATCATTTCTCCCCCAAAAGTTCGTCCAATGACACTGTACTCTGCTTCTGGATCCACGATGATAATTTCAGTATTTTCACCAGATTCCTTGATTTTGGTCGTGATAATTTCATGCTTGGTTGCCATCCCTTTCCCAGCTCCAGATGTTCCTAAAATCAGACCAGACGGTGTATTTAATAGGCTGCGATCAATGGTAATAATATTACTTGATATTTGATTGATACCGTAATATTTCCCACTACGGTCTTGTAAGTCTACTGAAGTCCAAGGTGAGTTCACTGCTACATTAGATGTTAATAAACTCCGTGATACTCCCTCTAAAAAATCACAACCAAATGGTAGCAAACTATTAAAGGCTGCTTCTTGCATATATGGTAGTTTATCAATCATTAGGTCATTTGAGCCAGCCACTTGTTGAATAGTGTCTAGTGCTTGTTTGAGTTCTTCTTCATCCTGACCAAAGACCCCAATCAAGAAGACTGTTTGAAATAGTTTATCTCCTGTCTCGGTCATGGTTTTTAAGAGTTCCTCGGCTTCATCGATATTGCTTTCTAATACATGACCTACTTTTTCCAAATAGATACCTGTACGAGCAAGTTTTTGTTGTTCCCCGATCTTTTGGGATTCCATCAAGGTCTTCTTTGTTCGTAGTTTCTTCATGGCATCTGCCTTGGTCGAACTTTGAGCATGGAGGCTTACAATCAATTCCAAATCTCCTTGCATGAGGTCTCTGATAAACTGATCTCCTAATTCCATACCGTAGTCTCTCACATAGACAATCTGTAATAAACGGTCATTGATTTGTAGGTAATTCTTGTTTTTAAAATCCAAGAGATTAGGTGCTATGAAGTGACGAGTTGTCTGACCCGATCTCGTTAAATCACGGTAAGAAAAAGGAAGATGGTGTTCTCCTCTAAGCATATCCGCCAACAGGTTCACCCGTTCTTCACCAGCCAAGGATTCAAAACGTGCATCAATTTCTGAGAAACCACTCTTGAAATATTCTCCTATTTGGGACAAGGAACGATAGGCTTGTTTGGGGTTAGAATCCTTTCTACCAAAGCTAATCAGTTTCACAGCTGAAAAATTATTTTCACCACTGTCTAAATTCTGATTCATCATCCGATTCAATTCTTTACGATAGGTATCATATCCATCTTCTTTTTCCTCATACAAAACACTTTGTCTGAATTTTTCTAAATTCAATCTTTTATTAAAGATAGTCAATTGGAAGTTGGTTTGGTCATCTAGGGAGTTAATCAAATCAGAATACTTCTCAATGATTGCGCCCTTGTCTTCTAAACCAACAGTCTGGTAATTGACGTCCCCAAGTAAGTAGCTTTGTGAGAAATAATCTTCTTTTACCTGCATTAGACCATTTTGGTACAGGGCTTGATAGGCAAGGCTATTCGCTGTAGAGGGTAACACTTCCTCTTTTTTTCCTTTAATTTCTTCCTTTTTATTAGTCATTGAAGTTTTTTGTTTCTTTAATGTATTTGATTTTCTTTTCATGTTCAGGTCCTTTCTTTCCAGTAATTGTGCGTAGGGGAACCGTTAGTTCAAAATGAAGACGGTATTTCAAATAATGTTCAAAATATAAATCATTGGGTTTATAGACTCCAAAGAGCATGAGGGGGATGGTAAAGGCAAACACAAAACCGTAAACAAACCAATCTCCAAATTGCCAGTAAAAGAGATTCAAACCCAAAACAATAACTGTGACAATAAAGGCTGGTAGGACAAAGATGATTTGTCTTGTTGTGAAACCTAACCAAGCCCTGTGCTGGTATTTTGAGATGTCTTTAAAGACACGTGTATTCATGACTTTCCTTTCTAAAAAGGCTAAGAAGCAATCACTTCCTAGCCTTTATCTAATTACATACCTAAGATTGAGCGAGCCGTACGTTGAGAACCAACGAGGGCAATAATCAGTAAGATAGCTTGTATTAAACTACCAAACATAATCGCAAGAGATTGCAGGACTCCTGCACCATTTGAAACAGCTATTTTCCCAGCAGATTCAAACAAAGGAACAAGAGAAACAATCAGAAAAATAAGAACCCCTTGTACCGCATAGACCATAATATTTTTTAAATAACCAATACCAATAGACTTCCACTCATCACTTAAAAATGTTGGAATCGTAAGAGGGGCAAATGGAATCATAAGGTAGAGTTGAATAAATCGAATAGATACCAAAAGATTAACCATGGCTGCACTTACTATCCGAACTAGCCAAATGAGGAGGGCGAAAAAGCCCACAATCATCCGGCCAATAAATCCTGAACCTTTTAATCCAGAGATTGTATCATACTTTGCCCCACCGTGAGCCACAATCGAAGCCACTTGTTCAATGGCGTGACTCGCAATCCCGATGATGGCTTCTACAATCACGGTAGTGTTAGTAATTACAACTGCGACCATAATATAACTAATCAACATCGGCGCTAATGCTTCAAAGGTCATCGCTCCTCCTGAGTTAGCAATTTTCTTTGCCATCTTCGAAAATTCTAAGATGAGAACAACTGATAAAATCGCAACTCCAAGAGGCTGCATGACACTTTTAGTAATACTAGACATATAAGTCCAAACTGTTGGATTGTAGCTAGATAGAGATTTAATCAGATCTACAGTAGATTGTAAATCCACATTAAATCCTTCAAATAAATTTTCAGCTGATATTTTTTCAGATGCAAGGTAAACAAAGGGTGAGACTAAACTAAGATTCATGTCATTGTTGATCCTCCTAAATTGAAATCTGGGTTACAAAGGCTCCAGCAGCCCCTACCATTACTCCACCGACAATTTCAAGAATGGCATTCCGAACACCTGGTCCACCATCTTTAATGTTGGTTGCAAGGTTGACAATCCCTACAACAACGAGAAAGGCACCAACTGCAATCAATCCCTTCTGTAACAAAGACATAGCTTGTGCAAACATAGCACTTGCGTCTACTCCATAAACAAAACCTTTAAAATGCGTAATCATCTATTTTCCTCTTTTCTATTTTTATTTTAAACTAGATTCAAAAGTTAAATCACGAATTCTAAGGCCTTCAAGATGATTTTCTTGTCTTTGATTCAAAGGATTGATTTGATAGTTCCACCACCGTTCATCGCTTTCTTGATTGGCTAGGTATTTCCAGTTTGGATGCTTAATGGAATTGTACTTTTTACTTTTAAAGACAGGCATATTGGCAATTCGAACCAAGCATTCATGCCGTTTCATATTTCCGACTTCATCAGGTGTCATTAAATCACGAGCAATCTTTTGATGAGAAAGGGATCCTGAACCTGTCTGGCCAAAGGAACGACTCGTATTTCGAACATCAATGGTTTGTTTACCGAGTAAGCCACTCATAAATTTAAAGGTATCTTCATCATTCCCACCTAAGTAGACTAAGCTATCACAGTTCCCAAGAATGGTTTTCCAAGCTTCTTTTTCTTTATAGAGCCCTTGAAGTTGGGCAATATTTTGTAGAATAGGAACGAGACTCATATTTCGAGAACGGACTGTTGAGGTTTGTTCAGCAAAATCTGGGATTTCTCCGATATTTGCGAACTCATCTAAGTAAACTCTCACATGAAGAGGTAATTGACCCTTAAAATCAATATCTGCTTGTCTTGTTAGGGTTTGAAATACGGTTGAAAAAAAGAGGGCTGAAAGAAAGCGAAAGGTACTATCGTTATCTGGGATAACTAAGTAAACCATTGATTTTTCCTGGCCCCATGTCTTCATATCAAGGGTATCTCTTTTGGTCAAATCCATGACACTTTGAATATTGAAGAGGGCAAATTTAGCAGTGGTTACAGCTATAACAGAATCCAGAGTCTTATCCTTATAATTTTGGAAATCTGCCCAATTTCGCATGGTAAAATTTTCAGTCCCATACTTTTTAGCATAATTTTCAAATAGAATTTCTAAGACACTTTTTTCTTGGTTTTCACCCTTGGATAAGTGTTTAATGAGTTTTGAGATTTCAGCAAAACTTGGATAACGCCCTCGTTTTTTTCGCTCTTCCACTTCTTTTTTTGACGTTTCAACAAGTTTTGGTATTCTGTTTGACTCAAACGACTTTCTTCAATAAGCTGTTCTCTTGTTTTAGGTGGATTATAGAAATCGACCAAGTAGGAGGCTAAAGCTCGTACCAAAGTCATAGAAGCTTCATCCCAAAATGGATCACTACGGGAGCCAGAGCCTTTAGTGTTATTAAAATAAACCGTCAGCATACGATTCAAATCATTTTCTGTCTCTATATAGCGAAAAGGATTGAAGCCATCTGAGTTCTTCATATTGACTAAATCTAACACCTTTACTTGGTAGCCATGTTCTAAAAAGAGTTTGCCTGTTTTCTCGGCCAAGTGATCTTTAGGATCCACGACAATATTTGAACTATTCATCTGAATTAGATTGGGTTTTACAAAGCGAAAGGTCTTCCCACTTCCTGAACCTCCGATCACTGCAATATTCTTATTTCTATCATATTGGGGTGGTTTTTTATCTAATAATGTCAAACGAACATCTTGTGCTAAGATCGTATCATGAGAAAATTCTTTACCGTAAAAGAGCTTCTTTTCTTTTAGAGTTCCAAAACGGGCGCTCCCGTATTCTACCCCTTCTCGGTATTGTTTTTTGCCAGTCTCTAAATAGAGATAAACCAGCAACATCATCACAAAGCCTAGTAGAAAAAAAGCACTTGATTTTCCAGTAAAAGAAACATTCCATGGCGACTGAAGAACTTCATCTTGACCTTCCATTAGAAGATGAGTCCATTTATCTAAGGTATTTCCAGTATAGGAATCATACAAAAGCGTCAAACGATGAAAAAGATAGCCTAGTAAGATACCTAACAGTGAGAATAGTAGGAATTTCTTTCCACTGTACATCATCTCACCATCTCTTTCTGTTTGACGGCTCCTTCTTGTCTAAAGGTAATTTGGGATTTAGCCTCATCAATTGCGTCGTCTAATGACTTATCCATAGTAAAATCAGCTAATTTCTCCGGATCATTAACCATTTTTTCTAACAGATGGTCTAAATGATTGTCTAGAATCGAACGGTCTTTCGTGTAGAAATGCAGAGAATCCCCTTGCCAAGCGATGGCCAAAGGAATCTCTTCTTTTTCTAAAAAAGCTTTAAATTTCTCTATATCAATTGGTTTGTCTAAAAAATCTTTTTTCAGATTAATTGTATCAATCGAATAGGGTGATTGTAGCAATTCTTCTAATTTCTGTACCCCTATCTTATAGGCGGAATCTTGTGCTAAAGCCTGACGTCTAGACCATTCTAGAATCTTTAAAAGACTTTTTACAGTAAATAAAAGACTACGCTCAGCATATTGAACTGCCATTCGTTCCTGTTGTTCAGAGGACATCTGATGCCTCCTTCTTCACAAATAGCAGCTTTCCTTCTTTATAACGATAAGCTATCAATTTCTGACGTTGCTTAATCGACTTGATAACCTGCAGTAGATATCTCGAATAAGGTTCTCGAAGAGTAACTTCTACTGCCTTCCCATCAAAGATACCAACACGTTTAAATTCAATGTAGTCTTTTTTAAGATGTCCTAAGCCCATACCAAAAGGAAAGTGATGAATTAATTGGATGGTACAACCACCTTTATTTCCCATTTGTTTCAAATCATACAAGTTTACTACTTTCATGATTAACTCCTTTATCTAGTTTGTCGCATCGTTTAAGTCTGGTAACGATAAACTCCGTGTCTGTTAGAAAATTCTCACACACGTCTTGTGCCAGTTGCCCTTCACAGGGAAATACTCTCAGTCCCTACTTACACAGGCACGCTAATCAAGACGGAGTGGATTCAATTTTCAAAGAACAGGTAGCTTTATTATAGATAAGAGTAGTTGAAATTTTTATCACATTTTTTATTTTCCTGTAGAGCTAAATTCATACTAAACAAAGATTTTGAAATAAAAGACTAACATTGTTACATAACGTTAGCATTTCATTTCCCTAAAACAAGCTAAATTGGTCTAAAAAAGCAGCAAGCTATAAACTAATAGGTTCCACACTAAATGTAGCCCCATACTGCCCCATAAGTCAGATTTATAGCGTACAAGCCCTAAAAACATCCCAAGTGAAACATACAAACACCAAGCTAAAATGGTTCCTGGATGATGTACTAAGGCAAATAAAACACTTGTCAACGCAACTCGAATATCTAATTTTCTCACCAAATTCCATATAATTTCTCGATACAGAAATTCTTCAACCATACTCGCATTGATTAAGAACAATAAAAATGAAAACCAAGGAACTTGATGTTGAAGGCAAATTAGATTTGCTTGATTCGTGGTTCCTTGAGCATGGATTAGGCTAAAACATAGACTTATAATCAGTAGGCTAGCTAATCCTATACCAAGCCATTTCATCCTAGATTTCATACTGACCTTATGCGCTTTTTTACGTTGACCATACATCCATAAAAATGAAATGAGTGACGAACCATAGAGAATCTGTAGTATAGTTAACTCACCGATACAAAAAAATTTCAGTAAGTATAGAGATACCAATAGGACATTTACTTGTTGGAATATATAAACTGGAATTATTCTTTTCATAGTTACCTCCGAAATAAATCTTCATAATCTAACTCTAATACCTGCACAATCCTTTCTACCCATGGACTTTGAGGCATTCGTTGTTCCATCTTGTAGTGGCGTATCTTTTGATACAAACGGTTCAATTCACTTGGATAGTGAAACTCTCCCGCAAACATTTTTCTGGTTAACTCAATCCAGCTGATATTTCTTTCAGCCAAAATAATGGACAAGTTCTCCCAAAATCGTTCAGCCATATTTCTTCTCCTTTAGTTAGATAAATAATGTGTTTGTGCCATGTAAATCAATTGTTTCGTATCTCTTGGCAATAAAGCTCTAGCCTCCTCCAGATTCAGATTTGGATAAACTCGCTTATTTGAAACCGCAAGAGGAAGTCTGATGGTTAGTTCAGGATTTTTTAATATCATTTCGATGAAATCTGTTAATTTTAGGTTATCTCGATTCTTAAAACGTAATAAATTTGGAGATAAAAACTCAAAACAATCTGAAGAATAGCTCATCAGCTCAATTAATTTATCTCTTGTCATTTCAGAAATCGAATGACAGGATACCTCAATGCCATAGTTTTGGAAGAATTCTAAAAGAAGTTGATTTCTATGGTTATTTTTACTTAGATAGAGATCAATCATGGGAGACCTCCCAAAGATTCGGTTCCATTTGATATTCTGAAACGATTAAGGAATCTAATAAATTTGAGAAGTTAACTGATTTCTTGTCTTCATCATAAGCTTTTACAGTTACTTGAGTTGTAAGTATTCCCTCTTTTCCCTCGGCTCGATAGCCTTGCCCATATAAAACAAAAACAAGATTATGATTATCATCTACAAAGGCATCAGCTCCGTTCTTTATATCCTGACTTTCAAGGAATTCCATAATGTTTTGAAGATAGGATTCATAAAATAGTGGGTAATTGTGTTTTTTATGGTAATAATCTAAAAATTTCACTTCAAACTCACATGGATAATTGGGCATCAAAAATATTTGTTCATCCAACTGCATCATTTCTGCATCATGTAATTCTGTTTCTAATTCATCACAATATAGTATTGACTCTTTATTTAACGCTTTCATCTTTTTCCTCTATTTCTTTTAATTTCTTTGCGATTGCGGCAATCACAGGAACGGTTACACTATTACCAGCTTGTTTATAAAGCTGACTATTACTAGAGACTTTTCTAGCAGCTTCAAAAGCCCAATCAGGAAAACCCTGCAAGCGAAAACACTCTTTAGGAGTGATTCGTCGTATTCTCAGACGGTAAAATTGTCCATTTATTAAAATACCAGCAACATGGTAAACTTGTTTATCTTCTCCTTCATAGCTAGCCACTACTACTCCCATTTGACCACTAGTTGTTAACGTATTCGCTATACCTTTTCCAACTCTACCACGACGATACTGAGAACTTGGTCTTTCTAAATTGATTGAATCCCCAATCTCTGCTTGAGCATATCCTTTTTTCGTTGCCTCTCGGACTTTTAGAAATTGGATTGGTTCTGGAATCAGTATTTTGGGGATTTTATCTCCACCTTGCATCGTAGTCAGTGTTGGAGATAAGCCCTCACTTCCATAGACGCGACCAGTTTCCTTAAAGCTAGTTGGTAAATCTCCAACAACGACAATACCATGGCGATCCTGAGTATTTAAAGTAAACATTGGCTCTTGATTATCCTTGAAACGTCTACCATTTTGTCTTTTTTCTAATCTGTCTGGTGTCATACAAGGAATCGCAACTTTAAATCCTTCTCCTTTTCCACGAACTAAGGTTGGCGCAAGACCTTCTGAATAATAGACTTTACCACTCATTCCACTTCTTGATGGATTTAAATTCCCTAGTGCTTTCAAAGTCTCAGAGTTAGTTGCTTGACCTTCTCGTCTGAAAGGAAATAAGAGTCTGGTACCTTTCTTTCTAGAATGTCCGATAATAAACACCCTCTCTCTGTTTTGGGGAACGCCAAAATCCTTACTGTTAAGCACCTGCCACTCAACATCAAACCCCAACTCATCAAGTGTGGTAAGGATTGTGGTGAACGTCCGTCCCTTATCGTGATTGAGTAGGCCTTTAACATTTTCAAGAAAAAGAAAACGTGGTTGGATTTGTTTGGCCGCGCGAGCAATTTCAAAGAACAAAGTTCCTCTAGTATCTTCAAATCCCAATCGTCTTCCTGCGATTGAAAATGCTTGACAAGGGAATCCCCCACAGATGACATCGACTTTCCCTCTGAGTTTTTTAAATTCGTCATCTGAAACATCTCGTATGTCATGAAATTCTATTTCTCCTTCCGTTTGAAAAATGGACTTATAAGATTTCCTAGCAAATTTATCAATCTCACAAAATCCAATACACTCGTGTCCGACACTTTCCATTCCAAGCCGAAATCCGCCTATACCTGAAAATAAATCAATAAATCTCATTTCTTTATCACCCCTTTCTGATCGACTATCAATGCCCAAAGAGTCATACCGCTTGAAATTAAAATGAGCAAAACTAATATCCACTCGATTGACGACATTTAACCACCTCCTTTTCTAACACGGTTATTCCAAACAGAATACAGGCCATTAAACACAAATTCAGCAAGTACTTCCGCACGTCTAACAAAGCGAACATTGTCAAGAGCATACTGATAGATTCTCTCAAAATCAGTCATAGCAATTTCACTGGCTGTTTCAGAAAAACCCTCTCGTCTAAATTGATCTTGTACCAATCCCCAAATATAATCTCGATCATATTTTGTGACCTTTTCTACTTTTCTTTTCAAGATAGGTTGAGTATTCCTATCCTCCTCATCCTCAATAAATAAAGAATCAGTCTCACTATATTTAGTCTCACTAACTTCAGTCTCACTAGGGGCTGAATGTGAGACGGGGGGCGTTTCATTTTCAACCTGCCCTAGTCTTTTTTTAACACTAGGCCTGTTCGAACTAGCTACTGGGGTAGAAGACAACTCCCCTAAATAAATCTTATTAGCTAGTCTTCCTTTCTCACTTGAAGACTGTTGAACTTCATCAATTAAGTCATATTCTTTAAGATTTTTTTTGATAGACAGTAATTTTGACTTCGAACAACCTAATAGCTTCATCAGTTTAGAATTAGAAAATACTAAATAAACCGCTCCTTCTTCATCTATCCAACCACGACTAAGAGATAATTCTAAACGATCTTTTAAAATAGAATAAGCCACCTTTACTTCAAGTTTCATATCCATATATTTCTCATCCTCAAAAAGAATTTTAGGTAATTTATAATACCGTTCTGAAGTTTGGTATTGATTTGCGGTAATTCGTTTCATAGCGCTCCTCCAAGTTCTTTGAGTATTAAATCTCCACTTGATTCCAATCGAACCAAGCCACTTTTTTCTAATTCAGCCATAAGAGAGATGGCTTCAACAATATCTATTCCCATTTCACGTACTAAAAATGAAATGACAATATAGCGTGATGAATGTAATTCTTTTGTCATTTTCCCTCCTGAAAATAAAAAAAGGAGAACAATATACAATTGTTCTCTCTTTAGATAAATATTTATTGTTGTATTCATTTTTCCGATGCGCAAACGACATCTACAAATACATATACATCTATGTTCCTTTTTAGGACTTTTTTGACGTCAAAATTGCCTTTATCTACAAACACAAAATGCTTGTAAAATAGCTTAAAATCAAGGATTTTCACCCTCTTTTTCGTTGTAGCAACACTACACACTCCACGTGGTGCGTTTGAGGAAAAAGATCCACCGGCTGTACTTTCTTCAATTCATAGCCCAATTCTTGATAAAGTTTGATATCACGCGCCATGGTTGCGACATTACAGGAGATATAGGCGATGCGATCTGCTCCTGTTTGGCTACTTGCCTTGATAAAGCTTTCGGTTAAGCCCTTGCGTGGAGGATCAACCAAAATAACGGTTGGTTGAATTCCATCTTTGAGCCAATTTTTCATAGCATTTTCAGCTGTGTCACAGACATAGTGGGCGTTTGAAATATTGTTCAGCTGAGCATTCTTCTGGCTATTCTCTACTGCTTCTGGAATCACTTCAACACCGTAGACTTCCTTGACGTGTTTTGCAACAGAGAGGCCAATCGTTCCTATACCGGAATAGGCATCAATGACCACATCATCTTCTCTTAACTCCGCAAAGTCAATGGCTGTTTGATAAAGTTTTTCAGCCATTTCAGTATTGACTTGGTAAAAAGCAGGTCCAGCGATTTGGTAGTCATTTCCCAACATCTGGTCAGTGATAAAGTCTTGTCCATAAATGGTGCGCCATTCCTTACCAAAAATAGCATTAGTGTTCTGGTCATTGATATTTTGCATGACAGACACAATCTCTGGGAACTGCTTGATGAGTTGTTCAATCAATTGCTCCACACGAAAAACTTTGGGACGAGTTGTTACCAAAATAACCATGATTTGCCTTGAATAGTGGCCACGACGCACCACAAGATTCCGAATCAAGCCAGATTGTTCCTTTTCGTCATAAGGTTTCAAATCATAACGGCGGAGCAATTCGCGTAGGGCTACCACTACCTCGTCAATCCCAGGATCTTGGATAAAGAAATCTTCAAGGGGCATGAGATCATGAGAATTCTTACGGAAAAATCCTGTTTCCAAGACACCATTTACTCGACGAACAGGCACCTGAGCTTTGTTACGATACTTGACTGGATTTTTCATGCCAAGCGTTTCAGCAACCTCTACATTTGCAATTCCAGCAATCTTGTAGAGACTGTCCTTAACTTGCTTAGTTTTAAATTTGAGCTGTTCTGGATAGGCAAGATGACCTAAATCCGCGATTCCTGAACGCAGGTAAGCCAAATCTAGATCTTTATTACGGTGTGGTGATTGAACAAGGTATTCTTCAACTTTACCAAAGCCAATCTTTTTATTAACCTTGAGAACTCGCATGAGGATTTTTTCACTCGGTAAAGCATTCTCTACAAAAAATACCAAACCATCCACCTTGGCCACTCCTGCACCTTCGTGGGTCAAATCAACAATTTCAACTTCTACAATATCATTTTTCTTTAACATTCTCTTCTCTTTCTATTGGCCGACAAAAAAGACGGCAACGTTACGGTTACCATCTATTATACCATGAAATTTCTTAAGAACCAAAACTCTTGAAGAAGTTGACAATGGCTTGCCAGAGAGAGCTTAAGAAGTTCCCACCGTCCTCTAACGCCTTATCTGCATCAAAGTTAAGGTTGATATTTTTAAAACTGTCTCCAGCTTGTGATACGATGCTTTGTTTAAGGTCATTTAGGGTTTTAGTGAAGTCTGCATTGCTGAGGATATCACTTTTTGAGAGATTCAATGCAAAATTGATGATGATATTGATCTGGTTTCCTGTTATGACCTGATCAAGTTTGTAATTTTTTAAGGTATCTTCAACGATTTTACGGACATCTTCCTCTGTCAGATTTCCCTTGCTTTCTTTCGCTTTGGCTAGTCCTGACTTGATATCCGCTAGGGCAACGTTTAATTTATTAGCATCATAGCCTGATTTGTCTTTGTTTTCAGCATTGATATCTGACAAAGCCTTTAGCTCTTCTTGAGCCAAGTCTTTATTGGCTTGCGGTACCTTAGCTCCATTAGCCTCTAGCGAATAATAAATTCCTGCTAAAGCACTTTCACCTGTGACGGGAATAGGTGCTGCTACAGTGATTTTTGCATGTTCCACACCCAAGGTTACTGCTGCATTTCGGTACATATCCTGCGTCACCTTAGTGATGTTTTCAGGAGTTTCAATCTTGACCTCAAGTGGAGACTTGTCACCTAGTTTTTGAATCTTGGCTGATGAATACAATTGTAAGCTAGAGTCATTGGCGACATTCATAATCTTAGAATAGACATCAGGTGTCATGGTCTTGAGTTCTTTGGTGTCTGTTGAGGCATTGTAGCCTAGTTTTTTAAGGGTTTGATTTTTTTGGTCTTCAGATAGTGAAGAACCTAGGACATACTCAGGTTGGACATAGGTTTCATCGATAACTTTTTGCACATCTGTTGCTGCATGGGCGCTATTCATAGCTGTTACTGCCCACAAGACCGCAGCACTGGTCAGAAAGAGTTTCTTTCTCATAGGGAATTTCCTCCTTTACCTTTCTAGAGTAATATATCTATCTTAAAGAAAACTTATAACAAAAACACCTGGACTAGCCAGATGTCGAAAAGAGAGTGAAACATTTGATGATATAAAGGTTGAGTTGCACCTGTCTAGAATAGTAATAGTTTCCTCCATTTACGTAGAGTTCAGCACCATGAAAAATAGAAATGGGGTGAATATAACTATAAGTCTTTCCAGTGGTATTGCCAAGCAAGGGAGCAACCGTATCACGAGAGTACTGTTTCGCCAGTGCTAGGGTATTTTCCTTACCATTTTGAGCGATATAATCAATATAGGCAGGGCCAAAATTATAGGCTTGCACAGCCGTCCAGACATCAACACCTTTATTCTGGGCCAGATAGAGATTGTCTGTCAGAGTTTGCACACCTTGCCGAATGCTAGATGCATTATCATTGATGGTATTGGTCGAACCACTTGCAGATTCACTAGACTGCATGACGTCGCCTTCTTTACCTTTTGTTTCAGTATAAATCATAGCGAGCACGAGCTCTTCGTTTGCTGGGGTGTCTTTTTCACTCAAAATTTCTCGCACCATGGGTTGATAGGTCATGACTTGCTTGACATCTTGGTGAACGCGATAAGCTTTATAGCCAGCAAAAAGGAAGACTGCTAGTACAAGCACTCTTCGAATTCGTTTAAACATTATTTACTTTGAATATCCTCGATATTTTTGATTAAGATAGAGTAAGTTCCATTGTCATTTTGGATAAACTCGACAGACTCGGCGTCTTGATAGACGTTATTGGGAACGATGAGCTCAATTCCATTTGACAAGGAGAGTTTTTGGTTTTCAAATTTCTTTAATTGGCGACTGGCATCAATTTCATCAAACTGGACAGGTTCTGGTACTGCTTCTTTGACTTGATCAATAAAGCTCAAACGAGCCGTCAGATTATTGTCAAAAAGGTCGTTGGCCAATTTTTCAGGTGACAATTCATTGCTTTCTTCTAGATTATTGAAAATCGCTGATTTGACCTTGGATTGAAATTGAAAATCATCTGTGTTAAAAGATTCAGCAATGCGCTGTGCCGTTTTTTCCAGTTCTTTGATAGATTTCTTGGGTGAAATTTTAGGGGCGACAGCAAGAAGATTATCTGAAAAATAGTTCAAGAAAGTCCCGTTGTGCTTGATTCGTTTTTCAATCAGATGGTACTTGCGGCTCTGAAGATTGACCACCAAGGCTTCGTCGGCACCCGTTCCAAATCCAGGCAGGTTATTCTGAGTCAGCTTGATTGGATTGTCAACTTCTCCACCGAGGTGGGTCAAGGTCTCCCGCAGGGCAATTCGTAAGAAAGCAAAATGTTCTACACCTTCTTTAGAAAATTGCACAAAAACCAAGTCATTGGTCTTGAGATTTTCAGAAATGCTGAACTCCTCTTTCCAGAGATTAGCCAGTGTTACTGATGTCTCCAACAAATCGTCTGTGATGTGATTGAAGAAGGGATTTTCTTCTTCGAAAATCCCAGTCTTGGCTTCATCTGAATACACACGTTCAATTTTTTTACGCAGGTATTCTTCGATTTTTGGAGTGATATTGAGAAACTTATCCGCTAGAAACAGCTCGGTATCATCCGGACTGAACTGATGGATAATGGCTTTCTTAATATAAATGTCCATAAAAATTTTAGTCCTCGTATAATGGGAAGGCATCTGTTAATTCTTTAACTGCACTTCTCACTTCTTCTAAGACAGCTTCATTTTCTACATTCTTAAGGGTTTTAATGATGAGTTCAGCCACTTTGCGACTTTCTTTTTCACCAAATCCACGTGCAGTAATGGCTGCAGATCCGATACGAATTCCGCTTGTCTTGAATGGTGACAAGGTTTCGTAAGGGATTGAGTTTTTATTTAGGGTAATATTGACTTCATCCAGCAAGTTTTGAGCAACTTTTCCGTTTTCTACAACTTTAGTCACGTCAACTAGGAAGAGGTGGTTTTCAGTTCCGCCAGAAATGATACGGAAATCAGGGTCTTGCAAGAAGACATTTGCCATAGCCTTGCTGTTTTTAATAACATTAGCAGCATATTCCTTGAATGCTGGATCTAATACTTCTTTGAAGGAAACTGCCTTAGCAGCCACAACATGCTCCAAAGGTCCACCTTGAATACCAGGGAAAATAGCTGAATTGATTTTCTTAGCTAGGTCTTCGTCATTGGTCAAAATCAAACCACCACGAGGTCCACGAAGGGTTTTGTGAGTCGTTGTTGTAGTGATATGAGCGTATGGCACTGGGCTTGGGTGAAGACCAGCTGCAACCAAACCAGCGATATGAGCCATATCTACCATGAGCTTAGCCCCAACAGCATCAGCGATTTCACGGAATTTTGAGAAGTCGATGATTTGAGAATAGGCTGAAGCACCTGCTACAATCAGTTTTGGTTTGACTTCTTGAGCTTGTTTCAAGATAGCATCAAAATCTAAGAGTTCCGTTTCAGGGTCAACACTGTAAGAAACAAAGTTGTAGGTTTGACCTGAGAAGCTAACAGGAGACCCATGAGTCAAGTGACCACCTGCGGCCAAGTCCATCCCCATAACCGTATCGCCAGGCTCAATCAAGGCCATGTAAGCCGCACAGTTGGCTTGGCTTCCTGAGTGTGGTTGGACATTGGCAAATTTTGCACCGAAAATTTCTTTTGCGCGTTCAATGGCTAGAGTTTCTACCACGTCTACTACATCAGTTCCACCATAATAACGGCGTCCTGGGTAACCTTCGGCGTATTTATTCGTCAAGATAGACCCTTGAGCTGCCATAACAGCCTTGGAAACTACGTTTTCCGAAGCAATCAACTCAATGTTGTTTTGTTGGCGTTCCTCTTCTTTGGCAATAGCATTCCAGAGATCAGCATCATATGCTTTAAAATCGTCTTTGTCAAAAATCATAGGTCTTCTCCTTTATAGTGTGACTGGTCCTTTAGTTTGTTTTACAATAAGAAAATAAACTAAAAGATGCGAATAAACCGTTTCTGCATTTTATCACAAGTATAACCAACTTTTTCATAAAATGCATGAGCACCCAGACGATGATCGGCAGAGTTTAAGCGGATAAACCCATAACCACGTCTTTTTGCTTCTTGATCCAACCCTTGTAATAAGCTTTTACCAATACCTTGACCTTGCGCTTGAGGTGAAACTGCTAAAGCTAAAATATTAAATCCTGCTTTGGAATAAAGGGATTCGTAAACCTCAGCGTGGACATATCCAAGTAAGACATGACTAGCTGCATCCTCATAGCCAAGAAGGAAATGATGGGAATCCTGAGATAGTCTAGCTAATTGACTAGCCGTTTCCTCTGGACTAAAAGAATAGCCCAAAGCTTCTTGGTTAATGTCACATATAGCTTTCACATCAGTTTCTCTTAAGTCTCTTAACATCTCATTCCTCCTCAAAAGAAATCTCTGGCAACCGAGCAAGAATATCTTCTCGCTTAATGGCCCCTTGGCGTAAGATTTTCACCTTGCCTCCAGACAAATCCACGATAGTTGAATCCTGTCCAGTTAGAAAAGCATCGTCTTCTAGACCCAAAACCTCTTGGTCAAAATCCTCTAGAATTTGATTAAAGGTCACTCCACTTGCCTGACCTGAAATATTGGCAGACGGCCCAATCAAGGGACCTGTCTCTCGAATCAAATCAAGGGTAATGGGATGACTCGGCATCCGAAATCCAACAGTTGCAAGACCAGAATTGACCCAATAGGGGACTCTGTCATTAGCTTCGAGAATAATGGTCAAGGGACCTGGTAAAAAGGTCTCTACAAGTTTTTGTAGATAAGTTGGCTGATTCGTTGAAAAGTGCAAGATGTCCTCTAGAGAGGCGATATTGAGATTGAGCGCCTTATCTCTAGGTCGACGTTTGAGTTGGTAAACATGGTCAACTGCTTTTTCGTCTAGAGCTTTGGCAAAAAGACCGTAAACTGTCTCCGTAGGTAGAACGACAGCTCCACCATTTTCCAACTCTTGTCTAATCCTGTCCATCATCAACCACGACCATCCTATCTTGACCAAATTGGTCCTTGAGTGTTCGTACTCGTTTTTCAGGAAGATGCTGCCTAAAAAGTTCAGGAACACTTTGACCTTGCTTGTATCCAATTTCAAGGTAAATCTTACCACCATCTTTGAGATAGTCTTTTGCATCTTCCGCAATTCTACGGTAAATAGCTAGGCCATCCTCGTCTGCAAAGAGGGCTAGATGAGGCTCCGAATGCAAAACATTCAAACCGACCTCTGACTCATCTTCACGAGAGATATAGGGTGGATTGGAAACAATTATATCATATTTTTCAGAAATTTCTGTAAAACAGTCAGATTTTTTTAAAAATATTTGAAGATTTTGATTTTTAACATTTTCGCTGGCTACATCTAAAGCATCTTGAGAAATATCTGCTGCTGTCACTGACAAATCTGGTCTATTTTTTGCTAAGGCGAGAGCAATAGCTCCACTACCTGTTCCAATATCCAGAACTGAAAGATTCGTCTCAGGATTTTCAGCCAGGATAAGCTCCACCAACTCCTCTGTTTCTGGACGAGGGATCAATACTCGCTCATCAACATTTAACTGCATTCCATAAAAATCTGCCTGTCCAATGATATACTGTGCCGGTTTATGATCTACTAACTGTTGAAAAATTCCTTTTACAAATTGTTTTACCTCCTCTGTTACCTCTTTCTGGAGGGCAAAAACAAAGTCTGTAAAAGATAGATTTTTGAGGCTACGATAGACAAAAGAGAGGCTTTCAGCTTCCTCTCCTTGTCTTATCAATTCTTCTTCAAAATCTGAAAATAATTGAGCTAATTTCATTATTTATTTGTTTAATTCTTCTAATTTTTGTGTTTGGTCATAGAGCACCAAGGCATCCACAACTTCGTCCAATTTACCAGACAAAATGGTATCTAGTTTTTGGAGGGTCAAGCCGATACGGTGGTCCGTGACACGGTTTTGTGGGAAGTTATAAGTACGAATCCGTTCTGAACGGTCACCAGTACCGATTGTCGACTTACGCTCAGCGTCCTGTTCATCCTGAGCAATCTGAGCAAAGTGGTCAGCAACACGCGCACGGATAATCTTCATAGCCTTCTCACGGTTCTTCTGCTGGGTACGTTCTTCCTGCATCTCAACCTTGATATTGGTTGGCAAGTGAACGATACGAACGGCAGTCGCAACCTTATTGACGTTCTGTCCACCAGCACCAGAGGCGTGATAGATGTCAACACGAAGGTCTTTGGGATCAATATCGTATTCTACTTCTTCCACTTCAGGCATGACAAGAACTGTGGCAGTCGATGTATGGACACGACCTTGGCTTTCTGTCACAGGAACACGTTGCACACGGTGGGCACCTGATTCGTACTTGAGTTTAGAGTAAACAGATTGACCTGAAACCATGGCAACAACTTCTTTGAAACCACCGACACCATTCATAGAAGCTTCCATAACTTCAAAGCGCCATCCCTGAGCTTCAGCATACTTTTGGTACATGGTTAGCAAATCTCCAGCGAAAAGTGCTGCTTCATCTCCACCAGCTGCTCCACGGATTTCAAGGATGATATTCTTATCATCATTTGGATCCTTTGGAAGGAGCAAGATCTTCAGTTTTTCTTCGTATTCTTCTTTTTCAGCCTTGGCATCTTTGAGCTCTTGCTTGGCCATTTCTTCCAAGTCCGCATCTCCACCTGATTCCTTAATCATCTCTTCAGCATCGACGATATTTTGAAGGACTTGTTTGTACTCACGGTAGGCTGTTACTGTGTCACGAGTTGAAGCCTCTTCTTTTGAAAGCTCCATGAAACGCTTGGTATCCGATACCACATCTGGGTCACTGAGTAGTTCTCCTAGTTCTTCATAACGGTCTTCTACAGCTTGTAGTTGATCATAGATGTTCATTTTTCTTCATTCTCCTTATTGATTTCAGGGGCAAAATAATGTTTACGGCAAACTGAGATATAGGTTTCATTACCACCAATCTGAATCTGCTCACCATCATAAACGGGCAGTCCATCCTGTGTTCGCAAAACCATAGTCGCCTTTTTCTTACAATACTGACAGATGGTTTTAATCTCATCGATTTTATCTGCTAAAAGCAAGAGATACTTGGAACCTTCGAACAGTTCATTTCGAAAATCATTTTTCAAACCAAAAGCCATGACAGGTATGTCTAACTCATCAACAACACGAGCTAGATCGTAAACATGGTGACGCTTGAGAAACTGTGCTTCATCAACCAACACACAGTAAGGTTTTTCTGATAGGTCTCGGATATAGCCGAAGATATCAGTTGTTTCCTCAATCGCAATGGCAGGGCGTTTCATGCCAATACGACTCGACACATAGCCAACACCGTCACGAGTATCAAGAGCTGAGGTCATAATCACAACACCTTTTCCTTGCTCCTCATAGTTATAGGCCACCTTGAGAATCTCAATCGTCTTACCAGAGTTCATGGTCCCATAACGATAATACAACTGTGCCATGTTTCTTGCTTCACGTCCATTTCTAAATTTTTGCTACATTCTAGTATATCATAATTTTCTTAAGCTTTAAACGGCAAAATGTGGTAAAATAGAAGAAATCAAAAACTAGTGGAGGAAGCCATTATGCCATTTGTACGCATCGATTTATTTGAAGGACGCACGCTCGAGCAAAAGAAAGCTCTTGCTAAGGAAGTAACAGAAGCTGTTGTCCGTAATACTGGAGCCCCTCAATCTTCTGTCCATGTCATCATCAATGACATGCCAGAAGGAACTTACTTCCCTCAAGGTGAAATGCGCACCAAATAAGCTAGCTTAAGCAGAATTGCTTAGGCTTTTTCAATCTCCAAGTAGCATCCATTGAAGAAATAGTTCAAATTTGTTACAATTTGAAAAGAGACTTGGAGAATTTTCCAAGAAAAGAGCTATTTATTAAAGGAAACATTATGATTACACGTGAATTTGATACCATCGCTGCTATCTCTACTCCACTAGGTGAAGGGGCTATTGGTATTGTCCGCCTGAGCGGAACAGAAAGTTTTGCTATTGTGCAAAAGATTTTTAAAGGAAAAGACTTGAGTCAGGTTGCTAGCCATACACTCAACTACGGTCACATTATTGATCCTCTGACTGGTAAAGTCATGGACGAGGTTATGGTTGGGGCTATGAAGTCTCCAAAAACCTTCACTCGTGAGGATATTATCGAGATTAACACCCACGGTGGGATTGCGGTTACCAATGAGATTCTCCAGCTAGCTATCCGTGAAGGAGCTCGATTGGCTGAACCTGGTGAATTTACCAAACGTGCCTTTCTAAATGGACGTGTGGACTTGACTCAGGCTGAAGCTGTTATGGATATCATCCGCGCTAAGACAGACAAGGCCATGAACATTGCGGTCAAACAACTTGATGGTTCCCTTTCTGATCTTATCAATAATACCCGTCAAGAAATCCTTAACACACTTGCTCAAGTCGAGGTTAATATTGATTATCCTGAGTACGACGATGTTGAGGAAGCCACTACTGCTGTTGTCCGTGAGAAGACTATGGAGTTTGAGCAATTGCTAACTAATCTCCTTAAGACAGCCCGTCGCGGCAAAATCCTCCGTGAGGGAATTTCAACTGCTATCATCGGCCGTCCTAACGTTGGGAAATCAAGCCTTCTCAACAACCTCTTGCGTGAGGACAAGGCTATCGTTACAGATATTGCTGGTACGACACGTGATGTCATCGAAGAATACGTCAACATTAACGGTGTTCCACTTAAATTGATTGATACAGCTGGAATCCGTGAAACAGATGATATCGTTGAACAAATCGGTGTTGAGCGTTCGAAAAAAGCTCTTAAGGAAGCTGACTTGGTTCTACTGGTGCTAAATGCCAGTGAACCACTAACTGCCCAAGACCGCCAACTCCTAGAAATCAGTCGGGAGACTAATCGCATTATTCTTCTTAACAAAACCGACCTGCCAGAAGCGATTGAAACTTCTGAGCTTCCAGAAGATGTCATCCGTATTTCAGTTCTTAAAAACCAAAACATTGATAAGATCGAAGAGCGTATTAACAATCTCTTCTTTGAAAATGCTGGTTTGGTTGAGCAAGACGCAACCTACCTATCAAACGCACGTCACATTTCCTTGATTGAGAAGGCTGTTGAAAGCCTACAGGCTGTTAATGAAGGGCTGGAACTAGGTATGCCAGTTGACTTGCTTCAAGTTGACTTGACCCGTACTTGGGAAATTCTCGGAGAAATTACTGGAGATGCTGCTCCAGATGAACTCATCACCCAACTCTTTAGCCAATTCTGTTTAGGAAAATAAGAAATCCATGATCGTTCAATCGGTCATGGATTTTATTGTAATTATTAGTAATCTGGTCTTAAGACACCTGTTACAGTTGCCTTAGTTGCTTCGTAGTCACCATCTACAACAACCTTGATAATGCGTTTGGCATCTTCTTCTGGTGCTGGAACAAGAGGTAGACGAGTTGGTCCAGCTTCAAATCCCATGTAGTTAAGAACGGCCTTGACTGGAGCAGGACTTGGGTAAGAGAAGAGGGCATTAACCTTAGGAATGAACTTACGCTGAATTGCTGCTGCTTTCTTCATATCGCTTTCTTCAATGGCCGTAAACATCTCGTGCATTTCATCCCCATTTGTATGGGAGGCAACAGAAATAACCCCATCCGCACCAAGGTTCATGGCATGGAAAGCATCTCCATCCTCACCTGTATAAATCAAAAACTCCTCTGGCTTATGCTCAATCAAGTAAGCCATATTTGCCAAGCTAGTACATTCTTTGACACCGATGATATTTGGATGGTCAGCCAAACGAAGCATGGTTTCTGGAGTCAATTCGACAACCACACGCCCTGGAATATTATAGATAATAATAGGTAAGTCAGAAGCATCTGCAATGGCCTTAAAGTGCTGATACATTCCTTCTTGAGAAGGTTTGTTGTAGTAAGGAACAATAGCAAGCCCAGCAGCAAAGCCGCCAAATTCTGCTACTTCTTTGACAAACTCTATAGAGTCACGCGTATCATTGGTACCCACACCCGCAATCAAAGGAACACGTCCATTGACAACTTTTTGTACAGCCGCAAAGAGCTCCAACTCTTCATCGTGAGTCAATGTCGGACTCTCAGCAGTGGTACCTGCGAGAAGAATTCCATCCGTATGATGCGCCAACAGATGCTCAATCAAGGCTGGAATGGCATCAAAGTTGATGGAACCATCCTCGTGGAAGGGAGTAATAAAGGCTGTGATGATTTTACACTCTTTTAAATCTTGATAAGACATGAGAAACACCTCTCTATTTCAAAGAAGGAGTTCATCTGAACTCCTAAACAATATGACTATTTTAATTCAAATTTCAATTCGGCCGTTGGACGAACCAATCCACGTTCGTGAAGAGTTTCTGCAATCTGAACTGAGTTCCAAGCAGCACCTTTGAGCAGGTTATCTGAAACAACCCACATGTGGATTCCTTTTTCAGCATCCAAGTCTTTACGGATACGACCAACAAAGGTATCACGTGAACCAACTGCATTGATGGCTTGTGGATAGATTTGATGAGCTACATCATCTTCAAGAACAGCACCTGGGAAGGCTGCGATAGCTGCTTTCACTTCTTCGATTGGAGCCACTTCTTTTGTTTCGATGTAAACTGACTCAGAGTGAGCTGACAAGACTGGAATACGCACACATGTTGCAGATACTGCAATGCTGTCATCTTCCATAATTTTCTTAGTTTCCTTAGTCATCTTCATCTCTTCGTAAGTGTAATCATTGTCAGTGAAGACATCAATTTGTGGAAGAGCATTGAAGGCAATAGGATAGTGTTTCTTGTCACCACCTGAAGGCAAGATTTCGGCATGTAAATCACGTGGATTCACTCCATCATTCAAGACTTCACGAAGTTCACGTTGTGTCTCAAGAATTGCTCCCATACCAGCACCTGAAACTGCTTGGTAAGTTGAAACAATGATACGGTCCAAGCCCCATTTTTGGCGAACTGGCTCAAGAGCCACCATCATTTGGATTGTTGAACAGTTAGGGCAGGCAATGATACCGTTGTGGGCATCAAGTGCATGAGCATTGACCTCTGGAACAACCAAAGGAACATCTGGATTTTGACGGAAGTAAGATGTATTATCTACTACTACCGCTCCAGCTTTAACTGCGTATGGTGCATATTTAGCTGATGTAGAACCACCTGCTGAAAAGAGAGCAATATCAACTCCTTCAAAAGCTGTTTCAGTCGTTTCTTCAATCGTAATATCTTGATCTTTAAATTTCAAAGTCTTGCCTGCTGAACGTGCAGAAGCAAGTAAACGAATTTTATCGATTGGAAGTGTTGATTCTTCCAACATTTTTATCATCTGAGCTCCGACAGCACCTGTCGCGCCGACTACAGCAACTGTATATCCCATAAATAACCTCTTTCGGAATTTTCTAAAAATTTCTATAATAGATGTATTATACTACTTTTTCCATGAATTGCAAAGCTTTTTCATCATTTTTTGGAAAATAAAAATCCCCAGTCGCTAAACTAGGGACTAAGAGGCATCTTCATGTGATGAGCAGGTTCACACAACTCATCAAGGTCCGCTCCTGCGTTATGACCTCCTTATGCTCAATAGTAGTCCGAAGACTACCTATCGACTCATCGCGTCTATTATATTACTAGAAATAAGTGGTTTTGTCAATAAGAAATTTTTGCAGGATGACTTTTATTATACAAAAGTCAGAATTTTTTCTCTTGAGCATAAGAAAAAACTCTTGTGCTCAAGAGTTTCCCTGTAAATATCATGCTAATTGCCGGGATTGAACCGGCGACCTCATCCTTACCATGGATGCGCTCTGCCAACTGAGCTAAATCAGCTTACTTAAAAAGTATACTATAGTTAGAAAAACTTGTCAAGTTTCCTTAGAAATTTTCCATAAGAAAAAGCCAGGTAAGAGCTACCTAGCTTATCTTCTTCTATTTGCTTAAATCAATTCGACGACCAATTTTACCAATAATAATCGCGCCAATAATCAATGAGGCAAATTCACCAATTCCTGTTGTAAACCAAGTAAGGAAAAATGGTAATTCTGCTACAATATTTAACTCGGCAGCAATAGTAAACATAGAAATTGAAAAGAGGATTGAAAAGAAGAAATGATCTTTTCGAATCAATCCATTAAAGAGGTAATCTTTACTGTATTTTGCAAAAAGCCAAACACCTAGACTAAGGAATACTAAGGTTGATCCACCACCAACAAAGACATCTAGCAGTCCGAAGCTAAAGAAATTAGCAATCATACAACCGATGGTAACTCCGATGATGTACTTAGGATTGTAAAAAGCCATAAAGTTCATCATTTCTGAAATGCGGAACTGATAAGCACCGTAGCTAATGGCATTTAGGGGCGGTGTGACAGTCAAAACGACATAGATAGCAGCAACGATTGCAATATCTGCAACATCACGAATAGTTAATTTTTTCATCTTTTCTCCTTTGGCGGTTTCCCGCGTGTAATATGCTTGGTGAAAGAAGCTAAGCACCAAGGGTTGATTCAATCAACCTTACTAGTATAGCACAATAGACTGCTTTATGCTATACTAAAAATATGAAAAAACGTATTCAAAGTCTCTTGAAAAATGAGCTTTTACTCTATCTCTTTTTTGGTATAGCTACTACTCTTATAGCTATCCTATCCAGATTAGTCATTTATCAACTAACTCATAGAGAACTCCTTGCTACTGGACTCGCAAATAGTATCGGTATTCTGTTTGCATTTATTACAAATGATACAATTGTATTCAAGCAAGCTAGGCAGAATTGGTCAATCCGTTTAATGAAATTTACTCTAGCACGTCTTTCTACTTTTCTTTTAGACTTGTTTTTAACTTTTCTCTTTGTAACTCAGTTTCCTAATATTATCGGACAATTTGTAAATAATAATATTAATAGGGTGAATAGTATTGAAACAGTTATTGCACAATTCTTAATAATTATCCTCAATTACATTTTTAGTAAGGTATTTATTTTTAAAAAATAAGAAAAAATTTAAGCATATAGCTTGCAAGAACTTCTTAATTAATATATAATAAAATGTAAAAATTTTTTGAAAGGAAATTATGAAAATGTTAAAAGATCTTAAAGCATTTTTGCTTCGAGGTAACGTTGTTGACCTTGCTGTCGGTGTGATCATTGCCACTGCTTTTGGTGCAATCGTTACATCACTTGTTAACGATATCATCACTCCACTTATTTTGAATCCAGCCTTGGAAGCTGCGAAAGTACAAAACATCGCTGAGCTTGCTTGGAATGGTGTTACATATGGTAAATTCTTGAGTGCTGTTATCAACTTCCTAGTTATCGGTACTGTTCTCTTCTTCGTTATCAAAGGTATTGAAAAAGCTCAAAGCCTTACTAAGAAAGAAGAAGCTGAAGAAGCTCCAGCTGGTCCAACTGAATTGGAAGTACTTCAAGAAATCAAAGCTCTTCTTGAGAAAAAATAATCAATTAAAAGGATCTAGCACAAAGCTAAATCCTTTTTTCTTTACTCTTTTGGTAACTTACCTGCTTTTTCAAGCATTTTCTTAATAAGATAAGGCATCTTAACATTTTCCCGACCTTTTTTCTCAATCAGTTTTTTCACAAATTCCGGCATTTGTAAATCTTGAGATTCGGCCAAGATATTTTTAGTTTCATCTGAAGGAACTAACTCATCAAAGGTTTCTTCTTCTGGGAGAAATTCCTTAAATTCTTTGTCCTCATTAGCTCTGACGGTATTAACCAAGGCATCAATCAAGCGAGAATCTGTATTTGGCATTGGTGGACGATGGTAGTTTACTCCAAATTCCTGACATAAGTCATAACATTCCACATCGTTGTCAAACAAGACTTCAATGTGCTCACTGATAAAACTGATAGGAACAAAAATATAATGGTCTGGATGTTCTTTCTGCTCTCTGAGATACTCCAAGACATCAGGTTTAATCCATGGAATCCCGATATCACTTTCACTTTGCCAAGTGTTAGTATATTGCTCAGAACTCAAACTCAGTTTTTCAGCGACTAGCTTGCTATTTTCAAAAATTTGGTCGATATAAGGGTCTCCAAAATCCAAGGCAAAAATTGGTACACTATGGGCTGAAAAGACGACTTTAAAGCTATCTTGCTTCACTTCTTCTTTTAAAATCTTAGCAATTTCATCTGCCCAATAGTTTAACAACGCTTCTTCTTGATACCAGTCCTTAATAACTAAAAATTGAATTTGTTTGCTTTCTAAAAATTTCTCATAACCCATGACAGAGTAAAAAGAATAATGAGGCTCCAAAATCAAGCAAATACACTGTTCAATTCCGTCTGCTTCCATCTGACCAATCACATCTGGAATAAAGGGTCTAGAAAACTTATTAGCAAAATAAACACTATACTCATTCCCCAGCCTAGCTTCTACCAAGGCAACCTCTTCTCGGGTAATTTTTTGCAGAGGCGTCCCTCCAATTAGTACATAATTATCATAGAGAGTTTGAATCTCGTGGTCTTGAGGTCTCACTCCACGACGAATATTTGTGAAAAAATCAGCCACACCTTCAAAGGTAATCTCTTCTGGCGAACCGAAAGTCATCATTAAAATTGCTTTTTTCATAATCGCTTCCTTGTGATATTTTTATCAAGTTTATTTTATCATTAATTCGTTGATAAGTAAACGCCAACATAGCGAATTTCCCTAACTTCAGTCTTTTGTTTTTCTCTCTTTTCTATGATACAATGGAAAAAAATGAATTCAAAAGGAGTTTTTTATGACTTATCCAAATCTCTTGGACCGCTTCTTAACCTACGTTAAGGTCAACACGCGCTCTGATGAACACTCTACCACTACTCCAAGTACGCAGAGTCAGGTAGATTTTGCTACAAATGTTCTTATTCCTGAAATGAAACGTGTTGGATTACAAAATGTTTATTATCTACCAAATGGTTTTGCGATTGGTACCTTGCCAGCCAACGATCCGTCTTTAACACGTAAGATTGGCTTTATTTCCCACATGGATACTGCTGATTTTAATGCCGAAGGAGTCAATCCACAGGTAATTGAAAACTACGATGGTGGTGTGATTGAACTAGGAAATTCTGGTTTCAAACTCGATCCAGCTGACTTCAAGAGTCTTGAGAAATATCCAGGCCAAACGCTCATCACAACAGATGGAACAACCTTGCTAGGTGCTGATGACAAGTCAGGAATTGCTGAGATTATGACTGCCATTGAATATCTGACTGCTCATCCTGAAATTAAGCACTGTGAGATTCGTGTTGGCTTTGGTCCAGATGAAGAAATCGGTGTTGGTGCTAATAAATTTGATGCAGAAGATTTTGATGTTGATTTTGCCTACACAGTTGATGGTGGGCCACTAGGTGAGCTTCAGTACGAGACATTCTCAGCAGCTGGGGCTGAATTGCATTTCCAAGGACGCAATGTCCACCCTGGTACAGCAAAAGGGCAAATGGTCAACGCCCTTCAGTTAGCAATTGATTTTCATAATCAACTTCCAGAGAATGACCGACCTGAGTTAACAGAAGGTTACCAAGGGTTCTACCATCTTATGGATGTGACAGGTAGTGTCGAAGATGCGCGTGCAAGCTACATCATTCGTGATTTTGAAAAAGATGCCTTTGAAGCTCGTAAAGCAGCAATACAGTCTATCGCTGATAAGATGAATCAAGAACTTGGTAGCGACCGTGTCACCCTAAACTTGACAGATCAGTACTACAATATGAAAGAAGTCATTGAAAAAGATATGACTCCAATTACCATTGCCAAAGCCGTTATGGAAGATTTAGGTATCACTCCTATAATCGAACCAATCCGTGGAGGGACAGACGGCTCTAAGATTTCCTTTATGGGAATCCCAACTCCTAATATCTTTGCGGGAGGAGAAAATATGCATGGACGTTTTGAATACGTCAGCCTTCAGACTATGGAACGTGCAGTTGATACCATCATTGGTATCGTAGCTTATAAAGACTAAAAAGACGAGGTAGCTCAGCTACTTCGCCTTTCTTTTTATTCTGCTGGTTTTTCTTGATTTCCAGTACTTGTTGTAGATTCTGTTGTTTCCTTTTCTGAAACTGGTTCAGCAGGTTTAGAATCGGTTGTGTTGCTTGGTTTGTTTTCGTCCCTTGCAGTTTCACTATCACTCTCAGCTTTAGGTGTTTCACCAGTTTCTGTGCTTGAGGCAGGTTTGGTACCTTCACTTGCAACTTCAGTATTTGCTTTTGGTTCAGCTTCTGTTCCTGAAACTGCTTTAGACTTGATTTCTTGATTCAAAGCTAGTATTGTTTTAGCTAATTCAAGTAAAGCTTCTTTATCTTTACTCTTTGCTGCGAGCTGGTCAAGTAATGCATCTACTTTATCAAAGTCTGTATCAGTACCATGATTATTTTCTAAATAAGTATGAAGTGAAATTAAACTATCATATAATTTTTGATAGAGAACCAGTGTCAGTGGATCTTGTTCTTCATTCTCCTTTTCTTTTTGCAGAGTAGCTGCAATTCGTGTCAAGAGATCTTTAGCTTGAGTGTTGACTTCATCTAAAGCTGCATCAGGCTTATTAACAGCCGATTTTAAATTTTCTACTTCTTCTGCCAAGGATTGTTTGATTCCTTCTTCTTTAACTTGAGCTAAGAATTGCTCTGCTTTGTTCAAGAGAACTTCTACTTCCTCTTTGCTTACGTGATTGACATGTTCTTCCTTCTTAAGGTCAGGATAGAGCTCTTTCAGGAATTCATAAATTGCTTGCTTAGCAGATTGGCTATCAACTTTTTCTTTATCTAAAACTGTTTCATTTACTTTTGCAGTAGTTGGCTGATTTTTCAAAGCCTCTTCTACTTCTTGTTTTGTTTGGTAAATGCTTGGGAACAGTTTATTCAAGTCTGCAGCCTTAAGGAAGGATTGAGATTGATATAGAGTCCAGGTCAAATCTGCTACTTTATTACGAAGCTCATCACTTAAACGTCCATCATTTACATGCTCATAGAAGTACTTGATGTATTCCACTGTTGTAGCACCAGTACGATCATTAAAGTCTTGAAGAGCTTGAAGTTGTGATTCAACTGCTGCTAAACCAGCTTCGTCTTTTGCTAATTTAGCTTCTTGAAGACGAACTAAAAGGTCTTTCTTAGGAAGCCCATAGCTATCAGTATCTAGTGTATTAATTTTATCAATTAATGCTTGATATTTCTTGTCTAATGGACTTGTTTCAACTGGTTTGATACTTTCATCAATATGGATATATTGCTTATCAAAGAGGTCAAGTGTTGCAAGATAACCTGCAGTCGAGTTGGTTGAAAGTTTCTTCATGTTTTCAGTAAATTGACCCAAAGCCAACTCAATCTGTCTTTGTTTGATCGGTTGATCTTGATAGAGCTTTCTACTTTCAGTAAGAAGTTGGTCTACTTTTGCTAAAACTGTTTTCTCATCAAACGCTCCAGGTTGGTAATTAGATTGCAATGCTGGAATCTTACTCTTCAAGGCAACCTCATAGCCTTTAGTTTGAACTTTGATGTAATGATTGTGGTCACCATGAGGAATCACAAAACTACCATTTTCTACCTGCAAGCTATAAGGAGACACACCATCTCGCAAAGCAGTGGTATAGAGTTCATTTAGGAAATCAAGCTCTGGATTCCCAGTTTGAAGTGGAATTCTAACATGCTCTTTTCGAACAGCATATGGATGGATATGAGTTGGATCGTAGGCTTGGTCTGGATTTCCAAAGACAAAGAAGCCGTTTGAAATTCTAATAGCTTCAAGTGGAACTCCGTAGGTCTTAGAAATATAAGCAATCTTTTCTTCATCGCTAGCATCTCTTGAGAAAGACTCTACCGTTTTAGCAAGAGGTTTTACAGGTTCTGCATCATGATGTGTTTTCAAATGATCCTGAGCTGCCTTAATTTGCTCAGCTGTCAAATCTTTCTTGAAGAAGTAATGATTGTGGTCACCATGACTCATGACAAAGCCTTGTTCATCCTCACTGATGACACGATTAGCATCAAAAACGTGATCATGGTCTTCATCATGTTTGTGGCCATGATTATCGTTATCGTGTTCATCATCATGGGCTGGGCTTGGTGTTACTGTCGTTTTACCTCTCAAATAATCCTGCGCTGCCTTGATTTGTTCTGGTGTTAGATCCTTCTTAAAGAAGTAATGATTATGGTCTCCGTGACTCATGACAAAGCCTGCCGCATCTTCACTGATAATTCGATTGACATCAAAATCGCGGCCATGTTCGTCATGATGATGACCGTGTGTATCTTCATCGTGATCATCATGAGCTGGGCTTGGTGTTACTGTCGTTTTACCTCTCAAATGATCCTGCGCTGCCTTAATTTGCTCAGCTGTCAAATCTTTCTTGAAGAAGTAATGATTATGGTCTCCGTGACTCATGACAAAACCTTGCTCATCCTCACTGATGACACGATTGGCATCAAAACCGTGATCATGGTCTTCATCATGTTTGTTGCCATGATTATCGTTATCGTGTTCATCATCATGGGCTGGACTTGGTACTGATGGCGTTTTACTTTTCAGATGATTTTGGGCGGCCTTAATTTGCTCTGCTGTCAAATCTTTCTTGAAAAAGTAATGATTGTGATCACCGTGTGACATGACAAAACCTTGATCATCCTCACTGATGACACGATTGGCATCAAAACCATAATCATGGTCTTCATCATGATGAGCGTCATGTTCATGTTCGTCATGCTTAGAGCCCTGACTTCTATGGCCACCGTCTTTCTCATGATGATGGTTTTGCTGAGTAGGTTTTTCTGCTGGTTTGCTTGGATTCTCCAATGGTGTTGGTTTTACACTGTCACTAGCCAAAGGAATCATTCTCGCAATCTTTTCTTCTAATGCAGAAAGCTTTGTATATGGGATGAAATGATAGTGATTTCCATGAGGAATCGCTACACCACTTGGTGTTCTGCTTAAAATCTTAGCAGGGTCAAAAGTTAAACCATCCGATTCAGCATATCGTTGAGTACTTGGAAGAGCATAAAGCTGCTGTAATAGACTTTGAAGACTCTCGGCTTTATTACTTGGTATTTCAGCCTGTTGAATAGGCTTGGTAGTTTGACCAGTCCCATTTGTACTTGGACGATAGTCAGTCACACTAGGCTGATTTCTAGTTCCAGAGAGGTAAGCTTGAGCTGCAGCCAATTCACTAGCAGACAAGGAACTCTTTGGAATGTAGTGGTAATGACCACCGTGAGGGACGATATAAGCATCACCAGTATCCTCTATAATATCAGATGGATTAAAGATATACCCATCATCGGTGGTATAGCGGCCTTGAGATTGCGCTAGTGCAACTGCACTATTAGATGTTGGTGCATCGTGAGTATGACCTTGTTTTTGGCGTTTAATTTCGTCCTTGGAACGAACGTTATCCGCATGTGCCACATCCTTAAGGTAAACATAATACTTACCATCTACCTTGATAATGTAACCACCTTTGACTTCGTTGACAATATCAGCGTCTTTCAATTGATAATTGGCATCTTTCATCAAAAGTTCTTCACTGAAAATCGCATCAAAAGGAACTTTCCCATTATAATAATGGAAATGATCACCGTGTGAAGTCACATAACCTTGATCAGTGATTTTCACAACAATTTGTTCAGCCTGGATATCTTCTTTTTTGCTGACTTGCTCTGGTGTTTGTGTCTCTGTTTTTGGAGTGTCTTGTTTCCCATCGACATAAGATACACGATTCGTATCTTTGTTCTCTCCTGTCTGATGTTGATTCAATGCATAAATACAAAGACTTAAAGAAAGGACAACAGCTGCACTAGCAGCAAGTTTCTTCTTATTTATTTTCATAATCTCCTCATTTCAATTCTTCTGCTAAAATACTCATATTGTCTTCTAGGTTTTCTAGATAAGTCTTGTCATTTTGTGGGTCTGCCTCTAAAGGATTCAGAGTTTTTAGACCCACACCTGTTGATTTGACAAGAGTTTCAGCTACTTTTGAAGAAGCATTACTTTCTGTAAAAATCGTTTTAACCTTATAGGTTTTAACAAATTCCTGAATTTCTGTTAGTTGTCTTGGACTTGGTTCTTGTTCAGGAGAGATGCCTGCAATACCAAGTTGATTAAGTCCAAATCTCTTCGCTAGATAAGAAAAGGCCGTATGTTGTGTTACAAAGGTTTTCTGAGTCGCTTTTTCAAATTTAGGCTGGAATTTCTTAGTCAATCCTTGAGCTTTTTTGATAAAGGCTTGCGCATTTTTCTGATAAGTTTCTTTGTGCTCACTATCAACCTCTGAAAGTTTATCAGCGATAATTTGCGCTTCTTCGCCAGCTTTTTCAGCATCTAGCCAAGTGTGAGGGTCATAAAGTGTTTTTTCATCAACTCCCTCACCTGCTTCCACATCCTCTAGCCCTGGAACTCGATCCAATGTCATTCCTTCTGAAGCCTCTAAAACCTTAACTTTGGATTTTTTTAGATTGGGATCCAGACTTCCTGCCCAAGATTCAAGTGTATGCGAATGGTAGACAAATACATCTGCATCATAGATGGCTGCAATATCATTTGCTGAAGGTTCAAAGGAGTGAATTCCGCTACTTGACTGAATCATTCGAACATCATTCAAGTCACCAGATACTTCCTTGACCATGGCATAGATAGGATAAAAACTGGTCACGATTTTCATCCCTTTACCTGACTGGCTTTCCTTTTGGCCACAAGCGGCTAATACCAGAGCCAATACACTGGTCATCAATACTAAAATTGTCCTCTTTTTCACTATAACTCCTTAACTAGTGTTTAACCATTTAATTAACTAGTAAATAGTTTATCTTTATTTAGAAAATATGTCAAGAATTTTAATCGTCAAAAATAAAATCACTGTTTTAGGACTCTTTGATTCATTTTTTAGACAGTGAACCCCAGCTTTTTTAACAAAGAAAAGGACATTATTCTATCAAAAATAGAACAATATCCTTTCGAATAGATTATAACTAATAAAAATCTTTTAAGGTTTTATTTGTTTTAGTGTCTTAATATCATACATCACTAATTCACCGTTTTTATTGTAAAACTGAACCCCTTCTGGTTGAAAGATTAGAAACTTAGGATCAATTTGGGCAATTTTTGCTAACTTTTCTATATGTTCATTTAAAGTTACTTTATCTAACCCATAGTCTGGTAAATCATCGTCATTTTCTTCTTTGGAATTTTCTTTATTTACTGAAGGAATTTCGTTGGTTATACCAGTCTCATTCTCCCCTATATTTTTCTTCGGTTGCTCCTCATTTTTATCTACAGCAGTCTTATTCTTATCACTATTTTCAGTATTGTTTGAATCAGTTTTTAATTCTTCATTAGGATGTGTAGATGTTTCAGTTTTGGAGTCCTTTTCTTTCATTCTTTTGGCAATTAAGTCTTGCGCTTGTTTCCATTCTACTTCTGATAAGTCGGATTTAGTGATGCTTCTCAATGAACCACCTCCAGCTCTTGGAACACTAAATGATTTGTCTCCCCATACAAAAGTTTCTTTTGCCAATACATCTTTCGGATCAAAAATATAACCATCTGGAGTTGCAAATCGACCTTCTGCAAGAGCTTTCTGAACTTCTTCGGCAGAATGGATAATTTGCCAATTCAGCATTCCAGAGCGTTTTTCAAGAGGAGTTACATTAGCAATAACTGAGCCTGAGTCCTCGTGGCCTGGTTTAGACCAAACTTCGGGACGAACCTCAGGGTGCTGCATTACATATTTAATAGTTGCAATTTGATCAGACTCTAACCATGAGTAAGGCACAACGTGAATATGATCAATGTGTGGAATAATGAATGAACTTCCAGTATCATAGGTGGTATTCGCTGCATGCATCGGCAAACTTGAGACATCTACAGCCAATCTTGGTTTAATCCCTGTCTCTACTATATCATAACGATAATGATCTCGATCCTTAAGCATGAGTTCTTGTTCAGAAAAAGCAATTTGAGTAAGATCAAGTTCGTCTCGAGAATAGAAATATTCTTTTCCGTTTTCTTTAAGAACATAACCAACTTTACCATCTTTAGTCACTTTACCAGTCACTTTTTTTGAATCAAATTTTGGTTTTTCTTTGTTATTCATTTTCTCTGAAGGAATAACACTATCATTAGGTTGACCTTTTTCCTTCATCCACTTGCTAACTTCATCTAGTTCAAATTGTTCTAACTCTCCAAATCCCACATAATGGAAATGATTTCCATGTCTCGCTATAATGCCTGATTTATCAACTGAATAGATAGAATCTTTACTAAATACATATCCATCACTAGTATCGTATGGTTTGCCATCCAGACCCTTACCATAAGCCTTAATTGAATTTCCTAAAAATGTATGCTCAACTGTACTGTTTGTTGGCTTTTGGGTATTTACTGGCTTGTTGTTTCCAATATTTTGTCCTTTTAATGAAATCATTCTTGCAATCTTCTGCTCTAAGTCAGACATTTGAGAATAAGGGATAAAGTGATAATGATCTCCATGTGGCACTGCAACACCATTCGCAGTTTTTCTTGTAATCTGCGCCGGATCAAAGACAAGCCCATCTGATTCCACATGTCGTTGGCTAAGTGGCAAAGCATAAAGTTGTTTCAAGAGACTGGATACGTCTTCACTCTGACTAGCTTGATAGCTATTATTCACCTGTGGGCTAACACTTGGAGTCCATCTTCTGGTATTTACCTCAACATTGCTTTGATTAGTTTGTCCATCTGAACCACTATTCGATGTCACTGATACACTACTGCTAAAAGAATTTGTTGAAGGACGATACCCAACTGAGCTTGGTTGATTATCTTTTCCAGATAGGAAGGCTCGAGCAGCAGCTAATTCACTGGCAGACAAGTCACTCTTAGGAATATAGTGGAAGTGATTACCATGAGGAACAATATAGGCATCACCCGTGTCCTCAATGATATCAGAGGCATTAAAGATATAACCATCATCTGTTGTATAACGGCCTTGAGCTCTGGCAGCGACTACAGCATTATCGTTAGAACCTCCTCCGTGATTACTACCGTGTTCCTGCTTCTGACGAGTGATTTCTTCTTTTGAGCGAACATTATCAGCATGTGCTGCGTCCTTTAGATAGACATAATACTTACCATCTACCTTAATCACATAGCCACCCTTGATTTCATTGACAATGTCTGAATCCTTCAACTGATAATTCGGATCTTTCATCAACAGTTCTTCACTAATGATAGCATCATAAGGAACCTTGCCATTATAGTAATGATAATGGTCTCCATGAGAAGTCACATAACCTTGATCCGTAATCTTGATAACAATTTGCTCGGCATTAATACCTTCTTTTTTACTGACTTCATCAGGTGTCAAATTTTCTGCCTTTTGACTTGGTTGTTTACCATCAATGTATGAAACACGGTTATTTTCTTTTACAGTTTGAGCTTGATGCAAACCTAGTTCATAAGCGCAGACACTTAAAACAAGTGCAGCTGCTGACCCAGCTAGATATTTTTTATTGATTTTCATTCTTTCCTCTTTTCTTAACTCTATTTGATTCACCATAACATAATAAACCAGTTAATTAACTAGTTAATAGTTTACTCTTTTTAGTACTGCTTGTCAAGAATTTTTCGTATATACATAATAAAAATGAAAGCCTCTTTATCGAGACTCCCATTTTTCATTAGTTTGTTTTTTCCTTATTTACAGGTGAAGGATTACTACCTTTTAACAACGTAAGTAATTTCTCTGCTTCTGCCATGATACCATTATTATCCATGGTTTGCAGGCTCAAATTATTTCGTAAACCAGCTAGGGTTTCTGTCGCATTGCCTTTCAGACTAGCATCCGTTACTTTCGCAAGCAAAGCTTCTGCTTCTTTGAGCTTGGCTTCTACTTTTTCAGTCTCTACTTGAGGAACTTCTGGCTCAGCAGGTGTTTCCTCTACTGGTTCTTCATCCGCTTTGAAGTTCTTTTTGGGATCTTCACTGTGGTCTTTCTTACCTAAGACATGCTCGCTGGCATTTCCCCATCCGTCATTAGAATGTGGACGTTCATCAGGATGTTCAACATAGTACTTAATCGTCGCAAATAAGTCTTCTAGAGTATAACCATTTGGAGCCTTGTATGAATGATCATCAAACCAAGCAAATTTAATGTTATGGTAATGATCCTTATGAGGAATAATCAAATTACCATTTTTAACTTCAACTGTATGCTCGACCATGTATGGAAGTCGAACGAGTGGAATTCGTTTTTCCCCTTTCACACGATTGTAAATGGCCGCTGCACTATCTCCAGTTGGATTTGCTTGAGCATCTGCGTCTGCTGACGGAGGTAAAATCCCTTTTTCTTTAGTATAAGATTGAGCTGCAGCTTTTTCCTTATCAGAAAGGCTGTCTTTTCCAATCCAGTGACTATGGCCCATATGAGGTGTTACATAGGCATCTCCTTCATCACTGATAATATCATGTTCGTCAAAAATGTAACCATCTGACGTTGTATACTTATCAGCTAATTGAGCAATACGAACTTCGTTTTCGGTATATTCAATTTGAGAATTTGGTTTTCCAAGTCGCTCTGGATGGGTAATTGGTGCTAGGAATGCCAATAAATCATCTACCAATTTTCCTTTATTAGTCGATTCATCATTCAAGCGTTCTGCTAATTTGTCTAAGGCTTGGAAATCAGAAGTACGACCCTTATTTTCTGATAAGGCTTTATGAGCCTCGGCCAATAAATTATATGCTTTATCATAAAATTCTTGGTCACGAGGAGCAACTTTTTCTTTTTTAGCAGTTAAAGCGTGTGATACACTCTCTTGTTTTGATAACTTGCTTTCAAGATTTTTAACAGTTTCAGATGGTAAATCTTTCGCAAAAACATAGCGTGAGATTCCTTTTTCTTCGAAAACATATCCTTCTCCAACTTTTCGTACTAGCTGACTAACCAAAGCAGAATTTGAGTCTATTTTAGGATTTGGAGTAGGAGCCGGTTTTACAATAGGTTTCAAAGGTTTTAAGCTAAGAGCTGGCAAAACAGGAGATGGAATTAAATTTGGAAGGCTTGGAGTCGGAATTGGTTTTAATTCTTTACCACCTGCAGTAGTATGATTTCCTTGATAATTTTCAGAAATCATTCTCGCAATCTTCTGTTCTAAATCAGACATTTGAGAATAAGGGATAAAGTGATAATGGTCTCCGTGAGGCACTGCAACACCATTTGCAGTTTTTCTTGTAATCTGCGCTGGATCAAAGACAAGTCCATCTGATTCCACATGTCGTTGGCTAAGCGGCAAGGCATAAAGCTGTTTCAAGAGACTGGATACGTCTTCACTCGGACTAGCTTGATAGCTATTATCCACTTGTGAGCTAACAGTTGGAGTCCATCTTCTGGTATTTGCCTCAACATTGCTTTGATTCGTTTGTCCATATGAACTACTATTTGATGCCTCTGATGAGCTGCTAGAAGAATTTGTTGAAGGACGATACCCAACTGAGCTTGTTTGACTACCTTTCCCAGCTAGGAAGGCTCGAGCAGCAGCTAATTCACTGGCAGACAAGTCACTCTTAGGAATATAGTGGAAATGATTGCCATGAGGAACGATATAGGCATCACCCGTATCCTCAATGATATCAGATGCATTAAAGATATAACCATCATCTGTTGTATAGCGGCCCTGAGCTCTGGCAGCGACTACTGCTTTATCGCTAGAACCACCTCCGTGATTACTACCGTGTTCCTGCTTCTGACGAGTGATTTCTTCTTTTGTTCGAACATTATCAGCATGTGCTGCGTCCTTTAGATAGACATAATACTTACCATCTACCTTAATCACATAGCCACCCTTGATTTCATTGACAATGTCTGAATCCTTCAACTGATAATTTGGATCTTTCATCAGCAGTTCTTCACTAATGATAGCATCATAAGGAACCTTGCCATTATAGTAGTGATAATGGTCTCCATGAGAAGTCACATAACCTTGGTCCGTAATCTTGATAACAATTTGCTCAGCATTTATACCTTCTTTTTTACTGACTTCATCAGGTGTCAAAGTCTCTGCCTTTTGGCTTGGTTGGTTACCATCAATGTATGAAACACGATTATTTTCTTTTACAGTTTGGGCTTGATGCAAACCTAGTTCATAAGCACAGACACTTAAAACAAGTGCAGCTGCTGACCCAGCTAGATATTTTTTATTGATTTTCATAATCTCCTCATTTCAATTCTTCTACTAAAATACTCATATTGTCTTCTAGGTTTTCTAGATAAGTCTTATCGTTTTGTGGGTCTGCTTCTAAAGGATTCAGAGTTTTAAGACCCACACCTGTTGATTTAACAAGAGTTTCAGCTACTTTCGAAGAAGCATTACTTTCTGTAAAAATTGTTTTAACCTTATAGGTTTTAACAAATTCCTGAATTTCTGTTAGTTGTCTTGGACTTGGTTCTTGTTCTGGAGAGATGCCTGCAATACCAAGTTGATTAAGTCCAAATCTCTTCGCTAGATAAGAAAAGGCCGTATGTTGGGTTACAAAGGTTTTCTGAGTCGCTTTTTCAAATTTAGGCTGGAATTTCTTAGTCAATTCTTGAGCTTTTTTGATAAAGGCTTGCGCATTTTTCTGGTAAGTTTCTTTGTGTTCACTATCAACCTCTGAAAGTTTATCAGCGATAATTTGGGCTTCTTCGCCAGCTTTTTCAGGATCTAGCCAAGTGTGAGGGTCATAGAGCGTTTTTTCATCAACTCCATCACCTGCTTCCACATCTTCTAGACCAGGGACACGCTCCAATGTCATTCCTTCTGAAGCCTCTAAAACCTTAACTTTGGATTTTTTTAGATTGGGATCCAGACTTCCCGCCCAAGATTCAAGTGTATGCGAATGGTAGACAAAGACATCTGCATCATAGATGGCTGCAATATCATTTGCTGAAGGTTCGAAGGAGTGAATTCCGCTACTTGACTGGATCATTCGAACATCATTCAAGTCACCAGATACTTCCTTGACCATGGCATAGATAGGATAAAAACTAGTCACAATTTTCATCCCTTTACCTGACTGGCTCTCCTTCTGCCCACAAGCAGCTAAACACAAAAGAAAGACACTTAACAACACTAAAAACAAATTTTGTTTCTTCATAAAAACTCCTTAACTAGTTATTTAACTAGTTAATATTCTACTCCGTTTTTTTTATTGTCAAGCATTTTATGAACTAGTTAATAGATTTTATGATTTTAAACTATAAAAAAACCTTGCAACTTAGTTGCAAGGACTTTTCGATTAATCAAAGTTAACGTATTCTTTTTGAAGTTCAAGAACTTCTTCCATTGTTGAACACTCTGTAAGGGCACGGTTTGCGTACTCTTCCATCTTAGCAGTATCCAATTTCTTCATCAAGCTACGTGTACGGAGTACAGATGTTGCTGACATAGAGAATTCATCCAAGCCCATTCCGACAAGAAGTGGAACAGCTTTTTGGTCACCAGCCATCTCACCACACATACCAGCCCATTTACCTTCAGCGTGAGCTGCCTTGATAACGTTGTTGATCAAGCGAAGGATTGATGGGTTATATGGTTGGTAAAGGTATGAAACTTGCTCGTTCATACGGTCTGCTGCCATTGAGTATTGGATCAAGTCGTTTGTTCCAATTGACATGAAGTCTACTTCTTTTGCAAATTGGTCTGCAAGCATTGCTGCTGCAGGGATTTCAATCATGATACCAACTTGGATGTCATCCGCAACTGCAACTCCTTCAGAAAGAAGGTTTGCTTTTTCTTCTTCATAAACTGCTTTAGCTGCACGGAATTCTTTCAAGAGGGCAACCATTGGGAACATGATACGCAATTGACCATGAACAGAAGCACGAAGAAGGGCACGGATTTGTGTACGGAACATTGCATCTCCAGTTTCAGAAATAGAGATACGAAGGGCACGGAATCCAAGGAATGGGTTCATTTCGTGTGGCATATCGAAGTAAGGAAGTTCCTTATCTCCACCGATATCCATTGTACGAACAACCACTGGTTTACCATTCATTCCCTCAAGAACAGCCTTGTATGCTTCATACTGCTCATCTTCAGTTGGGAAATCTTGAGAATCCATGTACAAGAACTCTGTACGGTAAAGTCCAACAGCTTCTGCACCGTTGTTGTTAACACCTTCAACGTCTTTTGGAGTACCGATGTTAGCAGCCAACTCGAAGTGTTTACCGTCAGCAGTTACTGTTTGAGCATCTTTCAAAAGTGCCCATTCAGCTTTTTGTTTAGCATAAGCTTCACCAGCTGCTTTAAATTCTGCCGCTTGTTCATCTGTTGGGTTGATAATCACTTCACCAGTAATACCGTTAACGGCAAGGATATCACCGTCTTTCACTACTTCAGTGATGTTATTTGTTCCCAATACAGCTGCAATTTCAAGTGTACGTGCCATGATAGCTGAGTGGCTTGTACGTCCACCGATGTTTGTTACAAAAGCTTTTACAAAGTTTTTGTCCAATTGAGCTGTATCAGATGGTGTCAAGTCATGCGCAATCACAATTACTTCTTCATTGATAGAAGCTGGGTTTGGCAATTTTTTACCAAGAAGGTTAGCCAACACACGTTTTGTCACGTCGCGGATATCCGCTGCACGTTCTTGCATGTATGGATTGTCTTCCATTCCTTCAAAGATAGTGATGAACATGTCAGTCACTTCTTTAAGACCTGCTTCAGCATTGACTTTCTTAGCACGGATTGTTTCTTTAATCTGACCAATCAATTCTGGGTCAGCAAGAACCATCAAATGAGCGTCAAAAACTTGAGCCGCTTCTTCACCAAGCGTACCTACAGCCTTCTCACGGATAAGAGAAAGCTCGTTTTGAGAAGCTTCAAGAGCTACATCCAAACGAGCCTCTTCTGCGTTTGTATCTTCGACTGAAACAGTCTCGAATGACAAATCCGGTTGAACGAGTAGATATGCTTTTGCAACTGCAACACCGTCAGATGCTGCGATTCCTTTAAGCATTTCTGTCATTTTCCTTATGCCAATCCTTCTTTTTCCATTGTTTCTGAGATTGCAGCGATAGCATCATCTGCATCTGCACCTTCAGCTGAGATAGTTACGTCAGCACCTTGGCCAACACCAAGACTCATAACACCCATGATTGATTTAAGGTTAACTGATTTACCTTTGTACTCAAGAGTGATATCTGAAGCAAATTTGCTAGCAGTTTGTACCAACAATGTTGCTGGACGTGCGTGAATACCTGTTTCTGCCACTACGTGGAAATCTTTAGAAGCCATAGTTTGACTCTCCTTTTGTTCTTTCTTTTTTGAGTTATATGTGATAACCCTTACAATTTGGTATTATATCATCTTCTAGGATTTTTTTCAAGCATTTTATGGGATTTATTCGATTTCCTTTCAGATAACTTGCTGAAAATCTTCTATTCTAGATAACAAAACACAGGATATAGTTTTTCAAAAAACAACTTATAGGATAATTATCACTATCTCACAAAAACAAACACTACATATTGTGTTTTGTGAGCTTGAGTAGAAAAATAGACCACTATATTTAGTTTCAAATCATTGACAAAAATTTATTTTCTGATATACTAAGAAAGTAATCTATTTTGAAAGAGGAGTTACACAATGGTAACCGTTTATTCTAAAAACAACTGTGTCCAATGTAAAATGACCAAACGTTTCTTGGACAGTAATAATGTCGCTTATCGTGAAATCAATCTTGATGAGCAACCTGAGTACATCGATCAAGTTAAAGAGCTCGGTTTCAGCGCAGCTCCTGTTATCCAAACACCAACTGAAGTCTTTTCAGGTTTCCAACCAGGAAAATTGAAACAATTAGCATAATCTTAGTACATCATCCAGAAGAAACTGCTTCTAGGGCTAACTTAGAAGCCTTTCTTTTGTAATTAGATAAGGGAAATTTTATGGGATTAAAACATCTTGAAGACGTAACTTACTTCCGTCTCAATAACGAAATCAACCGTCCTGTTAATGGACAAATCATGCTTCATAAAGATAAGGAAGCCTTGGATGCCTTCTTTAAAGAAAATGTAGTTCCAAACACTATGGTTTTTGATTCAATCAAGGATAAAATCAACTACCTCATTGAACACAACTACATCGAAACAGCCTTTATCAAGAAATACCGTCCAGAATTTTTGGAAGAATTGTCTCAATTTATCAAAGACCAAAACTTCCAATTCAAGTCTTTCATGGCAGCTTATAAGTTTTACAATCAATACGCCTTAAAGACTAATGACGGTGAATATTATCTTGAAAGCATGGAAGACCGTGTCTTCTTTAACGCCCTTTATTTTGCTGATGGGAATGAAGCTATTGCCATCGATATTGCCAATGAAATCATCCACCAACGCTACCAACCGGCTACTCCTTCCTTCTTGAATGCTGGACGTGCTCGTCGTGGTGAATTGGTATCATGTTTCCTGATCCAAGTAACTGATGATATGAACTCTATCGGACGTTCTATCAACTCAGCTCTTCAACTTTCACGTATCGGTGGTGGTGTGGGAATTACCCTCAGCAACCTTCGTGAAGCTGGCGCACCTATTAAAGGCTATGAAGGAGCTGCTTCTGGCGTCGTTCCAGTTATGAAACTTTTCGAAGATAGCTTCTCTTACTCAAACCAATTGGGTCAACGTCAAGGTGCTGGTGTTGTCTACCTCAACGTCTTCCACCCTGATATCATCGCCTTCCTTTCAACTAAGAAAGAAAACGCCGATGAAAAAGTTCGTGTTAAGACCCTTTCACTTGGTGTTGTGGTGCCCGATAAATTCTACGAATTAGCACGTAAAAATGAAGAAATGTACCTCTTCAGCCCATACTCTGTAGAACTTGAATACGGTGTGCCATTTAACTACATCGATATCACTGAAAAATACGATGAACTAGTCGCAAATCCAAATATCCGCAAGACAAAAATCAAGGCGCGTGATTTGGAAACTGAAATCTCTAAATTGCAACAAGAGTCTGGCTACCCTTATGTAGTCAACATTGATACGGCTAACCGTGCAAACCCAGTTGATGGTAAGATTATTATGAGTAACTTGTGTTCTGAGATTCTTCAAGTCCAAGAACCAAGCTTGATCAACGATGCTCAAGAATTCCTTCAAATGGGAACGGATGTTTCATGTAACCTTGGTTCAACCAACGTAGTAAACATGATGACTTCCCCTGACTTTGGTCGTTCTATCCGTGCTATGGTTCGTGCCCTTACTTTCGTTACAGATAGTTCGCACATCGTAGCTGTACCAACGATTGACCATGGAAATAGCCAAGCCCACACCTTTGGTCTTGGTGCCATGGGACTTCACAGCTACCTTGCCCAACAACTTATTGAATATGGATCCCCTGAGTCTGTTGAATTTACAAGCATCTACTTCATGCTTATGAACTACTGGACTTTGGTTGAGTCAAACAATATCGCTCGTGAACGTGGCATCACCTTTCACAACTTTGAAAAATCAGACTATGCTAAGGGAAGCTACTTCGACAAGTATGTGACTGGCGAATTTGTTCCAAAATCAGACCGTGTTAAAGAACTCTTCAAAGATGTCTTTATCCCTAGTGCCACTGACTGGGCTGAACTTCGCGACAAGGTTCAAGCAGATGGTCTTTACCACCAAAACCGCCTTGCTGTAGCTCCAAATGGTTCTATCAGTTACATCAACGACGTTTCTGCTTCTATCCACCCGATTACGCAACGTATCGAAGAACGACAAGAAAAGAAAATCGGTAAAATCTACTATCCTGCTGCTGGCTTGTCAACAGAAACCATTCCTTACTACACTTCTGCTTACGACATGGATATGCGTAAGGTGATTGATGTTTACGCCGCTGCGACTGAGCACGTGGACCAAGGACTTTCACTCACCCTCTTCATGCGTAGTGACATTCCAAAAGGACTTTACGAATGGAAGAAAGAAAACAAACAAACGACACGTGACTTGTCTATCCTTCGTAACTATGCCTTTAACAAGGGAATCAAGTCTATCTACTACGTCCGTACCTTTACAGATGATGGTGGAGAAGTCGGTGCTAACCAATGTGAAAGCTGTGTGATTTAATCTTTGCTTGAGGAAACTACATTTTCTCAGATAAGTGATTCATTCACCCTGCTAAACTAAACTAGAATAAGCATCTATACTATGGAAAAACAAAAAAGTCGGGCTTCCGACTTTTTGTGCGATACTCCTCTAGAATTATGATAAAATAGAAGTAATTGTGAGTTCGCAATACTAAACACAGAAAGAGATTTCAAAATGGAAACTTACTACAAAGCCATTAACTGGAATGCCATCGAAGATGTCATCGACAAATCAACTTGGGAAAAACTGACGGAACAATTCTGGCTCGATACACGTATTCCCTTGTCAAACGACTTGGATGACTGGAGAAAGCTATCAAATGTAGAAAAAGACTTGGTAGGAAAAGTCTTTGGTGGTTTAACCCTTCTCGACACTATGCAATCTGAAACTGGGGTTCAAGCCCTTCGCGCGGACATCCGTACACCACATGAGGAAGCTGTTTTCAATAACATCCAATTTATGGAATCTGTCCATGCTAAATCTTACTCATCAATCTTCTCTACCTTAAATACTAAGGCTGAGATTGAAGAAATTTTCGAATGGACTAATACCAATCCTTACCTACAAAAGAAGGCTGAGATTGTCAACGAAATCTACCTAAACGGTAGCCCACTTGAAAAGAAAGTTGCCAGCGTCTTTCTTGAAACCTTCCTCTTCTACTCTGGTTTCTTCACTCCCCTCTACTATCTCGGTAACAACAAACTAGCCAACGTTGCGGAAATCATTAAATTGATTATTCGTGATGAGTCTGTTCACGGAACCTACATCGGATATAAATTCCAACTCGGTTTCAATGAATTACCTGAAGAAGAGCAGGAAAAACTCAAAGAATGGATGTACGACCTGCTCTACACTCTTTACGAGAATGAAGAAGGTTATACAGAGAGTCTTTATGACGGTGTTGGTTGGACGGAAGAAGTCAAAACCTTCCTTCGCTACAATGCTAACAAAGCACTCATGAACCTGGGGCAAGATCCACTCTTCCCAGATTCAGCTGATGATGTCAACCCAATCGTTATGAACGGTATTTCAACAGGAACATCCAACCACGACTTCTTCTCACAAGTCGGAAATGGTTACCTTCTTGGTGAAGTTGAAGCTATGCAAGACGATGACTACAACTACGGTTTGAACTAATTCAATTATCCCAGAACTGATAACAAATATCATGGCTTGTTTAAAACAACCATGATATTTTTGTTTTTGTTTTCTTTTGTTTTTTAAATTGATTGATTGAATACTTTATGATAAAATAGTAATAGAAATAGAGGTGATAACGATGTTAAAGCAGGAAAAACTAGATAATATTCTAGAAACGGTAAATACAAAGGGAACTATTACTGTAAAAGAAATCATGACTCGCTTGGATGTGTCAGATATGACTGCTAGACGCTACTTGCAAGAGTTGGCAGACAAGGATTTACTTGTTCGAGTTCACGGTGGAGCTGAGAAAATTCGCACAGGTTCTATTTTAAATAATGAGCGTTCCAATATTGAAAAACAAAGCTTACAAATCGCAGAAAAACAAGAAATCAGCCGTTTTGCAGGCCATTTAATTGATGAGGGTGAAACCATTTTTATTGGGCCAGGGACAACCTTGGAATCTTTTGCTCGTGAACTTCCAATTGATAATATTCGTGTTGTAACAAACAGTTTACCAGTCTTTCTCATTCTAAACGAACGAAAACTAACAGATTTGATTTTAATTGGTGGAAACTACCGCTCTATCACTGGAGCCTTTGTCGGAACACTAACCTTGCAAAACCTAGCCAATCTCCAATTTTCTAAAGCTTTCGTTAGCTGTAATGGTATTAAAGACAATGCGATTGCGACCTTTAGTGAAGAGGAAGGTGAATCTCAACGCATCGCCCTCAATAATTCCAATAAAAAATACTTACTAGCTGACCATAGTAAGTTCAATAAATTTGATTTCTATACCTTCTACAATATCTCTGATATTGATACCATCGTTTCAGATTCTAAACTGAGCAAAGAAACGTTTGAACAACTTTCAAAACAAACAAAAATTATTCTTTCTAAACCATAAAACTGAGGATTGATAAAATATAAAATGCGTCATATCAAGAAAATAAGAATCTTGATATGACGCATTTTTTGATGAAGATTTTTACAAAGAGTTTCCTAGATTCTTTATGATTGTTGAAACGGCATAAAATCTGAATCAAAGGAGATATTATCCCGTTCTTCAGGACTGATAAAATTTAAAAAGATATTTTTAAATTCTTCTAGCTCATAGTCTGAATGGCAAATCCATTCTTTACCGGTAGAGACATACCATTTCCCAAGTTTTTTCAGCTCCTCATTAGTCAAACAAGGTATTTGAGAACATTTATCAAAATTAATAATATAAACTTTTTCATAAATTGATTGGATAAAATTTTTGAACATCTTTTACCTCACTAGAATTCTATGTCTAATTACTAATTCTACTAGTCTATAATCTGACTTTCTGCTACTTTCTTGTACCAATGAGCTGATTTCTTAGGATAACGTTCTTGAGTTTCAAAGTCTACATAGAAGAGACCGTAGCGTTTTTCATAACCATTTGACCATGAGAAGACATCCATTAATGACCAAATGAAGTAACCTTTTACATTAGCACCATCTGCAATCGCATCAGATAAGACTTCCAAGTGTTGTTTCACATAATCAATACGTCCATCATCGTAAACAGTGTTATCGACGAACTCATCTTTATAACCAAGTCCATTTTCAGTGATGTAAATCTTCTTGTAGTTCGGATAATCTTTCTTCACGCGCATGATTTGGTCATACAAACCTTGAGGGTAGATAATCCAATCCCAGTCTGTACGTGGCACATAATCCGGAGCTACACGACGACTAACACCTTTGATTTGGTATTTAGAGCTTCCTTTTTCACCTTTACCATTATGGATAATTTCAGTTTCTCCATCAAAGGCTTCCATCCAGTCACTCATATAGTAGTTGATTCCAAGGAAGTCATTCAAGTCTTTTGCAGCTTCTAATACTTCGAAATCTTCTTCACGAAGATCTAAGCTACCACCATTGACTGATAAGATATGGTTGACACCTTCTATCGTTTCAGCTGAATAGCGACCTAGATAAGTTGCATCCAAGATAAATTTATTGTGAATAATATCTTCCAACTCAGCTGCACGAACATCTGCAGGATTTTCAGGATCTAGAGGATACTTAGTAGGCAGAGCATGAACAACCCCAATTTCACCTTTATAGCCTTTCTCTTTGTACAATTTTACTGCACGTGCATGAGACACCATCATATTGTGGTGCGATTGGAAGACTTTGGCAAGATCGTACTGAATACCTGGAGGGAATTTACCAACCAAGTATTGACCATCACCAATTGGCCCAATTTCATTAAAGGTTGTCCAATAGTTTACTTCTGGGAATTCTTCAAAACAGAAAGCCGCGTAGTCTACAAAGTGTTCAATGTTTTCACGGTTTAAGAAGTCGCCATTTGAGTGGAGAGCTTCTGGTGTGTCAAAGTGATGAAGAGTTACAAAGGGCTCAACGTGACGTTTGTGACACTCTGCAAATAAATTATGATAAAACTCAACACCTTTAGCATTTACTTGACCGTAACCAGTCGGGAAAATACGTGACCAGGCAATAGAAATTCGAATACCATTGACACCATACTCTTCTGCCAACTTGAGGTCAACTGGGTATCGATTGTAAAAATCACTGGCTGGCTCAGCAGTGTACCAGTAGTTATCTTCAAGATATTTATCCCAAGCAACTGGTCCTTTTCCATCAGTATGCGTAGCGCCTTCTGCTTGATAGGCAGCTGTTGCGCCACCGAAAATAAAGTCTTTTGGTAATGATTTTGTCATTTTTTCACCTATTTCTTGATTTAAATAAAGTAAAAGTGAGAGGAGAGGAGTCAGTGAGCCATCCTTCTCCATCTCACTTCTTGTACCAAGTCACCGGATTGTGACATGAGGAAGTAAAAACGATATCTTTTTACCGACGAATTAATAAGTCGATTAGGAAATTCGACATAGCAATTTCCGTAACGATAGGAGACTATTTCAGAGTCCCTATCGTTAATCGAATTGTGACATGAGAAGGTAAAAACGATAGCTTTTTACCGACGAATTAACAAGGCGATTAGGAAATTCGCCATAGCGATTTCCGTAACGATAGGAGACTATTTCAGAGTCCCTATCGTTAATCGAATTGAGCTTGTACGAATGCAAGAGCACCTTTTCCATCACGAGTTAATTTGATGTATTGAGCGCCTTCTGTTTTCGCAAGTTTAATATCGAGTTTATCAGTTTCTGCTTTCATGTCTTCAAAGTTTGAAGCAACTTGAGGGGCAAGGATAACAAGATCAAACTCTGGCAACATTTCACGGTGAGCACCATAGCCACCTGCTGCTGCTTTCACAGGAACATTGTATTCTGCAGCTGCCTTGTTCAAAGCATTTGCAAGGAGACCACTTGTACCTCCACCAGCACATAGAACAAGGACATTTGTTTCGTCAGTGATTGTATTTTGTGCTGCTTCTACACCAGCTTTTTCAAGAATAGCATCTGCTTTTGCAGTGTTGAAGTTTGCAGCAACTTTTTCTTTCAATTCATCATTAGATTTACCTGAACGCTCTTCTTCAAGAATTTGTTCATCATAGACTTTAAGGAATGGATAGTAAATGACTACGTCAACCACGATTAGAAGGGCAGCAAGAATGAATGATAGAACTTGGAAGTTGGTTCCAAGAACTAGACCTAGTGGAGCTGGAGTTGTCCATGGTAGATTAGCAGTAAATGAATTCATTCCAAGAGTTTCAATGAAGAATTTAAAGATCCAAACGTTTGCGATGGGAGCAAAAATAAATGGAATGAAGAAAATCGGGTTCAATACAAGCGGTGCACCAAACAAGATTGGTTCATTTACACCAAAGAATGTTGGAACTACTGAAGCACGACCGATTGCACGGTTACGTTTAGATTTTGTTAACCACATGAACATGAATGGAACAACCAGTGTCGCACCAGTACCACCCATGGTAACGATAAACATTTGTGTACCAGAAGTAAGAATCTTGTCAGCGTGCATACCTTGTTGGAGGAGATTCAAGTTGACTTCGGCATTTGCATAGGTAATAGCTGCGATTGCTGGTTCAACGATAGATGGACCATGGATACCAACAAACCAGAAGAAGGCAAAGGCACCAAAGATAATGGTAATACCAAGGTATCCGTCTGCTGCTGAGAAGAGTGGTGCGAAGAATTTACCGATTGATTCTGCCACACTTGCACCAACAAAATGACGTGCTAATAAGTCAAGAGCATAAAGAGAAACAACTGAGAGAGTGAATGGAATCACATCTTTAAAGACTTGTGAAATATTTGGTGGAACTTCGTCAGGCATACGAATAGTGACGTTGTTCTTAACACAAACCTTATAGATGGCTACAGTAACAAAGGCAGCAAGGAAGGCTGAAAGCAAACCTTTTGTTCCCAAGAATCCAGTAGCTAGACCATTTTCGATAGGATCAGCTGCCAACATCAACAAACCAACAATCGCTGCTAACAGTGTTGACATATAGTTGATTTGATTGGTTTTCTCCATGCTACGGTTTACTGAGTCAGTCAATGACTTAGCTGTTGTACCAGCTACCAAGAGAGCCAGAATACCCATAGAATAGCTATAAGGTTTCATCAGAAAGGCTACAACTTCATCAGACCATTTAAAGCCCCATGAGTTTGGTACAAAGGCGATTAAGATAAAGATACTTGAGAAGAGAATAACAGGCATACCTGCAATGAAACCATCACGAATAGCACGAAGATAGATATTACGAGATAATTTCTCAAAGAAAGGCTTTCCTTTCTCGATAAATGCAATTAGTTTGTTCATTATTTAACTCCTCTCTTATAAAGTTCGATTAAGTGGTGCATCAAATCTTTTAACAAGACAGTTGTCATCAAGTGATCTTGACCATGCATCATGGTCACACTATATGCTAAGTCCTCACCAGAAGCTTCCTTAGTCAATAGACTTGTTTGCGCGTGGTGAGCCTCTGCAATACAGCTACCAGCTTCCTCTACCAGAGCGTCCGCTTTTTCAAAATCACCAGCTTCAGCAGCCTTCAAGGCTTCCAATAGTTTTGAACGAGCGTCGCCAGCATAGGCTACGATTTCAAAACCTAACAATGTTACTTCTTCTCTATTCATGATAGAATTCTCCTTATATAGTTTTAATTAAATTTTTATGACAATAAACGTTGGATATGTAGAACTAGATAAACACGTTCACTTTTATACAAATCAAGACCCGTATGTTGTGTAATCACATCATAGATCTTGGAACCAATCTCGAACGCTTTTGGATAGGATTGTTTGATATGGTCTTCCATGTCCAGAAGTGATTGGTTATCATCTCTAGATCTGTCTAAATAATCCAAGAAATAATTCAAATGAATCATAAAGCGATCATAGAAATGGTTATTCTCTTTAGTTCGTTGAATTGCATATTCATTTAGAACTTCCTCAACATTCTTGAGAATTTCTTTCCTCTTATCAATCGACTCCACAAGTTCCACTTCATTTTCACCTTCTGCATTAATGAAATGATAAGCAATCCGAATAATTTCATCCTCAGGAAAATTATCCGCTAGCTTCTGACGGTAAATTTCAAATGCGTCATTTGCGATTTGAAAAGCGACAGGATACTTGGTAGAAATATCTGGCAGATTACTATCCTTGTACCTTCCTTGTGCTAGAGCTTGGTAAGAACAGTAAATATGATCTGTCAAGGTTACGTAGAGATATTCTTGAATCGGATAATGATATTTCTTTGATAGCTTATCAATGATTTCATAAGTCACTGTGATGAAATCTAGCGGAACATCTTTGAGAAGAGCCATAAAGTTTTCCCTGGACTCTTCGGTCTTCATCCGAAAGATTTTCTCAACCTGCTGTTCAGCAATCAAATCTCCCTTCTTCTTTCCAAATGCAATCCCCTTACCAATCACAATCACTTCTTCTCCTTTATCATTTCTGACAAGCGAGACATTGTGATTCATTGGATTTAGAATTCGATACATGTCAACCTCCTTTTATATCTTAAAGGTATATGAGTACAAAAAATGACCACAAATGAACTAGAAAATCAGCCGATTTCTAATTCACCTGCGATCATGCCTAATATTACTTAGTAACACTCACCTTGTATTAACTTGTGATTTAAGTATAGCACAAGTAAGTTATTTTGTAAACCTTTACATACAACTTTTTTAAATTTTTTTAGATTCATGTTCCTAACCTAGGAGGACTTGCTTACACGCGTTCTTTCCATGAAGTCGCTGTTGTTTGAAGAACTTTATTGAGCTCATCAATGTTTTCAAAACCAGTTGTGCGAAGCCATTCGCGAGCTGCTGCTTCACCATCTTTGATGTAAGCTTCAACTGATCCAGCCCATGTAGCGCGGCCACAAAGAACTCCGTTAAAGTTTGCACCTGATTCGTGAGCAAATACAAGAGTATCTTGGAAGAGTTTAGCTGATACACCAGCACTCAAGTAGATGTATGGCAAGTTAGTTGCTTCATCTTGGGCTTTAAAGAAGGCTGCAGCTTCTTCGCGTGTATAAACTACTTCACCTTCTGCAAATCCTTCAACATATTTAATGTTAACAGGAACTTCTACTTTCAAGACATCAATGTTAAAGCGTGGGTCTGAGAAGACTTTCATAGCACCGATAACTTTGTGTGGTTTTACTTTCGCATATTCTACAGAACCAGCGTCAGCAATTTTTTCATCGTAAGCAAGGATTTCAAGGAAGAATGGGATATCTTCAGCCACACACTCAGAACCGATACGTTCGATGTAAGCTTGTTTTTCTTGGTTAAGTTCGTCTGAGCTATCTACATCATAGTAAAGCAAGAATTTAACTGCATCTGCACCTTCTTCTTTAATACGTTTTGCAGACCAAACATCCAAGCAGTCTGGCAAGCGTTTTGTGCTTGTTGTATCATAACCTGTTTTTTCATAAGCAAGGAGAAGACCAGCTTTTTCATCAAGAGCTTTAGTTGCTGGAAGTCCATACTCAGGGTCAAGAAGCATTGATGAAGCGTATTTAGTCAATTCATCTGCTACCAAGACTTTAAGTTCTTCCATTTGAGCTACAGTTGGTTCTTCTGTTTGGTGTTGAGCCATGAGGCGTTTCAAAGCACCACGTTGGTCAAATGCAAGAGCTGAGATGATACCATTTTCATCAGAAAGTTTTTCTAAGCGTGCACGTTTTTGTTCTGTTAAAGCCATTTTATACCTCTTTTACTATTAATTGATCATATAGAGCTTGATAGTTGGCCATGTTGACATGACCAGTCATTTTTTCTTGAGCATTGAGCATACCAAGGACATTTGCCTTGATGAGTAATTCTGCATCCGATTCTTTATGAAGAAGTCCTGAAGAAATTCCTGCCACAGTAGAGTCTCCAGATCCGACAGGGTTGACTACCTGAATTCTAGGAATATCGACCTTGTAGAAGGTGTTACCATGTTTGGCAAAAGCACCGTTGGCACCAAGTGAAACGATAATCCATTCAATCCCTGCAAACAAAGGTTCTTGAAGGACTTCTTTTAATTCATCCAAATCCTCAGAAACTTCTCTTCCAAGAAGCTGAGATAATTCCTCATTATTTGGTTTGATTACTGTTGGTTTATGTGGTGATTCAAGAACCGCCTGAAGAGCTGCACCAGAGCAGTCCAAGACAACAGGCTTGCCAGCTTGATTAGCAAGTTCTACCAAGCTCGCATAGTAATCAACTGGAAGGCCAGCTGGGAGACTACCTGAGATAGCTACTACTTCAACTGAGCCCAGAAGATTTTTGAAATGTTCCAAAAAGTCTTGACCTTCCTGTTCCAATACTACAGGACCTTTTTCAAGAACTTCTGTTTGGTTGTCTCCGTGAAGAATAGCGATACAGTTACGAGTTTCTCCCTGAATTGAGAAGAAAGCTTTCTTTACTTGATTATCGATATTTTCAACCAAAAACTCACCAAGTTTACCACCCACTAAACCAGTAGCAAGAACTGAATCCCCAAATTCTGAAAGTACTCGGGTAACATTGAGTCCCTTACCACCAGCCGTTTTGGTTACATCCAACACACGATTGACAGTATCAATCTTTAACTCATCCAAGGGATAGGAAATATCAATGGATGGGTTCATTGTGACTGTTAAAATCATAGGTCACCTCTTAGTCGTGGTATTCTCCGCGATCCCATTTTTCAAGGAATTCAGTGAAGAAGTTTGCGTCTGTTTGTTGAGCATTGTGACTTTCAACGTGTTCAATTTTCGCAATCAATTTCTTGTTTTCTTCAGATGGTTTGTATTCAGCATGGATGAAAGCTTCGATGATGTCACACATGAGCAATTCACCAGTAATCTTACCACCAAAACCGATAACATTGGCATTCAATTGTTCTTTAGCATAAAGGGCTGTTGTCATATCACGAACCAAGGCAGAACGGACACCTGGAACTTTATTTACAGCGTTGTTGATACCAACACCAGTACCACAGATACATACCCCAAGATCAGCTTGACCGCTAGTTACAGCTTCCCCTACTTTTTTACCAAAGATTGGGTAGTGAGTACGTGTATGGTCATATGTACCAAAGTCAATGACTTCATATCCTTTTGATTTCAAAAATTCTGAAACCGCCATTTTTTCATCTGTTACGATGTGGTCACATCCAATTGCAATTCTCATTTTTAACTTACCTTTCTTACTGTAATCTAATTAGCACATTTTGTTCAACATGTCGACACGAATTTGGTGACGTCCACCATCGTATTTACCGTTAACAAATCCTTTAGCGATGTTTTTAGCCAATTCATCACCAACAAGTTGTGCACCCATAGTGATCATACGTGAGTTGTTGTGACCACGAGTCATATAAGCTGAACGTTCGTCAGATACTTCTGCAGCAACCATTCCTTTGATCTTAGTTGCGACCATAAATGGACCAGCTCCATAAGCATCAATCACGATACCAAGGTTTTGTTCTTCTTTGTTTACTTCTGCAGCAACAGCAAGAGTCACATCAACAAAGTCTTGACCTTCAGCTGTAACATCCACAACGTGGAAGTTTTCTTTTTCCAAGAAGTCTTTCACAACTTCTTTCAATCTCAAACCTGCAGCATCTGCACCGATAACAATAGCCATATTGTATACTCCTTTTTATTTTTCTAGGCTAGTAAAACCTTTTATAGTTAGCAGTTTACCTACAAAAAGTTTTCTAGCAGTTTATTGACAAATTGGATTGAATGAGATGAATGACACCTTATTCAAGTTTAGGAAACCAGTTTCCTAGAAATAATCTTTCTCCACAAAAGAGAATATAACAAGCGATTATTTGTTTGTTACAAACATCATTTGTTGCTTACAAACATAATATACTCCTATTTCCTAAAAAAGTCAACAGTTAGTGTTTGTTTTTGTGTTTTTTTTAACTAAAAAATTTCGATATCAAAACCAATTTGATCCACTTGACCAGGTTCTAGGAGACGAACATTCTTCTTATCTTCTAGATGATCTCCTTCTTCAAGTGATGTTGACAAGCCAGACCAAGGTTCAAAAGCAATGAAAGGACCTTTATTCAAAGTTGACCAGATAATAAGGTTTGGAAACTCTTCAAAGTGCACTTTCAATCCCTTATCATGTTTACGAGAACGAAGGGCAATTGTTCTAGATTGCAATTCATCTAAGGTAACCGCATCTGTGCTGAAAAGATCATAACTAAGATCGATTTCTTTTTGCCCCTCTAGCCATGGGCTTCTATCTTGAAAATCCAGCATACCCGTTTCTGGGAAAGGACGTGGAACAGAGCAAGTCTCTTCTTTCTCAAACTCTAAATAGTAATCTTCATAGACTTCATCATCTAGTAGAGGACAATTAAATCCTGGATGTCCACCAATAAAGTAAGGCATGACCTTACTAGTTTCTTTATTAAATATTTTGTATTGAGTTCGTACTGTTTTGGCAGAAAGGGTATAGGTGATCTCTAGGCGAAAATGATAAGGATAATTTTGATAGCTATTCTCATCGTCTTCAATTGCAAAAGTTACACTCTTGTCTGTCTGTTCAACTAATTCAAATTCTTTCTTACGAACCAAACCATGACGAGGAATGTTTCCTTTACTTTCCTGCCCCTTCTCATCTATATAGACGGCTGTATCCTCTCTCAATGAACCACAAATGGGAAAGAGAACAGGAGCTTGTCCACTCCAATAAGTAGCATCCCCTTGCCACAAATACTCAAGTCCCTCAGCATCTTTTATAGAAGAAAGAGCCCCACCAAAACTGTTAAATTGAACTCTTAATTGTTCTGATTTTAATTCAATTACCATTATTTTCTCCGATTTCTTGATAGTTTATAAAAAACTAGGCTGTCACTCCTAATGGTATGACAACCTAGTTTCAACAATTTACATTTTATAGGAGCGCATTATTTTGCTTTTGCTGCGTACTCTTCGTTACGTTTGATCATTTGTTTTCTGTACCATGCAAAGATACCGATATAGAATACAAGGAAGGCTACAGCACCAAGGATTGCTTTGATATCACCAGTTGTAGTGTTACCAATTGTCCAACCAAGAAGTTTTTCGATTGGTCCTTCAAGAGTTGAGTGAGTGATCAATTGAGTTTGGCTCACACCTTCTGGGAAGGCACCTACACCTTTAGCAAGTTCTGTTGCAAATGGCGCGATAAGTGTACCTGAAAGAAGGAAGAGTGGCAACAAGAGTGTTCCGAAGATAATCATACGGAGCAATTTACCACGTGTTACAACCAAGAGAGCTGGAGTAACACCCATAGCGATGATACCTGCAAGTGGCAAGATACCATTTCCGACGTTTGAAAGAAGCACAGCTTCAATCAACATAATTGGTGCAAGTACGTTTGCACAAGCCCAGATTTCAGCACGACCAGCGATGAATGGCCAGTCTAGACCGATGTTAAACTTACGTCCTTCCAAACGTTTAGTAGCAACGTTTGTAATACCTTGTGAAAGTGGTTCTACGGCAGCAATGAACCATGAACCGATAAGTGAGAAGAGTTCCAAAGCTACACCGGCTGTCAAACCAAGAGACAACCAACCTTTGATAACTTCTTGCCAGTTTGCTGCATCTTTAAGTCCTTCAACCGGATGTGGAGTACCCATCAAACCGATTACGATACCAAGAATGAAACCGATGAAGAATTTAGATCCCCAGAAACCAATTTTTTTATTCAATTTAGCAGCGTCAAAGTCATATTTATCAAGACCTGGGAAGAATTTTTCAAAAATCTTATCCAAAACCATGATAACTGGGTTCATCATGTAGTTCATGTGAGTTGAAGTCATTGGAGATGAACTTGGTGCGTTAAGAAGGTCATCAAATGTAGGTTTCATCAAGTCAGAGTTGATAATTTTAAGAACACCTACAAGGACAACTGCTGCAGTCGCGATGAAGAGAGAAACCCCTTGACTAACTCCATTGTTGTCAGCATACCATTTAATCAACAGACCTGTGATAGACAAGTGCCAGATATCGAAGATATCGACGTCAAGTGTGTCAGTTTTCTTCATAGCAAGCATCACTACGTTGACAATCAACATGATGAGCAAGAAGTAAAGTGTCCAAGCAGATCCCCAAGTGATTGTAGCAAGTGGTGCCCAACCAACGTCGGTGATGTTCAATTGAATACCAGTGTTTTCAACGAATTTTGCAAGTGATGCTGAGAAAGCACCATTTAACATACCGATGATGGCACCGATACCTGTAAGAGCGATGGCAAGTTTGATACCACCTTCAAGCGCTTTGGAGAATTTCACTCCAAAAAGTAGAGCCAATACTGTCAAAATGATCAGCATGATGATTGGTCCACCCATATCCAAGATAGGTTTGAACAGCTTATTGGCTAGTTCGATAATGACATCCATAATAGTTCCTCCCTTTTTATAGTTATATGAATGTTAACAAATTAAAATTAGCTTAATCCGTGTTCTTTGATAGCTGCTTCAATATTGTCAAATACTGGAGCACTCATTGCTGGGATACGGAATAAGATTGGTCCAGCTTCGATAACTGGAATACCTGGGTCAAAACCAAGGTCTGTCGCAGCAATTGGTGTGAAGATGTCATAACCTTTGATAAGGTCTTCATTAACGTCTTTGACCATTACCGCATCACAGTGAACATCGAAACCGCGGTTTGAAAGTTCTTCTTCAAGAGCACTTTTAATTTGGTGGCTTGAGTTAACACCTGCACCGCAGGCAGCAAGAATTTTAATCATATGGATTTCCTCCGATTTAATATTTTTAATAGACAAGATTAAGCAATTGCTTCAGCAATATAAGCATAGATAGCTTCTGGTTCAGAAATTTTTGATAGGTCTTCAAGATGACCATTTCCAGTAAAGAAGTCCATCAACTGAGCAAGAATGTTCGTTTGGCTTGAACTTGAGTTATTAATGATAAAGAAGAGTAAGGATACTTCTACTTCCTTATCTGGCGCAATCATATTGTGGAAAGTCACTGGTTTTTCTAATCGAACTACCACAACTTTTTCGGCAAGATTATGAACAATATCTGTGTGAGGAATAGCCACATTCGGCAAATCCTTACCCAAAAATTCCATATCTAAGCCAGTTGGAAATGACTTTTCACGCGTGATCAGGGCTTCACGATAGGTCGGAGTCACGATTTCTCGTTCTTCCAATAAAGTTGCGACCTGATCAAAGAGATGTTCTTGATTATCCGCTTCTAAGCAAAACACAAGGTTTTTGTCAAAGAAATGATCTAATCCCATAAGGTTTTCCCTTCTTTCCATTAACTTTATGCTATAAGTATAACACTATATGAAATCGTTGTCAATATTTTTTGTTGTTTTTTGTCCTTTTTTTGATTGTTTTGTTTATTTTTTATCTTTATAACCAAAACAAACATTTAAAACAAACATTTAAATCGGTTTTTAATGACTTAAACAAAAAAACAGGATACCAATCCTGCTTTAATAATTATTTTTGAATTGTCCAACTCTCTTCAATCATGGGAAGTAGATTTTTTAATGTTTCTGGAGTCCCTTCTAAAGCAACATATCTGAACTTACCATCACTAGATTTAAAAATCCATGTAATGATGTATTTTCCAGACTTAGAAATTGCGTTAACTACATAGGCTTCATAACCTCCAATAGTTGACTTAGAACCCCAAACTTTAGTGAATTCTGGATTACTTTCTTTTGAAGTAAAAATACTATCAGAAATACGAACTGTTTCAAGTTTTTGAAATTCATTATCAGGAATACCAAATTGTTCTGCTTTAAAAGTATTCAAGGTGACAATATTGACATCCGTACCGTCTGAATATTGAATATCATTGCCTCCCTGTACTTCATTGAACTTAATCCAAGACTTTGGTACTTTAACGAACCCATACTCATCAGAACCAATAACCTGTGTTTCTTCAGTCTTCTTATCAGAACTTGTAGTCGTCGGGGTAGACCCTTCCTGGCTACTTGAAGAACTAGTAATCACATTCGTGCTAGATTCTGTTTGACTCTTATTTGAACATGCCACTAACGTGACACTTGTAAGCAAAATAGATGCTAAAAGTAAAATTTTTTTCATAATAACCTCCATATGTTACTCTACCATAAATGGAGTCAATTTACAATTTTTAATAAAAACAAATAAAATATAAGAATTTTTTCCAATTTTAGTTCAAACATTGGATTTGATAATATAGAATATACTCTTGATTATGAAAACTGACTAAGTCGTATCGAATATCTATCTATCCAATTATTGAATTCTATAATAACATTGAATCACTTTCCGAATATCCTTTTTCAACAAATATTTTAATATTCATTGTATTTGCTTGACTCAATCGTATATTCTTACTAAAAGTTAATAAATATAGATATATCGTCGTAAAAAACATAACAATTAAATTACCATATACATAAATATAAATAAGTAAAGAACTGGCAATAACCACATTTATAATTAGGAGAAGCCAATTTTTTAATTTAAAATTACTAAACTTTTCAACTACATGGTAATGACGAGAATTTTCTAATATAAAAATTTTATTAATCATCAGTTTTTGCTTATAAGAATAGCCCAAGCGAAATAATACTGATAATATAACAGGTAATGCAGAAAAGATAAAATACGTAAAGCTATGAGATAAAACAAGATTAAATTTATTAAAGCCAATAAATTCTATTAAAAGAATGAAAAAAATCACTATCATTATCGGTAGCATGAAAAATCTACCTAATTTTATATTTTTTGTTATATCTTCTCGCTTATCCTCAGATTGCTTTTTTATCTTATAAAATAAATCAAAATCAATCTTATAAATTTTATAAAAATAACCAAAACAAGTCGTAGATTCACAATCCAGTAACCCGTAACCATTATTTATTTCAATTAATAAATATCGAGTAAAACCATATAACTTTTCAGTTTTAATTTGTTTTTCTTCTAATACTTTCATCATAAGTTAAAGGAATCGCCCCTTCTTTACTAACAATTATAGATCCAAGCGGTAAAATAGAATCATTATTCTAATTCATTTTCTGCCCCAGTTCTTTATCAATTTTATTTAAAATTTTCCTAGTCATAATAACTTTTAGTATTCCATATAACCTCCATATGTTACTCTACCATAAATGGAGTTAAGTTACAATTTTTAACTAAAAATATAAAACTCTTGAATGTATTTCAAGAGTTTTATATAGAATCATTATTCTTCATCCATACTCAAGACGCTGAGGAAGGCTTCTTGTGGAACTTCTACTGATCCGATAGCTTTCATGCGTTTTTTACCAGCTTTTTGTTTTTCAAGCAGTTTACGCTTACGAGAAACGTCACCACCATAACATTTAGCAAGCACGTTCTTACGAAGGGCCTTGATATCAGTACGAGCGACAATCTTGTGTCCAATAGCTGCTTGGATTGGTACTTCAAATTGTTGACGAGGGATGATTTTCTTGAGCTTATCAACGATGAGTTTTCCACGTTCGTAGGCAAAATCCTTGTGAACGATAAAGCTAAGGGCATCCACCTTGTCTCCATTGAGAAGGATATCCATTTTGACCAGCTTAGACGGACGATATTCTGACAATTCGTAGTCAAAGCTTGCATAACCACGTGTCGAAGACTTAAGCTTATCAAAGAAGTCAAAGACGATTTCAGCAAGTGGAATTTGATAGATGACATTAACACGGTTATCATCGATATAGTCCATAGTCACAAAGTCCCCACGCTTACGCTGAGCTAGCTCCATTACTGCTCCTACGAACTCCTGTGGTACCATGATTTGCGCCTTAACATAAGGTTCCTCAATGGTCGCAATCTTAGTTGGATCTGGGAATTCAGACGGGTTGGACACATCCATAGACTCACCGTCGGTCAAATTAACCTTATAGATAACAGATGGAGCTGTCATGATGAGGTCGATGTTGAACTCACGTTCCAAACGTTCTTGGATAACATCCATATGGAGAAGTCCAAGAAATCCACAACGGAAACCAAATCCAAGGGCCTGAGATGTTTCTGGTTCAAACTGAAGACTAGCATCATTCAGTTGCAATTTTTCAAGGGCTTCACGGAGGTCATTGTACTTGTTTGACTCGATAGGATATAGACCCGCAAAAACCATAGGATTCATCTGTTTGTAACCATGTAATGGCTCTGTTGCAGGATTGGTTGCCAAGGTAACAGTATCACCCACACGAGTATCCTGAACCGTCTTAATAGAAGCCGCAATATAACCAACGTCACCAGTCGCAAGGAAATCACGACCAACTGCCTTAGGAGTGAAAATTCCAACCTCAGTTACATCAAAAGTCTTGCCATTGCTCATAAGCTGAATCTTATCGCCAGGTTTGACCACCCCATCCATGACACGCACTTGGAGGATAACCCCACGGTAAGCATCGTAAACAGAGTCGAAAATCAAGGCCTTAAGTGGCGCCGTCACATCACCTGTTGGAGCTGGCACTTTTTCTACGATTTGCTCAAGAATTTCTTCAATACCGATTCCAGCCTTGGCAGAAGCCAAAACTGCTTCACTAGCATCCAAACCAATGACATCTTCAATCTCTCTACGCACGCGCTCAGGATCTGCAGCTGGTAGGTCAATTTTGTTAATAACGGGCATGATTTCCAAATCATTGTCCAAGGCCAGATAAACGTTGGCAAGGGTTTGGGCCTCAATCCCTTGAGCAGCATCAACCACCAAAATCGCTCCCTCACAGGCAGCTAGCGAACGTGAAACTTCATAGGTAAAGTCAACGTGCCCCGGTGTGTCTATCAAGTGGAAAATATAAGTTTCCCCATCTTTTGCAGTATAATTCAGCTCGATGGCATTAAGTTTAATGGTAATCCCACGTTCCCGTTCTAAATCCATGCTATCCAAAAGTTGGGCCTGCATTTCACGACTGGATACTGTCTCTGTCTTTTCCAAAATGCGGTCTGCTAGAGTTGATTTCCCGTGGTCAATATGGGCGATAATAGAGAAGTTACGGATCTTCTCCTGTCGTTTTTTCAATTCTTCTAAGTTCATGATTCTCTTCCTTTCAGGGTATCTATTTATTATAAATTGTTTTTGACATTTTGACAAGACCATACCCTGTTAGGAGTACTAATCTTCAGCGACAAAGCCGTCATTTTCGATAAAGTGGTGTTCTGTCATTCCTTGGTCTGTAAAGACAATCCCGTGAAGGACACCACCATAGACAGCTCCTCCATCCATCCCAATCTTGCCATCTTCTGTAGTCCAAAGCTCAGCTGTACCTCGGTCTTGATTCAACAAACCATAAACTGGTGTGTGACCAAAGACAATAGTTTTCCCAGTATGATTTTCGGCTTCGTGGAATGGTTTTCTAAGCCAGACTTTCTTGTAATCTGTGGTTTCATGCCAGTCGTCTAAGGTCAAATCAATACCTGCGTGAACAAAGATATACTTATCTGTCTCTACCACAAACGGCATTTGACGAATAAATTCGACCAAGTCTGCCGCTTCAGTGGTAACCCGCTTGGCATCTTCTACCCCATCAACTGGTGCATCCAAGGGACGACCTAGGATAGAGTTAATGGTTGTATCTCCACCATTGCGACGATAATGGTCATAACTTTCTTCTGGGTCATCTAGCCAAGTCAAAAACATATACTCGTGATTTCCTGACAAACAGATCGCCCCTTGATTATCGACCAAGTCCTTGACCATTTCAAGGACACGGCGACTATCTTCACCACGGTCAATCAAATCCCCTAGAAAGAGCAACTGGGTCTGACCATCCCATGTTTTGAGAAGGTCTTCCAGCATCCCAGCTTTTCCGTGAACATCTCCAATTACATAATAGTCTGTCATCTTATTTCTCCCTGTTTCTCAACAATTCTCTGGCTTGCGTCAGGGCTGCTTCCGTCACATCATCACCTGCCAACATCTTAGCAACTTCCTCCACTCGTTCTTCAACCGTTAAGAGACGAACAGTCGAAACCGTTGAATGGTCATTGCTAATCTTCTCAATAAAGAATTGATAATCCGCAATCGCAATCACTTGTGGCAAATGAGAAATAGCCAGAACCTGACCATGTTGGCCAATCTTGTGAATCTTCTGCGCAATAGCCTGAGCTACACGACCTGAAACTCCTGTATCCACTTCATCAAAGACAATACTTGTCTTGCCCTCTTTACGAGAAAAGGCAGACTTAATGGCTAGCATGAGACGAGATAATTCCCCACCAGACGCAACCTTAACCAAGGGTTTAAAGTCTTCGCCAGGGTTGGTTGAAATGTAAAATTCGACCATTTCATTTCCCTCACGACTGAATTTGCCCTTGCTAAAACGAACTTGAAACTGGGCTTTTTCCATATAGAGGTCTTGCAGTTCTTGTTTAATCTCAGCTTCGAGCTGCTGAGCCAAATCATGACGAGCAGAGGCAAGCTGACCTGCCAAATCGACAAGATTGACTTCTAACTTCTTAAGCTCTGCTTCCATGTCCTCAGATGAAAGGTTGTTTCCTGTCAAGAGATTGTATTCTTCCGTAATCTTGGCAAAATAAAGCAAGACATCATCAACAGTCCCACCGTACTTACGGGTAATAGTATGAAGGAGATCCAAACGATTCTCAACCTGCATGAGACGATTGCCGTCAAAATCAAGGTCCTCTATAATAGCTTCCAAACGTTTGCTAATGTCTTCTAAGACATAGTAGGTCTCAGATAGTGAGCTTGAAATTTCACGATATTCCGGGTCATACTCTTCGACACTTTCCATGTCATTCATGGCTGAACGAACATTGGCCAGACTTGAAAAGTCTTCATTGTCCAACATGCTGTAGGCATTGGTCAGTGTATCCGCAATATTTTTATGGTTGAACAGTTTATCACGCTCTTGATTAAGAGCCAAATCTTCTCCAGCCTGCAAGTTTGCCGCCTCAATCTCTGCCATTTGAAATTCCAACATTTCAATACGTGCCTTATGTTCCTGTTGGTTTTTCTTGACTTCCAGAACCTGCTTACGCATTTTACGATAGGCATCAAAACTCGTTTGATAGGTTTCTTTTAAGTCCCAAAAAGCTGTATTACCGAATTCATCCAACATCTGGATATGCAGTTGGGGACGCATTAACTCCTCTTGGTCATGTTGACCATGAATATCAACCAGATGTTGCCCAATAGCACGCAAAACAGACAGATTGACCATCTGGCCATTGACTCGGCTGATACTCCGACCATTTTGCAAGATTTCTCGACGGATGATAATTTCATCCCCCATTTCCAAACCTTGCTCATCAAAAATTTCCTGCAAAAGGCGACTATTTTCAACGGAGAATAGCCCCTCAATCTCTGCCTTTGGCGCACCATGACGAATAACATCTGTCGTCGCACGAGCTCCCAACATCATATTCATGGCATCAATGATAATCGACTTCCCTGCACCCGTTTCACCAGTCAGGACAGTCATCCCCTTTTCAAAATTGAGGGAAATAGCCTCAATAATGGCAAAGTTTTTTATCGAAATTTCAAGTAACATATAGACCTACCAATTTTTTACTTGTTCAAAGATTTCCTCAGCTAGACTTTCACTTCTGGCAATGACTAAAATCGAGCTATCATCAGCTAAACAGCTAAAAATCTTGTCCGCAAAAGTCTCGGTTAACTGAGCTTTTACAAAAGCTGTATTTCCTGGGATGACTTGGAGATTGATCATCTTATCCATCAATTCAGCTGACTCAATATTGTCTTCAGCCAGTTGCAAACTTTTTACGATTGATTTTGGCAATTCATAGACATAGGTGTTGTCTCTCAAAGGAATTTTGACAATACCTAGTTCTTTGATATCTCGTGATACCGTCGCTTGAGTGGCAGTGATACCTGCTTCTTTCAAATGTTCTACGATTTCTTCTTGTGTGCCGATTTGATAATCTGTCACAAATCGTCTAATTTTTTCAAGTCTCTCTTTTTTATTCATTTTTAAATTGACTATGCGCCCTCTCTACTACTTCTTCAATTTCAGCAAGAACCTGATTGCTTGCTGACTCTTCTTTTTTCAAATATGCTAAAAACTCAATATTTCCATGACCGCCTTGGATGGGAGAAAAGTCCAATCCAAGGACTGAAAAGCCTTCCTTTACTGCCATAGCTGTGACAGATTCAAGGACATGTTGATGGACCTTGGCATCTCGAATAATTCCATTTTTTCCAATCTGCTCACGTCCTGCTTCAAACTGAGGCTTAACCAAAGCCACGACCTGACCTTGATCAGCTAATACTCGGTGCAAGGCTGGCAAAATCAGACTGAGGGAAATGAAACTCACGTCAATGCTGGCAAAGCTCGGTTCCTGCTCGAAATCAGTCTTTTCAGCATAGCGGAAATTGAACTGCTCCATGCTGACAACTCTTGGGTCCTGGCGTAGTTTCCAAGCCAACTGATTGGTCCCAACATCCACTGCGTAAACAAGTTTAGCTCCATTTTGCAACATGACATCGGTAAATCCTCCAGTAGAGGCACCAATATCTATGGTTGTTGAACCATCTACAGAAACATCAAAGATTTGTAAGGCTTTTTCTAACTTTAAGCCACCTCTACTGACATACTTGAGTTTTTCACCCTTGAGTTTCAGCTCAGTGTCATCGGAAATTTTCTCTCCTGGTTTATCAAACCGTTCTCCATTCAGGACTGCTACGACTAGACCAGCCATGACACCGCGCTTGGCTTGTTCTCGCGTTTCAAACAAGCCCTGTTTATAAGCTAGTACATCCACTCTTTCCTTAGCCATTGATTCTCAAACTTTCTACTACTCTTACAATCGATTCTATCTCAAAGGGAATCTGTTGGGCAATTTCTTCTAATTTTACATTAGCTTGATCCAGAGTTTGGTTACAAAAGGCAATAGCCTCTTCCAAGCCCAACAAGGCTGGATAGGTTGATTTTTCTGCCTGTAGGTCCTTTTGTGGTGTCTTACCGATTTCCTCAAAACTAGCTGTCACATCTAACACATCATCTCGAACTTGAAAAGCAAGCCCAATCAATTCCCCAATAGTTTTCAGCTTTGCCTGTATTTCAGGAGCCAATTCGGCTATAATAGCAGCTGCTTGGAAGGGATAGGCTAGTAACTTCCCAGTCTTATTAGCATGAATAGTCTGGAGTTCTTCCAGAGACAAATGCTGGTGTTCGCCTTCCATGTCCAAAACCTGCCCTGCCACCATGCCCAAACTTCCTGAAGCAAGAGATAAGTTGGCAATCAAGTCCACCTTGATCTGACTTGGCAAATCTGCCTGCGCTATCAAGGCGTAAGGATCTAGAAACAAGGCATCTCCTGCCAATATCGCCATTGCTTCGCCAAATTTCTTATGATTGGTCAAACGCCCTCGACGATAATCATCATCATCCATGGCAGGAAGATCATCATGAATCAAGCTCCCTGTATGAATCATTTCCAAGGCCGCAGCCACCTGCGCGTGAGCAGGTTTAATAGCGACCTGCAAGGCTTCCAAAACTTCTAACAAGAGAAAAGGTCGAATACGCTTGCCACCAGCATGAATGGAATAGAGAACAGACTCACGCAAACTAGAGGCAAACTGCTGGTATCCATAAAAGTCTTCCAAAGCCGACTCAACAAGAGCTAATTTTTCTTGCTTTTTCATTCAAAATCACTTTCTGTTCCGTCTTCTTGCATAACCTTGACCAAGGTCTTTTCAGCCTTGTCCAGCGTCGCTTGGAGCTCTTTTGACAAGACCATGCCCTTTTGAAAGGCCGCAATCGCATCTTCCAGAGCAATTTCACCATTTTCCAAACTTTGGACAATGGTCTCCAGTTCTGCTAGATTTTCCTCAAATTTCTTTTGTTTTGACATCTTTAACCTCTAATTCTACTTGACCATCTCGCATCAAAAGCGTCACTTGGTCTGTTATCTTTAAATTCTCAACCGAATCTACAACGGACTCTTCTTTTTTGACAATTGCATAGCCACGCGCCACGATTCGACTGGTATCCAACATCAGTAAGGCTTCTGATAATCTCTTGACCTCAGCAACTTTGGCATCATAAACCAGAGCCATTTGGCTACGGAGAAGCTTGTCCAACTGACCTAGACGGTCTTGATAGCGTTGGATTTTGGTAACGGGTGATAATTGTACCAGTCGATGCGTCCTTGCTTGTACTGTCTGTTTGTTATCAGAAATCCGTGTTCGCAAACTTTGTTTTAAGTGCAGTTGCAGTTGATCCAAGCGTTGCAAATAGCTATCATACAAACGTTCTGGTTGTCTAAAGATAACAGACTGACTGCATTTTTTCAAAGCTTCTTGTTTCTTAAATAGGACATTTCGGACTGCTGTTGCCATCCGCTTTTCCTGATTTTGCAAATGAGCTAATAGATCCAACTTGGTCACAGGTGTTGCCAGTTCAGCTGCCGCTGTCGGCGTCGCAGCGCGTCGATCTGCCACAAAATCTGCCAAGGTCACATCCGTCTCATGCCCCACACTAGAGATAACTGGCAAACGAGATTCAAAAATAGCTCGTACCACAATTTCTTCGTTAAAGGCCCAGAGATCCTCTATGGAACCACCACCACGACCAATAATCAGCAAATCCAAATCGTCCCGTTGATTGGCACGCGCAATATTTCGAGCAATTTCTTCCGCTGCTCCATCTCCTTGAACCTTAGTTGGATAAAGTAAGATATCGATACCTGGAAATCGCCTGCTGACGGTCGTGATAATATCTCGAATCACGGCTCCACTGCGACTGGTTACTACACCAATTCTCTTAGAAAATTGGGGCAGAGGTTGCTTAAAGCGTTCTTGAAACAGGCCTTCTTCTGCCAATTTTTTCTTGAGTTGTTCAAACTGAATCGCAAGCGCCCCAACCCCATCAGGCTCTGCCTTTTCAATGATGATGGAGTAGCTTCCACTTGGCTCATAGACCTGCACGCGCCCAATCACATTAATTTTCATTCCTTCTTCTAGGTCGAAGCCTAATTTCTGATAAATCCCAGACCAGATGGTCGCTTGAATAACTGCATGGTCATCTTTTAGGGAGAAATATTGGTGAGTAGGTCGTTTACGAAAATTGGAAACTTGACCAGTTAAATAGACCCGTTCCAAGTAAGGGTCTTTATCGAATTTCATTTTCAGATACTTGGTCAAAGTTGTTACCGATAAATACTTTTCCATCTCCACCTACTATTCATTTTCTTGCTCTTTCATGGGTATTATTATACCAAAAATATGCCTAAAAATCTCCATTTATGTACCATTATGAGGGAAAAATAGAAAAAGGAGGCAAGGCCTCCACATCTGATTATTTGCTGTTTCGAGCTTCTTCCAAAATCTTAGCAATCTTGGTCGTCAACAGGTCGATAGCCACTGTATTGCTGACTCCCTCAGGAATGACGATATCAGCATAACGCTTGGTTGGTTCGATAAACTGGTGGTACATAGGTTTAACCACACCTAAGTACTGGTCAATGACGCTATCAAGGCTACGGCCACGCTCTTCCATATCACGCTTAATACGACGAATAATGCGCACATCATCATCCGTATCCACAAAAATCTTGATATCCATCAAATCGCGCAGACGCTTGTCCTCCAAGACCAAAATCCCCTCAACGATAAAGACATCTTGAGGATCTTGACGATAGGTCTTGTTACTTCGTGTATGCTCTGTATAGTCATAAGTCGGGATGTCCACCGGACGACCCGCCAACAATTCCTTAATCTGCTCGATCATCAAGTCTGTATCAAAGGCAAAAGGATGGTCATAGTTGGTTTTGACACGCTCTTCAAAGGTCAAGTGAGACTGATCCTTGTAATATGAATCATGCTCAATCATGGAAATCTTTTCATCAGGGAAATGCGATAAAATGGCTCTTGAAACACTGGTCTTACCTCCACCAGAACCACCTGTCACTCCGATAATGATTGGTCTATTTTGCATGCTATCCTCCGTTTTTTTATCCGTCGTCTATTCTATCACATTTTTTGCAAAATTTATAGTCTGATTTGGATAGTCTAGGGGAAACAACACTCCCTACACCTCAGTTAGACTAGCTAAAAACCTTCCTTGGCTTATAGAGATTGTCCCGTTTTTCTAGAATAGCTAACAATTTATCATCTTCAAAGGCAGCTAATTCTTGTTCTGTTTGTTCGAGTTCGACAAAACGACCAAAGCGTACCTCGGTAGCCTCTTCTTGAGTTAGGAAAACTTTGACAAGGTCGCCTGTCCCAATCTCTAGAGGATGGAGAAAGTCTAATTGGCCAGCCTCCACTTTTGCAGCAATTTCTTCCAAGGTAAGAGCATCTTCTAGTTGCAAGCCAGCTGCACTAGTTCGAGTCAGATGTGACATATGAGCCGCATAACCAAGCTTCTCTCCCAAATCAACTGACAAGGTACGGATGTAAGTCCCCTTGCTGCATTTCACACGAAAACTAAAACGTGCTAGATTCCCCTCATAAGAAATCGGACTTGTTCGCTCAAATTGATAAATGGTCACCTGACGTTCTGGACGCTCCACTTCCTGACCAGCACGCGCATACTCATAGAGCTTACGACCATTGACCTTGACAGCTGAATACATAGGCGGAATCTGACTAATAGGTCCAGTCAGATTCGTAATCGCTTCATCAATAAGCTTTTCATCCAAGGGCGACAGAACGGGTGTCTCTGCGACCACTTCCCCGCTAGCATCCTCAGTCGTCGTGGAATAGCCCAGAGTAATTTCACCCTCATAGACCTTGCCCTCATCCTGCATAAATTCGACCATGCGGGTCGCCTTGCCAACTGCAATGGGCAAAACACCCACCACATCCGGATCCAAGGTCCCACCATGGCCAATCTTCTTGGTGCCCAAAATCTTACGCAGTTTAAAAACCGCATCATGCGAGGTCATCCCCGCTTCTTTTTTTAAGTTGATAATACCGTTCATATTTGCTTTCTAATTCCCTTTTCACTTTACATCAACATATTCTATCTTAGACAGATTTTAAAACTATATCAGCTCATTTTTCTAAATACTTCCTAGCTTCCTGAACATAAAAGAGTTCTGGATTTTCATGGGCGATACTTTCAAACAAACTTCGGGCACGAGCTTCATCTCCTTTTAATTGGGCATTGAGAGCGCCGTAATAAGAAAACATGATTCGAGCTAGCTTACTTTCTGGCTCAGTAATGTCGAAGTAGTCGTTCGCTTCTTTATTGAACACAATATCTTTTATGGCTTGGGCTTGAGCAACAAGTGTAGCTTTGCCTCCTTTAAAATCTGGTGCCTTGGACAATTGTTCCTCAAAGAAAGCAATATCTTGCGCATCTTGAAGATGAATGGAAACTGTTAATAGTTCAAAGCTTGATATTAAAAACGCAGGGGTTCTGAATCTCTTCCAAATTTTTTTCAAATCATATTTGGACATATTTTCCTTGGCAGCTTGAAAATCTCCTTTTAAATAAGCCACTCGACCTTGGATAATTTGGTAATTCTCACGATATGTTGCCCTAAAGGGCTTAATAGATTTTTCTGATTGAACTCTTAACATGTCTACATAGAGCTTAAGATCAATAGAATCGTGTAACACTAGAACAATAACTTTTCTAGATACAAATCTTAAATAAAATACAAAGCCGAGAACTAAAAAGACAATAACTAATAATATGAATCCCAATATTTCCAAATTGCTTTGAAATACTAAGCATACTGCCATCACATCCAAAACAAGTCCAATAATTGAGCAAATTAGAATAGTCCTATCAAGTTGTAGAAGAGTGTTTTCTGTCGCCCTACTTACTATTTTTTCAATCAATTTCATATATTACTCTCATTTCACTAATTCTAAATATTTCTTCGCTTCCTGAACATAGAAAAGCTCTGGATTTTCATGGACGATACTTTCAAACAAACTACGGGCACGAGCTTCATCTCCTTTTAGCTGGGCATTGAGAGCCCCGTAATAAGAAAACATGATTCGAGCTAGCTTATTTTCTGGTTCGGTGGTGTCGAAGTAGCCTGTAACTTCTCCATTAAGTATTTTTGATACTGGTTCAATTAAATCCAACATTCTATTTTTATCAATTATTTTAATTTTTTCCCAATCATAAGAAACTAAAAGTTTAGAAATTTCATCCGTCTCCCTTAAATGAAGGTATGATAATGATTCTATAAATACGATGTTTAGTTCATAAATACGTTTCAAATTCAATTTAGAACTTGTAACTCTTATTCGTTCAGCATATTGGATTGCCTCACTAAAATTCCCTTGATAGAAAGCACACCTAGCTAAACCCAGATTTAAGGCATTTAAATTCCCTGTTTTATTATCAGGCCGCCTTTCATAAGTTTCAGTTAAAAGAGAAATATATTTTATAAAATTCACTTGCTCGTATAAAATAACTTCTGCAACGTGATTTACTAAAAAATGAGTTATTACAACGATAATAGTCAGTAATGTTAGAAATATGAGCAATAATGTAGTAACGACGGTTGATTTTACGAATAATAAACTAAGTGCTGTTGCAATAATTGTCCAACGTAGATAAAATAAAATAAAAACCTCCAGTATACTGCAGATTCGAATTGATGACCAATTCGAGATATTCTTAGAAATATTATCTAACATAAAAAACTCCTATAAAAAATTACAAACTAATTTATACAAACAAACTAGCTAAATAAGCTAGTAAAGCACCTCCAGCTGTGACAAGTCCCCGCCAAAGAAGAATGCAGTAGCTACTACAACTCCAATTACTACTTCCTTAGGATGCTCTACAACCCAATTAAAAGCAATACCAACTACCTCACCAGTTGTATTAAAAGTACCACTAACTACCTCACCAGTTGTATTAAAAATTTGAGTGAGATGATCTATCGTTCTTACCCCCGTCTCATTAGTAGTTTTAACTGTTGCGTAGTCTTGTTTGACCTGGTTATGTTCTTTCACATAGGTGACGTACGGTAAGAACTTATATCAGTTTTATCTTTCTAAATAGCTCTTCGCTTCCTGAACATAAAAGAGTTCTGGATTTTCATGGGCGATACTTTCAAACAAACTTCGGGCACGAGCTTCATCTCCTTTTAATTGGGCATTGAGAGCGCCGTAATAAGAAAACATGATTCGAGCTAGCTTACTTTCTGGCTCAGTAATGTTAAAGTAGTCGTTCACTTCTTTATTGAACACAATATCTTTTATGGCTTGGGCTTGAGCAACAAGTGTAGCTTTGCCTCCTTTAAAATCTGGTGCCTTGGACAATTGTTCCTCAAAGAAAGCAATATCTTGCGCATCTTGAAGATGAATGGAAACTGTTAATAGTTCAAAGCTTGATATTAAAAACGCAGGGGTTCTGAATCTCTTCCAAATTTTTTTCAAATCATATTTGGACATATTTTCCTTGGCAGCTTGAAAATCTCCTTTTAAATAAGCCACTCGACCTTGGATAATTTGGTAATTCTCACGATATGTTGCCCTAAAGGGCTTAATAGATTTTTCTGATTGAACTCTTAACATGTCTTCATATAGCTTAAGATCAATAGAATCGTGTAACACTAGAACAATAACTTTTCTAGATACAAATCTTAAATAAAATACAAAGACGAGAACTAAAAAGTCAATAACTAATAATATGAGTCCCAATATTTCCAAATTGCTTTGAAATATTAAAAATACTGCCATCACATAAACAACCAAGACTAAAAATAAGCAAATTAGAATAACCCTATCAAGTTGTAAAAGAGTGTTTTCTGTCGCCCTACTTACTATTTTTTAATTAATTTCATATATTACTCTCATTTCACTGATTCTAAATATTTTTTCGCTTCCTGAACATAAAAGAGTTCTGGATTTTCATGAGCGATACTTTCAAACAAACTACGGGCACGAGCTTCATCCCCTTTTAGCTGGGCATTGAGAGCGCCGTAATAAGAAAACATGATTCGAGCTAGCTTACTTTCTGGTTCAGTAATGTCAAAGTAGTCGTTTGATATTTTATTGCAATAGATATCAACAATAGCCTTTAAACTCAAAATTTCTTCCTGATATTTTAAAATTTGCGATTGAACATTACTTGTTAGTTCTTCAATTTCTACCATTAATTCTTGCAATTCTAAACAATCATTCAAATGAAGCAAGTTTAGGATGCTATAATACTTGATATGAAATACATAGTACAGATTTTTAGATTTTTTTAGATTACTATTTTTTATTTTATTCAGCAATTCTAAACTATCTTGGAAGTGTCCTCTATAAAAGGATACTCTTGCATTTGCCAAATATTTTGGAAGAATCTGAACATTTCTATTTAAAGAATTTGCATCAGCTCTAGCAACTATATCCTGATACTTTGTTAAATTGATATCCTCAAATAAAATTTCAATTAAAGCCCTATCTAGTAATAATTTAGATAGAAGAATAAACAATACAAGAAGGACAAGAAATACTGTTAATACCTTTGTGTAAGTGGTCGATGAATGGTTAAAAATATAAACATAAAACATTACTGTTGAAAACACTAAAAAATACAGCAAATATTTAAATATAATTTTAAGAAAAATTAATTCAATTTTATCAGCTGACCATGTTCTAATAATTTCTATAGTTCTTTTCATATAACACTCCTGTTTCTAAGGTAATACTACTCCCCCTGCAGCGCTTCAAACTTCGCTTTCATGGTTGGATTTTTACGGGTCAATTTTTTGACGGAAACATCTTCTAATTTGTTGTTAGCTAAACGAAGTTGATTCTCAGATGTTGTCAGGAACTTCTTAACCTCTTCCATGCGCTTAATGGCCTTGTCGATTTCGTCGATAGCTTTACCAAAGTTGGTCGAAGCTGAATTATAGTTCTTAGCAAAGGCCTGTTTAAAGGCATCCAAGTCTTCTTCAAAATGCGTAATGTCAATATTTTGTTCGCGAACCAAGGCCAATTCTTGTTTGTATTTGAGAGAATTAAGAGCCGCATTACGCAAGAGTCCAATCAGCTGAATGAAGAACTGGGGACGAACCACATACATCTTTTCATACTCGTGGCTGACGTCAACAATCCCTGTGTTAAAGTAGTCATTATCGGCCTCAAGCATAGTCACCAAAACGGCATACTCACAGTTCTTCTCCCGACGATCCTTGTCCAATTCCTTGTAAAAATCTGCATTCTTGTGCTTCTTCTCTGTTCCGTCCGCTTCGTTTTTCATCTCAAACATAATGGAGATAATCTCTACCCCATTTTCATCACTCTCACGAAAGATAAAGTCCCCTTTGGAACCACGCGGAGAGACCTTGTTATCCTTCTCAAAGTAGGCATTTGGAAAGGCAAAACTACGGACCTTGTTAAACTCACTCTCTGCATAGTGTTCCAGACTTTCCCCGATAGCTTTTGTAGATTGTTGGGCTTTGAAATTCTTATAAAATTCAACTTGTTCACTTGCTGCTTTGAGCTGTGCTTCATAGTTTTGCTTAACAGAAGCAAGAGAAAGCTCGTTTTCTTTTTCTTGCAAGAGAAGCTGATTTTTAACCTGGTCTCGTTCTTTTTCTAGGTCGGAGAGGGTCTTCTGTAGTTGATTTTCATGCTCTAAACGTAAGGTCGCCAATTGGTTTTCCAAGGACTGTACTTCCTTATCCTTAGCCAATAAGGCCTGATTGCTTGTCTGTTCAACCTCTTTCTTGGCCAATTCTTTTTCTGTATCAAAGTTTTGGATTTGACTCTGCAATTGAGCAATTTCTTGGTCTTTTTGAGCTAGTTTAGACTGTTGTTCATTCATGGCCTTTTGCTCTGCCAAGGCCAGTTCCTGCTTCATCCGATCGTGCAATTCCTTATCAAACTCTGCCGTTCTCACTTGAGACAAAAGTTCAACATACTGACTTTCATTTACTGTAAAGACTTCCCCACAGTTGGGGCATTTGATTTCGTTCATATCGTTCCTCTTTCTAGACTTCTGTAACCATTATATCATGCCTGAAGGAAAATCAAAAACAGCGAGTCGAAACCCACCGTTTATCTTTTTTTACTTTAAATTTTTTCCAAGGCCAAGCGCAAATCTTCGATCAAATCATCAACATTTTCAAGACCGATTGACAAGCGGATTTGGTTTGGTGTAACACCTGCTGCTTCTAGGTCCTTTTCTGACAATTGACCATGAGTGGTTGTTGCTGGATGGACAACAAGCGATTTGGCATCTGCCACATTTGCTAGGTCAGAAAAGATTTCTAAATGATCAATTACCTTGCGGGCTTCGGCCTCCCCACCTTTGACATGGAAGGTAAAGATGGAACCCACACCTTTTGGTAAATATTTCTCAGCCAAGGCATGGTAAGGACTATCTGCAAGTTTTGGATAATTGACCTTTTCTACCTTAGGATGGTTAACAAGGAAATCAACAATTTTCTCTGCATTTTGTACATGGCGTTCCACTCGAAGAGAAAGGGTTTCAAGTCCTTGGAGCAAGAGAAAGGCATTGAATGGTGACAAGGCTGCACCTGTATCACGAAGTAATTGAACACGGACAGCGATAATAAAGGCTGCTGCCCCCACATCACGAGTATAGCTCAAGTTGTGATAGCTTGGGTCTTCCTCAACAAATTGAGGGAATTTTCCTGAAGCTGCCCAGTCAAAACGACCACTATCAACGATCACTCCTCCAATAGTTGTACCATGTCCACCGATAAACTTAGTCGCAGAGTGAATGGCAATATCTACACCGTGAGAAAAGACATTAATCAAATAAGGTGTAGCAAAAGTATTGTCCGAAACTAGTGGAATCTGATGTTTATGAGCAATCTCAGCCAATTTTTCCAAGTCAGGAATGTTAATCAAGGGATTGCCCAAGGTTTCAATCAATACAAGCTTGGTATTGTCTTTGATCGCTGCTTCCACTTCCTCTAAATTATCCACATCCACAAAGGTTGTTGTGATACCATAACGAGGAAGGGTTTCTTTCAAGAGGTTGAAAGTCCCGCCGTAAATAGTTGATGCCGCTACTACATGATCACCAGCATGGGCAAGCGCCAAAATCGTATAAGTCACTGCGGCCATACCTGATGCGGTTGCAAGAGCTCCAACACCACCTTCAAGAGCAGCAATTCTTTCTTCGAAGGCAGCTGTTGTAGGGTTTGTGATACGAGTATAAATGTTCCCTGGTTTTCTCAAGGCAAACAAATCGGCACCTTCCTGCGTGTCATCAAAAACAAAGGATGTTGTCTGATAAATTGGCACTGCACGAGACTTGGTAGCTGGATCCACAACTTGCCCAGCATGTAGTTGCAAAGTTTCAAATTTAAAATCACGAGTCATAAAACGACCTCCAAATAGTTTGATTAAGGATATTGTAGCACCATAAGGTATAGTTTACAAATATCAGTTTTCTATATTTTGATATAAGAAATAGCTATTACCCTATTTTAAAAACGAAAAAGCACGACTTAATCGTGCTCATTTTCTTAATCTACGTAAGTATCTTCGTTTTTATTGAGGAAGGCATATGGAAGACCCATCAAGAGGCCTCCTCCGATAAAGTTTCCAATGAAGGTTACACCCCAGTGACGAAGCATATTTCCAACACCGAAGTTAGCAATTGAATCCGCAGCAACACTGAATTTCACAATCGCGAAAGAAGCAAAGTTCGCAGCGATGTGCTCGTTTGTTAAAAATACAAACATGTAAATTGCTGATAAAACGAGCCATAGTTTAGCGCCGCCATCTTTGACCAAAACAAATGAAAGAATCGCAATATTTACGAAAATATTTGCCAAAATCGCCTCAAGCAAGATTAATTCATTTGAACGACCTAACTTCATCTCAACAACCCCTGAGATGAAACTATCGTGAGTCAGATGTGCATAGGCTGCCGAATGAGCAAAGCCCCAACCTGCTATCAAGGCCCCGATAAGGTTGAAAAAGGTACAGTAAAGTAAAATCTCAGCTGTTTTTCTCCAAGAGATTTTTTTCAAGAAACTACCAGCAGTTAAGAACATCATATTTGACGTTACCAACTCGGCATTCAAGAAAACAATGTAGGCCAATCCCCAAGCAAAGACAAATGGGAATAGGAAGCGTCCACTACCTGGTGCAATTTTATTAATCAAGTCAGCTCCAACTGCACCTGCAGCTGTACTGAAGGTTAAAAATGCACCTGCGAACATCGAACGAATCGCATACTTAAATTTGCTTTGACTATAAAGACTTTCTTTCTTCTTGCAAGCAAATTCAATCTTTGAGATAAATTCTGAAGAAACCATAATAAACTCCTAAAACTTTTATTTGTGATAATTATATCACAAACTTTAGAATTAAGGAAACGTTTTCTGTATTTCATAAAAGTTTATTTTACGAAAATATTAAAAGAATCAATGAAACTTAATCTTCACTGATTCTTTTAGAACTAATAAAATTGTTTATATGGTTGATTGAAGGCTGTCAAAATTTCGTCAGATGTTTGTGAATAATCTTTTGTTTCTTTCAAATCACCCTTTACAATGATCCGCTCAGTAGCTGCTGCATCCTCACAAGTTACTAAAGTAATTTCATCAACACCAGTTCGGTCATCAATTTCATCTACTCTATCTGGTGTAACTCGTTTCACTTCACTAATTTCATAGGTATACACTTTATTCTTATCTGTCAAGTGAATTTTCATCCCTTTTTTCGCACGATCTAGTGGAGAAAAAAGCATCTGACTAGCATTATCACCTGTGAAAATATGATGGCTAGCTAATGAATAATTCCCTTTACCCATTTCTTGGTCACGCTTCATGGTACCCGCACCATATAAAAGATTGACATTTGCAATCCCCTTAAAGATAGGTAAATTAATTTCAAGCTCAGGTATTGCAATTCCTCCGATAACAGGTAATTTTTGATTATCCCATTGAGAGGCTAAAACAGCTTCAGAGGAAATGGCTTTTACTGAATCAAAATCAAAATTTCCCTCTGTGTCCTGATTTTCTTCTATTTTTTCTTTTGATACTTGACTAACTTGGTATTTATTACTATTCCAAGCAATAAATGCATCACGAATCTTTGCATTAAAAATTAAAGCAATAGAGATCAGTATGAGAAATACAGCCAAGATATTTGTCAGCAGATTTTTTCGTTTGATTTTCTTATTATTCTTTTTATGAGACATTATGCTTCACCTTCTGTTTCGTTTTCTGTCCCAACTTCTTCTTTTTCTGCCGCTGCAACCGTAGTAAAGGTTACAATTTTAGCATCTTGGTCCAGGCGCATCACTTTAACTCCCATAGTTGAGCGACCTGTTTGTGAGATATCGGCAACGTTAGTTCGAATCATGACACCCGTATCAGTGATAATCATCAAATCTTCATCGCCTTTAACGGTCATAAGACCAGCAAGAGAACCGTTCTTTTCTGTAATCTTAGCGGTTTGCATCCCTTTACCACCACGACCTTTAGTTGGATATTCGGTCGCAACTGTGCGCTTACCATAGCCCTTTTCTGTGATGATAAGAACCTCGTCCTGGTCTGTAATCACACTAGCACCAACAACTGTGTCTCCGTCACGGAGATTCACACCTTTCACACCAGTGGCGATACGACTCATACCACGAACAGCTGATTGATTAAAGCGAACTGCATAACCAAACTTTGTACCAATGATAATGTCCGTATCTTTTTCCGTCAACAATACATTAATCAACTCATCTTCATCTTTCAGATTCAGTGCTTTAAGTCCATTTTGACGAATGTTAGCAAATTCCTTGACGCTGGTTCTCTTCACAATGCCATGACGGGTTGTGAAGAAGAGATAAGCATCATCACTGCGTTCAGACTCAACATTGATAATAGTCTGAATACTTTCGCCTTCATCCAATTTTAAAAGATTGACAATCGGCAATCCCTTGGCTGTACGGCCATATTCAGGAATTTCATAACCTTTAAGACGATAAACACGTCCTTTATTTGTAAAGAAGAGCAAATGATCATGCGTGCTAGTTGATACTAACTCACGAACAAAATCGTCATCCTTAACACCTGTGCCTTGAACACCGCGCCCCCCACGTTTTTGAGCAGTAAACTCAGCTTGGTCCAGACGTTTGATGTATCCTTTATTAGAAAGAGTGATCAAGACATCAGCTTCTTCAATTAGATCCTCATCTTCAAGACTCAAGACTTCACCGACCATCAATTCCGTACGACGTTGATCACCAAACTTACGCTTGACTTCATCTAATTCATCCTTGATGATTTGAGAAACACGTTCGGGCTTAGCAAGAATATCTGCTAAATCTGCAATCAGAGCCAAGAGGTCATCGTACTCAGACTGAATCTTATCGCGTTCCAAACCTGTCAAACGACGAAGACGCATATCAAGAATGGCTTGACTTTGACGTTCAGAAAGCTTAAACTTGCTCATCAACTCAGCTTGTGCTTCCGCATCCGTTTCACTAGCACGGATGATACGAATCACTTCATCGATATGGTCTAGCGCAATCAAGAGACCTTCTAAAATATGAGCACGCGCTTCCGCTTTTTCCTTATCAAAACGAGTACGACGAACAACCACTTCTTTTTGGTGTTCGATATAAGCATCCAAAATCTGACGAAGAGACAAAATCTTCGGCACCCCATTTTGGATAGCAAGCATATTGAAACCAAAGTTGGTTTGCATCTGGGTCATCTTGAAGAGGTTATTGAGGATAACATTTGCGGATGCATCTCGTTTGACCTCGATTACGAAACGAACTCCTTCACGGTTTGACTCATCACGGACTGCTGTGATGCCCTCAATGCGTTTTTCCTGAACCAAACGAACAATATGCTCATGCACCTTTGTTTTATTGACCATGTAAGGAAATTCTGTTACAACGATGCGCTCACGGCCAGTCTTAGTTTCTTCAATTTCAGTACGAGAACGAAGAACAATAGAACCTTTACCAGTTTCGTAAGCCTTATGAATGCCTGATTTCCCCATAACCAGGGCACCAGTTGGAAAATCTGGCCCAGGCAAGACTTCCATCAAATCCTTAGTGGTCACTTCAGGATTGTCCATGACCAACTTCACAGCATCAATAGTTTCACCCAAGTTATGAGGTGGAATATTGGTCGCCATACCGACAGCGATACCAGTAGCTCCATTAACTAAAAGATTTGGAAAACGAGCTGGAAGGACTAAAGGTTCACGTTCATTGGCATCATAGTTATCAACGAAATCAACCGTATTTTTATTGATATCACGAAGCATCTCCAGAGCAATCTTGCTCATACGTGCCTCAGTATAACGCTGGGCGGCAGCACCATCACCATCCATGGAACCAAAGTTCCCATGACCATCTACAAGCATGTAACGGTAACTCCACCATTGAGCCATACGGACCATGGCTTCATAGATAGAGGAATCCCCGTGTGGGTGATATTTACCCATAACATCCCCTGTAATACGAGCAGATTTTTTATGAGGTTTGTCTGGAGTAACACCCAGTTCATTCATTCCGTAGAGAATCCGACGGTGAACAGGTTTCAAGCCATCTCGAACATCAGGAAGGGCCCGCGCTACGATAACACTCATGGCGTAGTCGATAAAGCTCGTCTTCATCTCCTTTGTCAGATTGACATTCACTAAATTTCTATCCTGCATTAATAAATGCCTCATTTCACTATTAGTATAAATTATATTATACCATAATGTCCGCCATATTTCAGGTATCTAATACCACTAAAACGTTTACATCAAGAACTGAAATGCATATCCGTGACAAAGCTTTTTAAAAGTGATAAAATTGAAATAACTGGGGAAATCCCTGAATAAAATTAAGGAGATGTTTAGAATAATGACTTCAACTAAACAACACAAAAAAGTTATCCTTGTCGGTGATGGTGCTGTAGGTTCTTCTTACGCTTTTGCACTTGTTAACCAAGGAATTGCACAAGAGCTTGGAATTATCGAAATTCCACAATTGCATGAAAAAGCTGTTGGTGACGCGCTTGATCTTAGTCACGCCCTTGCTTTCACTTCACCTAAAAAAATCTATGCAGCTCAATACTCTGACTGTGCAGACGCTGACCTTGTTGTAATCACTGCAGGTGCGCCTCAAAAACCAGGTGAAACTCGTCTTGACCTTGTAGGTAAAAACCTTGCTATCAACAAATCAATCGTAACTCAAGTTGTTGAATCAGGTTTCAAAGGTATCTTCCTTGTTGCTGCTAACCCAGTTGACGTCTTGACTTACTCAACATGGAAATTCTCTGGATTCCCTAAAGAACGCGTTATCGGTTCAGGAACTTCACTTGACTCAGCTCGTTTCCGTCAAGCACTTGCTGAAAAATTGGATGTTGATGCTCGTTCAGTGCACGCCTACATCATGGGTGAACACGGTGACTCTGAGTTCGCTGTTTGGTCACACGCTAACATCGCTGGTGTAAACCTTGAAGAATTCCTTAAAGACACTCAAAATGTTCAAGAAGCTGAATTGATTGAATTGTTCGAAGGTGTTCGTGACGCAGCTTACACAATCATCAACAAAAAAGGTGCGACATACTACGGTATCGCAGTAGCTCTTGCTCGTATTACTAAAGCAATCCTTGACGATGAAAACGCAGTACTTCCACTTTCAGTATTCCAAGAAGGTCAATACGGAGTTAAAAACGTCTTTATCGGTCAACCAGCTGTTGTTGGTGCACATGGTATTGTTCGTCCAGTAAATATCCCATTGAACGACGCAGAAACTCAAAAAATGCAAGCATCTGCTAAAGAATTACAAGCTATCATTGACGAAGCATGGAAAAACCCAGAATTCCAAGAAGCTTCTAAAAACTAATTGTAACTAGGTTCTCATTAAATGAGAACTCCATACCGAAGACAAACATTATTCTAGTGTTTGTCTTTTTTATTTCTCCAGATCTCCTATCCTTAAAAAAATTGAAACCTCTACAAAATACTTTTCAATGAAAAAAAATTTCCCGCCCTGTTTTCCGTGGTTTTTCCGTTCTAAGTCAATCTTAACTTCCACATAAACTTAGCTTGATTATCAACACTTTGTGAGTATATTTGTGGTTATTGGATACGATTCAGTCATAGATGAAGGAAAATCAATATCTTGTCCAATCTGACTAAGAAAATGTTCTTGCGGAACGAGTTTATCTAGCATGTAAAAGACAACCTGATTGCGGTTATTGTCTGGATTTTCTTTATGAAACATAGGAAACATCTCACAACTTTTCTGACATCTATTATACAACTTTAGAAAAAATGCCCTTAGAAACTTTTAATCTAAGGGCTTTGTTTTCAGTCTGAGTTTCTTATAAAATGAGAACTTTTCTTTTTATTGTTATAAAATCTAAGATTGTGCTTTTAAAAATATTACTTATCTCACTTCTTATGTATTGTATTGTAAATTCGAATACAAACACAATAACTCAAATATACTCTCACCATACAATAGATAAAATAACCTGTAGATGATACTATGAAAAATGATAAGATATAGCTTTAAAACATTTTATTCCTGCAATCTCTCATACAATTCTTGCATTTGTACATCATCTGGAACCAGTTTTAAGTAAGCTTGCGCATTGACTTTTGCTTCTTCAAAATAACCCAATTCACGCAAGAGATAGATATAGTGTTCCAGAAACTCTGGATTATCCTTTAAATCTCCTGCCAACTCTTGATAATGCTCGTAGGCAGTATCCAAATCGTCCATTTCTTGATAGGAACGAGCAATCATCCACTTGGTCAAAAGATTCTCTGGCTCATCATTTTGCAAGTCTAGAATGTCCTCATAACGTTCCTGTTCTAGATAAATAGTGGCTAGACGGAGTAAGATTTCTTCCGTATCCTCAGCGTCTTCTTTTGCAGTAAGGAGGTAGTTTTCTGCACCACTGGCATCATGCAATTCATAAGAGAATTGTGAAGCAGCCAGCAAGAGGCGAGTTTCAAAGGGATTTTTCTCTAAGCCTTGCTTAGTGATACGCAGGGCTTCTTGAACTTGATGTTCCTTATGTAAGGCCTGACTGTAACCATACTCATATCCTTCAAAATCAGGTGAAATGGTATCAAGTTGCTTAAAGTAGAGGACAGCTTTTTGGTATTCTTCTCTATCAAAGTAAAGACTGGCCAACTCAAAAGCTGTTAGGTCATCGTATTCTAACTCCAGGGCTTTTTCTAAAAACTCTGTAGCTGTTTCAAATTTCCCTAACTGGGCATAGGCAAAGCCAATCCGTTGATAGGTAGAAATGCCTGTTTGCTCATAAATAGTACGATTATCTAACTGGGCATAGCCTTGAATAGCTTCTTGGTAATTTTCCAACTCACTATCCAACTCTGCTAAGCCCAATATCAAGAGAGGATCCTCTGAGTAGGTCAAAGCCTCCAGCAGTTTCTCACGCGCTACATCTGTCAAACCTTCCAGCTGGTAAAGGTCTGCTTTCAGAGCCAAAGCTGAAACATACCAGTCACTGTCAGCTTGGATTTCCTCAAGATAAGCAAAGGCTTCTTCGATTTGACCATCCTCGCTAGCAATAGCTGCCAGATTGAGATTAACCTCTGGAAAATCCTCTATGATTTTCAGGTAAATTTCCTTTGCCTGAGGATAAAAACCAATCCCTTCTAGATAAGTAGCTAACTCATACAGAAGGTCACTTGGATCATTTTCTAAAGCTTTGACGAAATAGTGCTCAGCCTTGGTTAAATCTTGCTCTTCCAAGGCCTGTAACATCTGTTGACTATTGTTCACTCTTGATTTCCTCTCCCTCTAGTTCATATAGGCCACTGACTACCTTATACCATTCAAAAATGGCTGAAATGACAACTTTAGCAGAGGCATAAACTGGAATACCGAGCAAGACTCCCCAGATACCAAACATGGATCCTGAAGTTAACAAGACAAAAAGAACATTAATAGGATGGATGTTTAATTGACTTCCCAAAATCAATGGAGAGACAAAACGGCCTTCAATAGTTTGTTCTACGATAAAGACAATCACTACTTTTAAAAGCATGACTGGCCCAGCAATCAAGCCCAATACTAGGGCAGGAAGCATGGCTAAGAAGCTACCCAAATAAGGAACCAGATTTAAAATACCAGCAGTAACCCCCAACGTAACTGCATAGCGTAAACCAATAATCTTGAAGAAGATGATAAACATTACTGCTACAATAATAGCCACTGTTACTTGTCCTCTAACATAGTTGGACAACTGTTGATTCACATCTGACAAAACCTGTCCTACAGGTTCCTTCAATTTCGTTGGCATGAATTGGGTTAAATAGTTACGCAAGCCTTTCCCATCACGCAAAAGGTAAAAGAGCATGAAAGGAACGATAATCAAGGCAACAATCACTTGAGATGCCCCGCTAATAAAGGCACTCACCCAGTTGACTGCCTGAGATGAAACCTTACTTGCCCAAACTGTAGCCTGACTAGAGAAGTTTGTTAAAACTTGCTCTAATTGAGGTCTGAAATCATCTGGTAAACGCTTGGTGACCAAATCATTAACAACTCTGTCTGCATCTTCGAGGTAGACTGGAACATTCCTTGCAAAGGTTAAAACTTGACGTTGCAGATTTGGAATAGCGACTGCCAAGCCCCAAATGATAAAGAGAGCGATGATCACAAAGACAATACTGATTGCTATGACGCGATTAATCTTATGCTTCTCCATCCAATCAACGATAGGATTTAATAAATAATATAGCAAACCAGATAGAATGACTGGCAACATCACAACTGCCAAAAAGTCTACAACCGGTGAAAATAGAAAACTAATCTTGCTTAAAATAAAAAGATTCAGTCCCAATAATAAGGTTACCAAAAATACCGTAATTGCCTTGTTATCCAAAAACCACTTGAAAAACCAAGATAGGCTAAAATGTTTCTCTTTTTGCTCCATAAATACTTCCTTTCTATTGTTCTCTCATTATACCATTTTTAAATCAAAATAACTCTTTTTAAAGTGCTTACATTCCATTGAATTGCACCGCATAGCATATTATAAATTCATTTTGTGATATAATAGACTTATCTTTATAAAGAGGTAAAGTTATGAAAGAAACTGTTTATTTTGGAACTTATACACGTCGGACTTCCCAAGGGATTTACAAGGCAGACTTCGATACAGAAACTGGTCAGCTTTCAAATTTAGAACTTTTTGCAGCTGAGCCAAGTCCGACCTACCTTGCCTTTGACCAACACCAACATTTATACACTGTTGGTAGTCAAGACGATAAGGGGGGGATTGCAGCCTATCAAACTGATGGAACCTTATTAAATCATGTCGTGGAAGAAGGAGCTCCCCACTGTTATGTTGCCGTTGATGAAAAGCGTGATTTGGTGTACGCAGCAAACTACCACAAGGGACAGGTCTTTGTTTATAAACGTCAGGAAGATGGTCGTCTTCTACTTAGTGATGTGGATCAACACAGTGGCCAAGGTCCACATGAAAATCAAGCTTCTCCACATGTTCACTATACAGATTTAACACCTGACCACTATCTAGTGACCTGTGACTTGGGAACTGACCAAGTCATCACTTATGATCTTGATCAAGAAGGAAAATTATCTAAACTCTATACCTATCACAGCCAGCCAGGAGCAGGCTCACGCCATATTATTTTCCATAACCATTATAAAATTGCTTATCTCATTTGTGAACTTAATAGCACTATCGAAGTTCTAATCTACGATGGTGTTGGCGAATTTGAACGCATGCAAGTCATTTCAACTCTACCAGACGGTTATGAAGGCTTTAATGGTACTGCTGCTATTCGTCTCTCTAAAGACGGTAAATACCTCTACGCTTCTAACCGTGGTCATGATTCTATCGCAGTATATACAATCCTTGCGGACGGTAGTTTAGAGTTGTTAGAAATCGTTCCGACTCATGGTCAGACTCCACGTGATTTTGATTTGACACCGGATCAAGAATTTGTCATTGCTATCCATCAAGACTCTGACAATGCAACCGTCTTTAAACGCAATCCTGAAACTGGTCGTCTAGCAGAACTTTCTAATGACTTCCATGTCCCAGAAGCGGTCTGCATCAGATTTGCTAATTAACATAATTATAACTGACCAACTAACGGAGCTACACACCAAAGACAAACATCATTTTAGTGTTTGTTTTTTTTATATCTACAAATTACTCCCCCCAAAAAAAGATGGAATCTTTCTCAAAACAATTTTTCCATGAAAAGTAAAAATATTTCACAGCCATCATTTATTTGTCTCACACCTAACGGAGCTAGACGGACTAATAGTGACATAATGAAAAAGAACCTTGCAAAGCAAGATTCTTTTAGTGTCTGACTTAAATAATTGTTCTTCTGGGAACTAAATCGAATTAAGCTTCGATTTCTGTAACCATACCTGAACCAACAGTACGTCCACCCTCACGGATAGAGAATGTAGTACCTTGTTCTACGGCGATTGGGTGGATCAACTCAACGTCGATTGTCACGTTATCACCAGGCATTACCATTTCAGTACCTGCTGGAAGTTCGATTGAACCTGTAACGTCAGTAGTACGGAAGTAGAATTGTGGACGGTAGTTGTTGAAGAATGGAGTGTGACGTCCACCTTCTTCTTTAGTAAGGATGTAAACTTCACCTTTGAATTTAGTGTGTGGGTTGATTGAACCTGGTTTAGCGATAACTTGTCCACGTTCGATTTCGTCACGTTGAACACCACGAAGAAGGACACCTACGTTATCTCCGGCAAGACCTTCGTCAAGTTGTTTACGGAACATTTCAACACCAGTAACAACTGCTTTTTGAGTTTCTTCTTTGATACCAACGATTTCGATTTCGTCGTTGACTTTAACGATACCACGGTCGATACGTCCTGAAGCAACTGTACCACGTCCAGTGATTGAGAATACGTCTTCGACTGGAAGAAGCAATGGTTTGTCAGTGTCACGTTCTGGTTCTGGGATGTACTCATCAACTGTGTTCATCAATTCCATAACGATGTCTTCGTATTTAGTGTCACCTTCAAGGGCTTTAAGAGCTGAACCTTGGATAACTGGAAGATCGTCACCTGGGAAGTCGTATTCTGACAATAGGTCACGGATTTCCATTTCAACCAATTCAAGCAATTCTTCGTCGTCAACCAAGTCAACTTTGTTCATGAAGACGATAAGGTGTTTAACACCAACCTGACGTGAAAGAAGGATGTGCTCACGAGTTTGTGGCATTGGTCCGTCAGTTGAAGCTACTACAAGGATAGCTCCGTCCATTTGAGCGGCACCAGTGATCATGTTTTTAACGTAGTCCGCGTGTCCTGGAGCGTCGATGTGAGCGTAGTGACGTTTTTCAGTTTCGTACTCAACGTGCGCAGTGTTGATTGTGATACCGCGTTCGCGTTCTTCTGGAGCAGCATCGATAGACGCATAGTCTTTAGGTTGGTTAACTGATGAAGGCAAGCGACGTGCCAAAACAGTTGTGATAGCTGCAGTTAGGGTAGTTTTACCGTGGTCAACGTGTCCGATAGTACCAATGTTAACGTGTGGTTTACTACGATCGTATTTTTCTTTTGCCATTTGAGTAAAAGCCTCCAATAAAATATATTTTATAGATAGACAGTAGGCAATACAGTCTAACTTTCCTTACTATTTTATCAAATTTCAGCTAAATTGCAAGTGTTTTACAAAGTTTTTGTGAATTATTCTTAATCTACTAATCTAAACGGCACTTCCACTCCTATCACTTGCCTAAATAAAAAGAAAAATCAGGAATTTCCTGACTTTTACTTAGCTAATTCTCTTTCTCGTTCTTTCATTATTTTATGATTTTCATACAAACGTGATAAAAACTTAGAAATTTCTTTCAAGATAGAATAGGTTGGTACTGCGACAATCATGCCAATGACACCATAGATATTACTTGATAACAAAAGCAATACTAAAATCGTAATTGGATGAACCTTCATTACCCCACCAACGATTCGAGGGTAGAGGATATTTCCATCTACTTGTTGAATAATCAGCATATAAACAACTGCAATCAGCATTCTATGAGGATCAGTAAAGACATTAGCGATAATCATTGGAATCAAGCCAATACTTGGTCCCACATAAGGAATGAGATTGGCTAATCCTGAAAAGATGGCGAAGACCAAAGCATATTTTAAACCAATAATACTATATCCAATAAAGGCCAAACACCCAATAATAATCGCATCAATTGCAACTCCACTAATATAGCGAGCAATTGTCGCATTCAAATTCTTTAATAGGCCTGCAATATGTAGCTTATCTCTCTTTAAAACAGTACGTTCAAGCATCGGCAAGAACTTGTTACCGTCTAACAAAAAATAAATTAAGAACACAGGGGTCATGATAATAATCAAAACGGTACTAAAGAGCGCAGATAAGACACTTCCAACACTATTCGTCACACTATTTAAGATATTTTGTAGAATATCTACATAGGATAGATTTAATTGTTGAATTGTCGCTTGAATATCTAAATTTTGAAAGGCTGGATAAGTAGATAAATCCACAATCAAATCTTGCAAACGACTATAAATTGTCTGACTTGTTGCTATCAAACTGGTCAACTGATTAATCAAAATCGGTAAAAGATAAACTACTCCAATAACTAGCCCCCAGACCAAGGCACACAAGGTTAGTAAAATACCAATGATACGGTTAATTTTGAAATACTTTTGTAAAAAATTTACAATAGGATTGGTCAAATAATATAAAAAACCACCTAAAAGAAAGGGAATCATTATAGTGTTTGCAACGCTTACAAAAGGTGTAATAATCGCTCCCATCTGTCTCCATAAATAGAAGATGATGGTTAATAGTAAAATCTCACTGGTCCAAAAAAATAATTTATTCTTACGAAACATGAAGTACCTCCATTCATCTATTTTACCACACTTTCAAAAAAGCTTCTTTCTTCTATCATGAAACTGGGAATATTTTTTTCTTTATGATAGAATAAACTTACTATGAAAAAAATAATTTTAACTCTTTTAAGCCTTTCCGTTATTGGCTCAGCATCTACTGTTGCTGCCCAAGATTTTAATATTGCTGCTAAACATGCAATTGCTGTTGAGGCGAATACTGGTAAAATTCTCTATGAGAAAGATGCAACCCAGCCAGTTGAAATTGCTTCAATCACAAAGTTAATTACTGTTTATCTTGTCTATGAAGCCTTGGAAAACGGCAGTATTACACTATCAACTCCGGTAGATATTTCTGATTATCCTTACAAATTAACGACAAATTCTGAAGCGAGTAACGTTCCTATGGAAGCTCGTAATTATACCGTCGAACAACTACTTGAGGCAACCCTGGTATCTAGCGCCAACAGTGCGGCTATTGCGCTAGCTGAGAAAATTGCTGGCTCAGAAAAAGATTTCGTCGATATGATGCGGGCAAAACTCTTGGAATGGGGAATTTCGGATGCAACTGTTGTCAATACGACGGGGCTTAACAATGAGAGTCTAGGTGATAACATTTACCCAGGCTCTAAAAAAGATGAGGAAAATAAGCTCAGTGCTTATGATGTCGCTATCGTTGCTCGCAACCTCATCAAAAAATACCCACAAGTCTTAGAAATCACGAAAAAACCTTCTTCTACTTTTGCTGGAATGACAATCACTTCTACCAATTACATGTTAGAGGGTATGCCTGCTTATCGCGGTGGTTTTGATGGATTAAAAACAGGGACCACAGATAAGGCTGGAGAGTCTTTTGTTGGTACTACTGTCGAAAAAGGCATGAGGGTTATCACAGTTGTTTTGAATGCGGATCATCAAGACAATAATCTTTACGCTCGCTTCACAGCTACATCTTCACTAATGGATTATATCTCTTCTACATTCACACTTCGCAAAATCGTTCAGAAAGGTGATGCCTATCAAGATAGCAAAGTCCCTGTACAAGACGGAAAAGAAGATACAGTCACTGCTGTTGCTAAAGATGATATCTCTCTAATTGAACGTATTGGAAATCAATCTTCTCAATCTGTTCAATTCACACCTGATTCTAAGGCAATTCCAGCACCACTTGAAGCCGGAACAGTGGTTGGACATTTGACTTATGAAGACTCAGACTTGATTGGTCAAGGTTACATCACCACAGAACGTCCTAGTTTTGAAATGGTAGCAGAAAAGAAAGTAGAAAAAGCCTTCTTCTTAAAAGTTTGGTGGAATCAGTTTATCCGCTTTATCAACGAGAAGCTATGATATAATAAACTTCTTAAAGCTAAAAAATAAATATTATGTTTAAAGAAAAAAAGGGGAATCTGTATAATACAGAACTCCCTTCTTTTTTTAAACTTAATTTATTGATAGCAAAAATCCCCTAAATCTTAGATTAATACTATCTAAAATCTAGGGGATTGATTGTATAAATACTATTTTAAAATCTTGATTCTAGTTCATTTCTTTAAAGGCTGCTTCTGCATCCGCATTACTGATAACACCAAATTGTATCTTTCCAATCTTTCCTTGACTGTCAATCAGGTATTCTGTAGGAATGCTTCGAATTTGATAAGCTTGGAATGTGGTTGCTTTTGTGTCATAAAGAACTGGGATATCTTTATAACCTTGATCTTGGAACCATTGTGGGAATTGCTCGACAGTTTTTTCACCTTGAATTCCTGGTGCAATGACACTAAGAATTTCGAAATCACGATCTTGTTTCGTAGCTAATTCCATCAACTCAGGCATACTTTTCTTACATGGACCACACCATGAAGCCCAAAACTTCAAGTAGACTTTTTTCCCCTTATAATCAGATAACTTAACTTCTTTACCATCCATAGATTGCAAGGTGAAGTCTGGAGCCTCTTTTCCAACAGCAATTTGTTGTACAGGCGTTTGTTGCTGTTGTTTTGGGGATTGTTGTGGAGCTTTAGTCTTTTTAGTCTCTTCCTCGCCACAGGCCATCAATACAACTAGTGACAAGAGGCTTAAGCCAGCAAACATTACTTTTTTCATCTTTTTCTCCTTTATTCAAAAATACCAGCTAGAACATTTACTTGTCCTAATAGTAACAAAATTCCCATTAAAATAATGAGGAAACCACCAATTTTCTTCAGTAGCATCATATGGCGCTTGAGTTTACTAAAATAAGGCATCACTACGCCTGAAGCTAGAGCCAAGACCAAGAAAGGAATGGCCATTCCCAGAGTGTAAATAAGAGTATAGATAGCTCCTTGCCAAGCGCCATTACCTCCAGAAGCCGCAAGTGCTAAGACAGAACTTAAAACCGGCCCAATACAAGGCGTCCAACCAAAGCTAAAGGTAATACCAAGTAAAAAAGCTGACCAATAACGATTAGAATCTGATTTTTTAAAGGTAAAGCTTTTTTGAACCTCTAATTTCTTAAAATGAAAAATTTCCATCTGGTGAAGGCCCAAAATGATAATAATTGTTCCCATGACATATCGAAACCAATTTGCATAGAGAATATTACCAAAGTAACCAGCACCAAATCCTAAGATAAAGAAAATGAGAGAGATACCTGCAATAAAGCAAAGTGTTCGAATCAAACCTGACCAGGCAACTTTTTTCCCAAATAATGAAAAACTTTTTGCACTATCCTGATCATCCAATAAGATACCAGTATAGACAGGTAACAGAGGGAAAATGCAAGGGGAAAAGAAGGACAAGATCCCTGCTAAAAAAACGGAGATTGAAAATACTATCGTTTCCAATAAAGAACCAACTTTCTTAATAATTCTAATTCTATTTTACTATAATCAATTTCATTTGTATGATTTCTGCTACGCAAATTGAACTATGCAATATTTTAATTATCTTTTATATCTCTAGACAATTCTAATTTTGCATCAGTTTTGCCCCTTAAGAAAACATAAAAAATGAACTTGGTAACTCAAGTTCATTTTTTTCTTATAGTCTTTTTCCGACATTAATACGGTTTATGGCACGTTGCAAAGCAATTTTAGCACGACGTTCTTGGTCAATCAAGTGTTTGTCTTGTGCTTCTTCAATTTCACGCTCTGCTCGAAGTTTGGCACGTTCTGCACGACTAACGTCGATATCACGAGCACGTTCTGCAGAGTCAGCAACAATTGTGATAACGCCATTGGCAACTTCGATAACGCCTCCGTTCACTGCAATCCAGTTCACGTGATTTTCATCATCAATACGTTTTACCTTTACTTCATCAACTGCTAAAACCGCAATCATATTTTCATGTCGTGGCAAGATCCCCATCTCACCATCCAGGGTTCGAACCGATACATAGCTGGCATGGTGATCATAGACGAGACCATCTGGTGTCACGATCTGGACAGTTAACTGAGCCATAGATCACCTCTTAAAATCCCATTTTTTCAGCTTTTGCAATCACATCTTCGATAGAACCTACACCACGGAAGGCATCTTCTGGCAAGTGGTCGTGTTTACCATCAAGGATTTCCTTAAAGCCACGTACAGTTTCAGCAACTGGAACATAAGAACCTGGCTGACCAGTAAATTGTTCCGCAACATTGAAGTTTTGTGACAAGAAGAACTGGATACGGCGAGCACGAGCAACCAAGGTCTTTTCTTCATCAGAAAGCTCATCCATACCAAGGATAGCAATGATATCTTGCAATTCATGGTAACGTTGAAGGACGCGTTTTACTTCAGCAGCAACTGCATAGTGCTCTTCTCCAACGATTTCAGGTGCCAAGGCACGTGAGCTTGAAGCAAGTGGGTCAACGGCTGGGTAGATACCCAATTGTACCAACTTACGTTCCAAGTTTGTTGTTGAATCCAAGTGAGCAAAGGCTGTTGCTGGCGCTGGGTCAGTATAGTCATCAGCTGGCACATAGATAGCCTGGATAGAGGTTACAGAACCCTTTTTAGTTGATGTAATACGCTCTTGCAATTGACCCATTTCCGTAGCAAGTGTTGGTTGGTAACCAACGGCTGATGGCATACGACCCAAAAGGGCAGATACTTCTGAACCAGCCTGAGTGAAACGGAAGATATTATCGATAAAGAGAAGAACGTCTTGGCCTTCTACATCACGGAAATATTCAGCGATTGTCAAACCAGTAAGGGCAACACGCATACGTGCTCCTGGTGGCTCATTCATCTGACCAAATACCATGGCTGTTTTCTCGATAACGCCTGATTCTTTCATTTCCCAGTAAAGGTCATTCCCCTCACGAGTACGTTCCCCAACACCGGTAAATACTGAAATACCACCGTGTTCTTGGGCAATGTTGTGAATCAATTCTTGGATTAAGACGGTTTTACCAACCCCGGCACCACCGAAAAGTCCAACCTTACCACCTTTAAGGTAAGGGGCAAGAAGGTCGATAACCTTAATCCCTGTTTCAAGGATTTCAGAAGAGGTAGACAACTCATCAAAAGTTGGAGCTTTTTTATGAATTGGCTGACGCTCTGCATTTTCTGTAAAAGGAGCTTCCAAGTCAATGGTATCTCCCAAAACATTGAAGACACGTCCCAAAGTTTCTTTACCTACTGGTACAGAGATTGGACGACCTGTGTCCAATACTTCCATTCCACGAGTCAAACCATCTGTTGATTCCATGGCGATAGTACGGACCATACCATCTCCCAACTCCAAGGCTACTTCAAGGACGATTTTTGTTTTTCTTTCGTCATTTTTGTAGACGACAAGTGCATTGTTAATCTCAGGAAGTTTTTCCCCTGCTGCAAACAAGACGTCTACAACGGGACCGATAACCTGAGCAATTTTACCTGAACTCATCTCCTTCTCCTATTCTATATAAGATACTGTCGGTCCCTAGCTTAACTAGGTCCTAAGTTCATTTTCATACGAGCTGGACTAGTGCCTATTCTAAGGCACTAGCTCCTGCTACGATTTCTGTAATTTCTTGTGTAATCGCCGCCTGTCTGGCACGGTTATACTGAATTGTCAAATCATTAATGACTTTCTTAGCATTATCTGTCGCTGTTTGCATGGCTGTCATACCCGCAGCATTTTCAGCTGTCTTAGCATCGATAATAGCCCCGTAAATCATACTTTCTGCAAACTGAGGTAATAACTGCTCCAAAATTTCTTCTCGGCTAGTTTCCAATTCAAAGGTCAAGCTGTAACTGTCATCTGCTTCATTTGGATCCAAGTCAACAATCGGAAGCATTTGTTCCACACGCATTTGACTGGTTAGCGTATTGACATGGTGGTTGTAGCAAACATAAAGCTCATCAAAAAGTTCATTTTGGTACATTTCAACAGTTTTTGAAATAATCTTACGAACTTCATCAAAGCTCGGTTGGTCTGCCAAGCCACGTAGTTCATAAAGTGGTTGAATGCCACGGGCCTTAAAGAAGTCAGCTCCCATTCCACCGATACAGATCATTTCAAAACCTTTACCATCTGGATGGTATTCTTCCTTCAACTCCATAACAGCTTTCAGAATAGAAGAATTATACCCTCCAACCAAACCGCGATCTGAAGTAATGACGATATAGCCTGTCTTCTTCACGGGACGGCTAATCAACATCGGATTGGTTGAACCACCAGCTCCATTACCATGAAGAATATCTGTCAAAAGTTTGCGAACTTTCTGAGCATAAACTTGGAAGTTGCGAGCTGCTTCTTCAGAGCGACCTAGCTTAGCAGCCGATACCATTTGCATGGCATTAGTGATTTGACTCGTATTTTTTGTTGAGGCGATTTTTGTTTTAATATCATTTAGAGATACTGCCATCTGACACCTCTATTCTTATTGGAAGCTGGTTTGATTGAGAAACTCTGTAATCGCAGCATCCAAGACTGCTTCTTCTGGCAAGTCTTTTGTATCACGAATGGTTCCCAAAATCTCTGGATGTTGAGCATCAAAGAAGGCATGGAACTCTTCCTCGAAACGAACGATATCATCTACTGGAATAGTATCCAAGAAACCATGTGTCAAAGCATAGAGAATAGTTACTTGTTTCTCAACAGGCAATGGTTTGTGAACAGGTTGTTTCAAGACTTCAACTGTACGACGTCCACGGTTCAACTTAGCCTGTGTTGCTGCATCCAAGTCAGAACCAAACTTAGTGAAGGCTTCCAACTCACGGTATGAAGCAAGGTCGATACGAAGTGTACCAGCAACCTTCTTCATGGCTTTGATTTGCGCAGAACCACCTACACGTGATACAGATGAACCCGCATCGATGGCTGGACGAATACCCGCATTGAAGAGACCATCACCAAGGAAGATTTGTCCATCAGTGATTGAAATCACATTAGTTGCGATATAGGCAGAGATATCTCCTGCTTGTGTCTCGATAAATGGTAGGGCTGTAATTGATCCACCACCAAGTTCATCAGAAACTTTAGCTGAGCGCTCAAGCAAACGGCTGTGAAGATAGAAAACATCCCCTGGGAAGGCTTCACGACCTGGAGGACGACGAAGCAAGAGAGACAGTTCACGATAAGCTACCGCTTGTTTTGAAAGATCATCATAAACGATCAAAACATGCTTACCTTGGTACATAAATTCTTCCGCCATGGCAACCCCAGCATAAGGAGCTAGGAAGAGCAATGGAGATGGTTGTGAAGCAGAGGCTGTCACAACGATTGTGTAGTCCAAGGCACCGTACTGACGTAGTGTTTCTACTTGCGTACGAACTGTTGATTCTTTTTGTCCAATCGCAACATAGATACAGATCATATCTTGACCTTTTTGGTTTAAGATTGTATCAATCGCAATGGTTGTTTTCCCTGTCTGACGGTCACCGATAATCAACTCACGTTGACCACGACCAATCGGTACAAGGGCGTCAATAGCTTTCAAACCAGTTTGCAATGGTTCTGATACAGACTTACGTTGCATAACACCAGGAGCTGGTGCTTCTACTGGACGAGTTTTATCAGTGTGGATTTCTCCAAGACCATCAACTGGACGACCAAGTGGATCCACAACACGACCAATCAGACTTTCACCTACTGGGACTTCCATGATTTTACCTGTACGGCGGATTGTATCGCCTTCACGGATATCTGTAAAGTCACCTAGGATGATAATACCGACGTCTGTTGACTCCAAGTTCTGAGCCATCCCATAAGAGCCGTTTTCAAAAATCAACAACTCTCCACTCATGGCATTTTCAAGGCCGTGAGCACGCGCGATACCGTCCCCGATATAGGTTACAACACCTGTTTCAGTCACATCAAAATTGGGTTTGAAATTTTCAATTTGTTGCTTAATTAAAGCGCTGATTTCTTGTGCGTTAATTGCCAAAAGAACACCACTTTCTATTTCAAATTTTCTTTAACAACTTTAAGTTGTTGTTTAATACTCACATCAATTGTCTTGTGATTGGCAAAAATGACAAAACCACCAATAAGACTTTCATCGATTTGTTCTTTTACACTCCTTACTTTAAGAGACATTTTTTTCTCAATCAAAGGGAGCAAGCGACTCTTCTGTTCATCAGTTAAAGGATGAGCTGATGTAATCGTCACTTCAAATCGATTTGTTTCTTTTTCAAGTCGGTTCAAGCAATCTACAAGAATATCATAAAAAAGATTTGCTCTGTGATTGTAGATAAGAACCTGAATAAAGTTTTGCAATAAAGGTGACACTGAATCTTGGAAGAATACAATCGTTTTTTCCTTGTCAGACTCGTCTACTGCCACTTTTTTTAAAAAAGAAGGTAAACCTGTTTCTTCAGCAACTTGCTTGATTTGAGTTAAGTCTGAAAAGATATGGTCTTCTTCTCCTTTTTCTAAAACCAATTGGACAAAAGGCATGCTGTATTTTTCAATTACCTTTACTGTTTTCTTGTCCATTAAGCTTCTCCTAACTGATCGATATACTGATCAATGAGTTCTTTATGGGCATGACCGTCAAGGTTTTGTGAGATGATTTTACCAGCCAAGCTGATTGTCAAATCTGCTACCTCACCCTTAACGCTTTGTAAAGCTTCAGCTTTATTTTGAGCAATTTCTTGGTTCGCTTTTTCTTTCAAGCGTCCTGCTTCTAGCTTAGCATCTGCTAAAATACTAGCTTTACTTTTCTCAGCTGTTTCTTTCGCATTCTCAATGATTGTCTTAGCTTCTTTACGGCTACCAGTCAATTCATCTTCGCGTTTTTGAGCCAATACTTCTGCTTTTTGACGTGCTTGTTCAGCTCCGTCAATATCTGCTGCAATTTTTTCTGCTCTTTGTTCGAAAATGCTAGCCAAATTTGACCAAGCGTATTTCTTAACCAAGACTAGCAAGAGAATAAAGGAACCAGCGATTAGTATAAAATCACCAAGTAATTCACCTACTGTTACATTCATAAACTACTCCTTTCTATTCTTCATCATTAATTTTATTTCCTAGGTACATTGAAGATAACAATGTAAATACATATGCTTGTACACAAGAAATAAAAACAGAAAATGCAGTCCAGATTAGATTTGTTCCAAAAGCAATAGGATACCAATAGAAGGCCTGATGAGAAAGTAGGACTAACATACTTGCCATCACTTCTCCTGCAAAGATATTACCAAATACCCGCAATGCAAGTGAAAGGAGATTGGTAACTTCTTCCAAGAGATTCATTGGTGTCATAAAACCTGGTGTTACAAATGCTTTTAAATACTTTTTGATTCCACGACGTCGAATTCCTTCTACGTGGGTCATTAAGATAATTGTAAAAGACAAGACCAAGTCAAATGACAAATTTGCTGTTGGTGAGGTCCAAAGATTTACACCATCTGTAGTCTGAATTCTAGCCATTAAGCCAATATTATTTGCAATGGCCATAAATAGGAATAAACAGAAATAAAAGAGAGAATAATCCTTTATCATTGGACCAAGGTTTGATTTTGTAAATCCAACAACAAAATCAAATAAATACTCTAATACATTTTGTTTTCCTGTGGGTCTCAAAGTCATATTTCGAGTTGCCCAATAAATAAAGCCAAAAATAAGTGCTACAGTCAACAAAGTCAAAACTACTATGGTTAAATTAAAGGTAACAGGACCAATATTGATGGTTGGATTAATACTTTCTTCCATCTAAAATCCTCCCTTTTTCAATTTATACTTCTTTTATTTGATGATAAATGAAAAGACAAGAGTAACGAAGAAAGTACCTTCAATAAAGGCAACCCCTAGGATCATCAAACTACGTAGTTCTGAGATGATATCTGGTTGGCGAGCAACTGATTTCAACAAACCGTTCATCAACATACCTTCACCAAGAGATACACCCATACAGGCAAGACATAGACCGAAAAATGTTAAATTCATGACGAATTCTCCTTTTAATTAAAATTTACTTACTTAGTTTAGTCCTAAAAATTGGATTTGTCAACTTTTTACTTACGTTGAAAGCGTTTAATGAAAATTATTTACAATTTTACTATTTTTAAGTCTATTATATAGAAAACTTTGGAAATAACTTGTAATAAATCCGTCCATTATCTAGGTCTTTCTGAAAAATAATGAAAAAATCCGAGATGGAATCTCGGATGAAAATTAATATATTTTCTTTAACCTAATGTTCTTTTAGTAAGTAGGATTAAAGGGAAAGCAACTAGAAAGCTTTCCTCTCCTGCACGCTTATTAAGCACGAACTGTGACGCTGGTTCCATCTTCCTTATAAAGATTGATGAGTCCTTCTTTGAGAGCTCGAACCATGTCTCCAGCTTGAACAGGTTGTGGAACCTTGATAGTCAAGAGTTCCATTGGATTAGGAGCACGGTCGATTTTATTGCCTTTGGCATCGTGCAAATCTTCGATATACGTTTCAAAATGACGGAAACCTGGGCCATAAAACTCAACTTGGTCCCCCTCGTTAATGACGTTCCGTTGGCGAATGGTCGCTGTTTGTGTCGCTTCATCATAAGAAACCACTTCAGCAACAAACTTATACTCAGGAATTTTACGACGAGCACCAAATAACTGCTCATTTTCAGATGGTGTACCATAGTAGAAACCTGTTGCTAATTCACGTTGGGCAACCTTCCACATCTCATCCACCAAGTCTTGTTTGATAGCTTCAAACTTCTCAGGACTCTCTAGATAAGCATCAACAGCAGCCTTATAACAGTTAGTTACTGTTGAAACATAGTGAATAGACTTCATGCGTCCTTCAATTTTCAGACTGTCCACACCATTTTCAATCATATCCGGGATATGGTCAATCATAGACATATCAACGGCTGACATTGAAAATTCTTCAGGAATCTCACCTTTCAAGCTCTTGCGTTCTTTCCCAAATGGCATATCGTAAAGGTCGTATTTCCAACGACAAGACTGAGAACAACCTCCACGGTTAGCATCACGCATACTCATGTGATTTGAAAGCGTACAGCGACCAGAGTATGAAATACACATGGCACCATGTACAAAGGCTTCAATCTCAACATCTGTACGTTTGCGAATTTCTGCCAATTCTTCCATTGAAACCTCACGCGCCAAAACAACACGAGTTAAGCCCAGTTCTTTCCAGAACTCGAGGGTTTCATAGTTAGTCGCACTGGCTTGAGTAGAGAGGTGAATTTCAAGACCCGGTGCTTCAGTCGCCGCAATCATAATCAAGGCTGGGTCAGATACGATAACTGCTGCAATCCCGATATCACGCAGTTTACGGAACCACTCACCAGCCCCTTCTTCATTTCCTTCGTGCATAACCATGTTGGCAGCCACATAAACCTTAGCACCATACTTGGCCGCAAACTGGACACCTTCTTCCATTTGTTCAAAGGTAAAGTTTCCTGCACGGCTACGAAGACCATAGGCTTGCCCACCGATAAAGACAGCATCTGCACCATACTGAACAGCTACTTTTAGCTTCTCTAAAGTCCCTGCAGGTGATAAAACCTCAGGACGTTTTAATGTTTTTGTCATGTTTTCTCCTATTTGCAATATAAAAGTTTGACGTTTTTCCTTCTCATTTTATAGTAAATAAGTGATAAAATCAAGCCTAGACAGATTGTTTTGACAATTCTAATCTTTTAAGAAAGCAAAAAACTAGCCTTTCTAGACTAGTTATTCTCAAGATAAAATTCAAAACGTTCGCCTACATACTGACTTTTTACGTATTCAAATGCAGTACCATCTTCTAGGTAAGAAATCTGAGTCAGACCAAGAATAGCATGTCCTTTTTCAACTTCCAAATAGTGGGCAATCTTTTCCTTAGCAAGGCGAGCATAGATAGTCTGCTGTGATTTGCCAATACGGTAGCCATGTTTTTGCAAGGTCTGGAAGAAATGACTAGTGATTTCTTCTTTTTTAAAGTCCTTAATGAATTTTTCAGGAATAGAAGCAACTTCATAAACTAGAGGAACTTGGTCGGCATAGCGGACCCGTTCCATTCGGATAATATTCTCCGTTGGAGAAATTCCTAGCTTGGCAACTTCCTGCTCATTGGGAATGGTTTTTCTGTAGGAAATGAGCTGGCTAGAGGGTACTTTACCTTGGGACTTAACAATTTCAGTAAAACTTGTTGTTCCTCGCATCTTTTCTTGTACCCGAGTACTAGAAACAAAGGTGCCACTTCCTACGCGGCGCTCTAAGACGCCTTCTTCGACTAATAGAGATACGGCTTGGCGGAGGGTCATGCGACTGACCGCAAACTGCTCTGCTAAGTCTCGTTCACTAGGAAGTCTCTCACCAATTGCCCAACGGTGTTCGTCAATATCCTTTTTAATCTGATCATGGATTTTCATATAAGCGGGTAGCATATTTTTCACTTCATTTCTATCTTTTCTCTATTGTACCCCAATAAACTAGAAAAAGTCAAACTTCGCCTTGTTTAGTTGGTAATTCGCCCTTATTTGTGATAGAATATTGAAAAAAGATATTTCTTTTGAGAAAGGAAAAAGATGAGCAACATTTCAACTGATTTGCAAGATGTAGAAAAAATCATCGTATTGGACTATGGTAGCCAATACAACCAGCTGATTTCACGCCGTATCCGTGAGATTGGTGTTTTTTCAGAACTAAAAAGCCATAAAATTTCAGCTGCTGAAATTCGTGAAATCAATCCTGTAGGAATTATCCTATCAGGTGGTCCAAACTCTGTATACGAAGATGGTTCATTTGATATTGACCCAGAAATCTTCGAACTTGGAATTCCAATTTTGGGAATCTGTTACGGTATGCAGTTGTTGACACATAAACTTGGAGGAAAAGTTGTTCCTGCAGGTGATGCTGGAAATCGTGAATACGGTCAATCAACTCTAACTCATACACCATCAGCTCTTTTTGAATCAACACCTGATGAACAGACTGTTTTGATGAGTCATGGTGACGCAGTTACTGAGATTCCTGCTGATTTTGTTCGTACTGGAACTTCAGCTGACTGTCCATATGCAGCCATTGAAAACCCAGATAAACACATTTACGGTATCCAATTCCACCCAGAAGTTCGTCATTCTGTATACGGAAATGATATCCTTCGTAACTTTGCCCTTAACATCTGTAAGGCTAAAGGTGATTGGTCAATGGATAACTTCATCGATATGCAGATCCAAAAAATCCGTGAAACTGTCGGTGATAAACGTGTCCTTCTTGGTCTATCCGGTGGGGTTGATTCATCTGTAGTTGGGGTTCTTCTCCAAAAGGCTATTGGTGATCAATTGATCTGTATCTTCGTGGACCACGGTCTCCTTCGTAAAGGTGAAGCAGATCAGGTTATGGACATGCTTGGTGGTAAGTTTGGTTTGAATATCGTCAAAGCAGACGCTGCTAAACGTTTCCTTGATAAACTTGCTGGCGTTTCTGACCCAGAACAAAAACGTAAAATCATCGGTAACGAGTTTGTGTATGTATTTGATGACGAAGCAAGCAAGCTCAAAGATGTGAAATTCCTTGCTCAAGGTACTTTATATACAGATGTTATCGAGTCTGGTACGGATACAGCTCAAACTATCAAGTCACACCACAACGTGGGTGGTCTTCCAGAAGACATGCAATTTGAATTGATTGAACCACTCAACACTCTCTATAAAGACGAAGTTCGTGCCCTTGGTACAGAGCTTGGTATGCCAGACCATATCGTATGGCGCCAACCATTCCCAGGACCAGGACTTGCTATCCGTGTTATGGGTGAAATCACTGAAGAAAAGCTAGAAACAGTTCGTGAGTCAGACGCTATTCTTCGTGAAGAAATTGCTAAAGCAGGTCTTGACCGCGATATCTGGCAATACTTCACTGTTAATACAGGCGTTCGTTCAGTTGGTGTTATGGGTGACGGTCGTACATATGACTACACGATTGCAATCCGTGCCATCACCTCTATCGATGGTATGACTGCTGACTTTGCCAAAATTCCTTGGGAAGTCCTTCAAAAGATTTCTGTACGTATCGTAAATGAAGTAAATCATGTTAACCGTATTGTCTACGATATTACAAGTAAACCGCCTGCAACTGTTGAATGGGAATAGAGTTTCCTATAAAATAAAAAATAATACCGCTGGAGCATGAACTTCAGTGGTATTATTTTTTATGATTTCAATATTAGGAAAATTTCTCAACCTCTACTCCTCTTTTTAAATCCCTGAAAGCATGCTATAATATAGTAAGTATAGTTCCAATAACCTGATTATAAAAGTCAGCGATAAAGATTTCTTACATCATCCGTAAGTGTTATTCTACTCTGATTCATATTATAATGAAAGTAACAAAAAATGGAGGTGTTTCACATGGACACAATTTTACGAGTAGAATCATTAAAAAAGTATTATGGGAAAGGTCCCAATATTACCAAAGCCTTGGATAGCATATCTTTTCAAGTTGTAAAAGGTGAGTTCTTAGGAATTATGGGGAGTAGCGGTTCTGGGAAAACAACTCTTCTTAACTGTCTAGCCACAATCATCAAGCCAACTGACGGTTCCATTCAAATGCAAGAAAAGGATTTAGGTCAGTTAAAAGGGAGCCAATTAGCAGATTATAGAGGCAAGGAAATTGGCTATCTCTTCCAGAATTTTGAGCTCTTGGACAATCTTACAGCCAAAGAAAATATTTTACTTCCCTTGTCTTTGCACGAGGTCGATGCTAACGAAAGCAAGGTTCGGTTAGAATTACTTTCCCAATATCTAGATATTTCTGAACTACTGGATAAGTTCCCTTCTCAATTATCAGGTGGTCAACAGCAAAGGGTAGCTGCTGCGCGCGCCTTAATTTTAGACCCTAAGATTGTATTTGCGGACGAGCCCACAGGAGCTTTGGATTCAAAAAACGCAACCATTTTGATGCAAAAATTATCCGAAATGAATCAAGTGGAAGAAACCACCATTCTCATGGTGACCCACGATTCTGTCGCAGCCAGCTTTTGCAACCGCATCTTGTTTATCCAAGATGGAAAACTGTTCCATGAAATCCGTCGCGATTATCCAAGAGAAAGTCAAGAAGACTTCTATCACAGAATACTAAAGGTCATGGCTGCACTAGCTGGAGGTGATGGTAATGTTTTCTAAATTAGTCTCAAGAAATAGCAAGAGAGATCGAAAAAATAACGGCTTGTATTTCAGTTCTATGGTTCTGTCTATTATCTCCTTTTACATCATCCTTTCTTTGTCTCATCAAGATGTGATGCACTTTCTAAAACAAATAGAAAGTGACGCTGTAAATAAACTCTTTAGCATGATTCCCATTCTTTATGTAGCAACGCTCTTTATTCTCTTTTTTCTAGTCTACTTCTCAAGCAGTATGCAGATGGAAAGGAGAAAACATGAATTTGGTGTCTATCTCACACTGGGCATGCGAAGAAGCAAACTCTTCTTACTGCTCCTACTCGAGGATTTGAGAAACAGTGTCCTTGCCCTTGGAATAGGCCTTCCTATTTCCATCTTAATTTCAGAATTGATTAGCCTAATAACCGCTAAAATTGTGGGACTAGGGATTATTGAACATCAATTTTCTCTATCTACCACAGCTCTACTCTATACAGTCATCGGCTTCCTAGCCGTAAAATTAGCTGTTTTTGTCCTTTTAAGTACAAAGACTGCCAATATGGAAATCGGAAACCTGCTCGCCTATTCTCCTTCTGGGATGAAGAAACTACTCCCCAAGGGGGTGTACCTTCTTGCTTCTGTCCTCGGAATTTTGCTTCTAGGAACAGCCTATTACATGGGTATGAGTGGACAAGCTTGGGAAAATGTCATAACAATGGGCATCACCGTTCTCTTAGGAACTCTGGGAACTATCCTACTCTTCTTTGGTATGCGTTTATTTATAGACTTTTTGGTCAAGCTTGGAAACAATCGAAAACTTCATGCCTATAATTTTAGACAGATTCAGGAATTAGTTATCCAACGCTCAACTATACTGGCTGTCTGCTCCCTCTTAATTTTCTCTGCCTTGTGCCTCTTTGGAGCAGGTGTGGCCATTGCAAGCGGCAATCCAGGCAATCAAACCCACGTATTGGATTATACATTTAGAGATAGCAAGCAGGAAACAGATGAAAATCTTGATGTAAATGCAGTTAAAAAAGAGCTTGAAGCTGCCGGACTAGTATCACAGTTTTCAAAGATTCTGCAAATTAAAGTAGGCCAAACTAAAGAACACGAATCCGTGTCCTTTGAAGAGGTCATCAAGGAGTTGAAAAATCAAAAAGACAACAAGAACAAGGAAATTTTGCTCCATAAATTTAAACAGTCTACTAATTCCCACCTCATACCAGTTTCCGAATACAATGAACTTAAAAAGGCTGCCAATCTTCCTCCTCTAGAACTAACTAATAAGGAAGCATATTTGTATATGGGGAAAGATTTTCTGCCTGATGAAAGTCTCGTCAACTCTGTCCTAAAGACAAAGCCTCAAATCAAAGTCATGGGAAATGATGTAAAATTGATTGGCGAGGTGGAGTCTTTGCCAATCGTAACGGATCATGAGATAACCCTCTCTGTCGCTCTCATAGTTCCAGATGAGATTTTTATGAGCTATACAGACGGTCGCTATTCGAACTATGTTAGCGGTATCTTGGCTCCTGAGCTAGTCAAGGAAAAAGGCTTGATGAGAGCTATCTCAGATACCAATGAAAAGCTAAATCAAACCTCTCTTGGCTATGAAAGCTATATACAAAATATGGGAAGACAATTGTTTTACATTATCTCTGCCAGCTATGTCACCATCTATCTGTCTATCATCTTCCTTGTTGTCGCAAATACAATTATCGGCGTTCAGTTTTTGATGGGACAAAGACAATCCTATAGACGATACCAAACCTTAATCCATCTTGGTGCCAACTACGAAACTCTTTGTAAATCGTCAGAAAAGCAAGTCAACTGGTATTTCGGTCTACCAATAGCCCTTGCACTTATCAGTAGTAGCTTCGGAGTGAGCTCCCTCCTCACAGGAATAGTGCCCACTAGCGCAAGAATGGTTATGGGGCAGAGATTTATCACAGCCATGCTGATCGTACTGCTCTTAGCTGGCTTTGAAGTCATCTATATCAGAATTGTAAAGAAAAATAGCAACAAGTACTTATTGTCATTAATGGAACCCAAAAGAGATGAATAAGGTAGAATAAAATAGGAAAAGGAGGAACCGATATGAAGCATATTCTGGTTATTGAAGATGAAGCCTTGATTCGAGATGAAATTGTCATCTTGTTAGAGAAAGCGGGTTATCAAGTTGATAAGTTGACTGACTTCAAAGATACAAGCCAGCAAGTGCTGCAATACGATACAGATCTAATCATACTGGATTTGAATTTGCCAGGAGAAACAGGTTTTCAAATTTGTAAAAATCTCAAGTCAAAACGCTCTGTCCCTATATTGGTTCTCACTTCCCGTGAACAATTAAAAGATGAAATCTACGCCCTGAAATTAGGGGCAGATGAGTATCTAACAAAGCCTTTCAAGAAAGAAAGATTTTTGGCACGTATAGAAAATATCTTGAAACGCTATGAAGGCAGACAAAATCTACTTGAAAAAGATAATTTTCTGCTTGATAGACAGACCTATACCCTTTATATCAATGGACACTCGATTTTACTCCCCCAAAATCAAGGGAAATTGTTAGAAACTTTATTAGTGGCAACTGATTCTGTCGTCACAAAAGAAGAACTAAGCATGAAACTGTGGAATACAACTGAGTTCATCGATGAAAATGCCCTTCAAGTAAATATTGCAAGACTCAAAAAGGTGATGAAACAGGCTGGTATTGCACTTCAAGTCAAGTCCGTCAGAGGTATCGGTTACAAATTGGAAGAGGAAAGGGAATATGAAACAGAATCCTAAATATTTGGCTACCTATCTGCCTTGGTTACTTGTTCTCTTAGCATTTGATTTATTCACAGCTGTCCTGCTTTGGCTTTCAGACGTGAGAAAGTTTCAAGCCCTCATCCTTCTCTATCTTTTAGCTACTGTCCTGCTCTTTTTCATCCTATCATTCCTACTGATAAGAAAAGAAAGAAAAAAATCCGCTGCCTATAAAGCCTTCATAGCCAATCCCAAGGTCGATACGGAGCTGGAATTATTGCGTTTATCAAGTGCCTCAGAGAAAGAAAGCATCGAAGAAATCGCAAATGCGCTTTACCAAAGGCAAGCGGAAATAGGAAAGCTCAACTCATTACTAGCCGAATACGAGGACTATGTTGAAAAATGGGCTCATGAAATCAAACTCCCTCTATCGCTTCTTTCCCTCCTTTTGGACAATCAAAGTGACCAGTTGCCAAAGGATACAACTTTTAAGTTGGACTATGTGAAAAATCAAATCCAAGGAAATGTATCACAGATACTATTCTATTACAGGGTGAAAAGTGAAAAAAATGATTTTCTATTTGAAGACCTTGACCTCCAAGAGTGTATCCAAGATCTTTTGGAAAACTTTGATCCCTTGCTCAAAGAAAAGAAATTTACGATTCAGCTAGAGAACATACAAGGAATCTGCTACACCGATCAACGCAGTTTTGAATTTATCCTCTCTCAAATACTCGCCAACGCCCTTAAATATAGCTCTGACAAGCCCGAACTCAGTATTTCTATGTCAAAAGATAAGGGGCGCACAAGTCTGATTATTAGGGATAATGGTTGCGGAGTTAAAGCTTGTGACCTTCCTCATATCTTTGAAAAAGGCTTTACAGGTGATTCAGGTGATACAAGGAAAAAATCAACAGGTATGGGGCTCTATCTAGTCAAACAATTAGCAGATGCTTTAAAAATCGAAATTACAGTAAAATCCGAATGGACGCAAGGATTTGAAATCTCTCTTTCTATTTAGTCAATTTTTCGATTAAGAAAATTGCCTAATCATAGAAAGCACATATGCTATATAAAAAAGGAAAGCACTTCTGCTTTCCTTTTTTATTTGCGTTTCTTCTTCGCTTTCTTCATTTTGTTAGCCATGCGTTTCATGGACTGTTTCATAGCAAATTCACCGATTTTACCTTTTAGTCCACCACCAAACATCTGGCTCATATCTGGCATTCCCGCTCCTCCTAGAGCTGATAAGTCAGGCATACCACCTTGTCCCATCATTCCTTCAAGGGCAGACATATCCATTCCTCCCATATTTGGCATATTTTTAGGAAGATTGTTTGGATTGATTCCCATCTGCTTCATCATCTTGTTCATATCTCCAGACATAACACCCTGCATAAGTTGTTTAGCTTGGTTAAAGTCTTTGATGAATTTATTAACTTCGACAAAGGTATTCCCAGAACCTGCAGCGATACGACGGCGACGGCTCGGATTTAACAAATCTGGATTTTCACGTTCTTCAGGTGTCATTGAAGACACAATAGCACGTTTGCGAGCAATCTGGCGTTCATCTACCTTCATGTTTTGAAGGGCTGGATTGTTAGCCATACCTGGAATCATCTTGAGCAAGTCTTCCATCGGCCCCATATTTTGCACCTGATCCAACTGATCAATGAAATCATTGAAATCAAATGTGTTTTCACGCATCTTCTCAGCCATTTCAAGGGCTTTTTGCTCATCGTATTCTTGAGAAGCTTTCTCAATCAAAGTGAGCATATCCCCCATACCAAGGATACGGCTAGACATACGGTCTGGGTGGAAGGTTTCGATATCTGTAATTTTTTCACCTGTACCAGTGAACTTGATTGGTTTTCCAGTGATGTGACGAACCGATAGAGCCGCACCACCACGAGTATCCCCATCAATCTTGGTAAGGATGACCCCAGTGACTTCCAACTGAGCATTAAACTCACGCGCAACATTGGCCGCTTCTTGACCAATCATGGCATCAACCACGAGGAGAATTTCGTTTGGTTGAGCCAATGCTTTTACGTCACGAAGTTCATTCATCAAAAGCTCATCAATCTGCAAACGACCTGCCGTATCAATCAAGACATAGTCATTATGATTAGCTTGGGCTTGTTCCAAACCTTGACGAACAATCTCAACAGCTGGTACTTCTGTTCCAAGAGCGAAAACCGGCACATCAATCTGTTGGCCCAAGGTCTTAAGCTGATCAATGGCAGCAGGACGATAAATATCCGCCGCAATCATCAAAGGACGAGCATTTTCTTCTTTCTTGAGTTTGTTGGCCAATTTACCAGCAAAGGTTGTTTTACCAGCCCCTTGCAAACCGACCATCATGATGATGGTTGGAATCTTAGGTGACTTGATAATTTCTGCCGTATCAGAACCTAAAACGGTTGTCAGTTCCTCATCAACGATTTTAATAATTTGTTGCGCAGGATTAAGGGTATCAATAACCTCATGGCCGACTGCACGCTCACGAACTTTCTTGATAAAGTCCTTTACAACAGGCAAGGCAACGTCGGCCTCGAGCAAAGCCAAGCGAATTTCTTTGGTTGCCTCTTGGACATCAGATTCAGAGATTTTTCCTTTTTTACGTAGATTTTTAAAGACGTTCTGCAAACGTTCTGTTAAACTTTCAAATGCCATGTTTCTTCCTCTTATTCTCTATTATCAATGCTTGTTAAAATTTCTATCTGCTCCTTCAGAAAGTCATCCTTGGGATAGCGCTCCAAAATCTGGTCAAAAATCTGACTGCGGACAATGTAGTCCGAGTACATGTGCAATTTCATCTCATAATCTTCCAGAATCTTTTCTGTCCGCTTAATATTATCATAGACAGCCTGACGACTGACACCAAACTCCTCAGCAATTTCAGCAAGGCTGTAATCATCAGCGTAGTAGAGCTCGATATAATTCATTTGCTTATCTGTCAAAAGCGCCGCATAAAATTCAAAGAGCGCATTCATACGATTGGTTTTTTCGATTTCCATAACTTTTATTATACCAAAAAATCTATTATACTTCTACATTAGAAATCACTCTATCGGGTCAATCAAACCATTCTTCTATACAATAGATAGGACCTGATTAAAAATTTGCTCTATTATTTCCTTATATTGAAAACGATGTCTGTAATTCTTACCATAAGTTGTAAAATGAGGAATTTTATCGTTTCAATCCCCCCTTAAACCAACGATAGGCGGTATTGACCTCAATGTCCTTGATGGTTTGGAGCATGAAACTGAAACCGCAGAAACATTAGATGGGAGGAATTTTAACCAACATATGTAACAGGGGATAAACTAGAACACCTTTTATCCGAGGAATAAGTACCTGCGACCAAGAAAATAGTCTTACGAAATGAGTTCAACTAGCGCGTAAAAACCAACTTGATTATATTTGTAGTCTTGATTTTCTTTGTGAGACTTAGGCAACAATTCTCAACCATTCTTACATCTATTATACTAATATACAACTCTACACATAGAAAAGTCCTTAGAAACTTGTAGTCTAAGGACTTTGTCTTCCAACTGACTTTAGTGTTTTATTTTTACCCAATCACACTTCCATTCGGTACAGCTGAATCAACTGTGAGAAGGGTTAATTTTCCATCATGTTCAGCTGATAGGATCATACCTTGACTGACATATTTCTTCATCATCTTACGAGGTTTGAGATTGGCAACGATTTGAACTTTCTTGCCGACCAATTCTTGTTCGTTTGGATAGTATTTTGCAATTCCTGAAAGAATTTGACGATCTTCTCCATCACCAGCATCTAAGCGGAATTGAAGCAACTTATCAGAACCTTCTACTTTAGAAACTTCTTTGACTTCTGCGACACGGATTTCAACCTTGTCAAAGTCTTCAAACTTGATTTCTTCCTTGTTTAGTTTGAGTTCGACTTCATCTGGATTCCATTCTTTTTCGACTGCTGGTTTGTTGCCTTCCATTTGTTCCTTGATATAGGCGATTTCTTCTTCCATATCCAGACGTGGGAAGATTGGAGTTCCTTTGGCAACTACAGTCACATCTGCTGGGAAGTCAGCCAAGCTCAAGTTCTCAAGGCTAGAAACTTCTTCCAAACCAAGTTGAGTCAAGACTGCGCGACTGGTTTCCATCATAAACGGTTCAACCAAATGAGCGACAACACGAAGGCTAGCTGCCAAGTGGCTCATAACACTTGCTAATTGGTTACGGAGAGCTTCATCCTTAGCCAAGACCCATGGAGCTGTCTCGTCGATGTATTTGTTAGTACGAGAGATAAGAGTCCAGACTGCTTCAAGAGCACGTGGATAGTCAACTGCTTCCATGTGTGTATGGTAATCAGCGATAGATTCAGCAGCTACTTGAGCAAGAGCATTATCAAACTCTGTTACACCTTCTACATAGGCAGGGACTTGCCCGTCAAAGTACTTGTTAATCATAGAAACCGTACGATTGAGGAGGTTGCCAAGGTCATTAGCCAATTCGTAGTTGATACGGCCTACATAGTCTTCAGGAGTGAAGGTTCCGTCTGAACCAACTGGAAGGCTACGCATGAGGTAGTAACGAAGCGGATCAAGTCCATAACGCTCTACCAACATTTCAGGGTAAACGACATTCCCTTTAGACTTAGACATTTTGCCGTCTTTCATGACAAACCAACCGTGGGCAATCAAACGATCTGGCAATTTGATATCCAACATCATAAGAAGGATTGGCCAATAGATTGAGTGGAAACGAAGGATGTCTTTCCCTACCATGTGGAAGACTGTTCCATTCCAGAACTTGTCAAAATTACCATGTTCATCTTGATCGTAGCCAAGAGCTGTCGCATAATTAAGAAGAGCATCAATCCAAACATAGACAACGTGTTTTGGATTAGATGGCACTGGCACACCCCATGTAAAGGTTGTACGAGAAACTGCCAAATCTTCCAAACCTGGCTCGATGAAGTTACGAAGCATTTCATTCAGACGACCATCTGGAGTGATAAATTCAGGATGAGCTTTGAAAAATTCTACTAGACGATCTTGGTACTTGCTAAGACGAAGGAAATAAGACTCTTCAGATACCCATTCCACTTCGTGACCTGATGGAGCGATACCACCAGTCACATTTCCAGCTTCGTCACGGAATACTTCTGCAAGCTGGCTTTCTGTAAAGAATTCCTCATCTGATACTGAATACCAGCCAGAGTATTCACCTAAATAGATGTCATCTTGAGCCAGCAAGCGTTCAAAGACTTGTGCGACAACTTTTTCATGGTAGTCATCAGTTGTACGGATAAATTTATCGTATGAGATATCTAGTAATTGCCAGAGTTCTTTGACTCCAACTGCCATCCCATCAACATAAGCTTGAGGTGTAATGCCAGCTTCTTCTGCTTTCTGCTGGATTTTCTGACCATGCTCGTCAAGACCTGTCAAATAAAAGACATCGTAACCCATAAGGCGTTTATAACGGGCTAGGACATCACAGGCGATGGTTGTGTAGGCAGAACCAATATGAAGTTTACCAGATGGATAGTAAATCGGTGTTGTAATATAAAAATTCTTTTCAGACATAATTTTTCCTTTCCAGGCAAATGAAACCTGTTTTTCTAACACTTCATTATATCACATTTTTAATGATTTTCGATAGGGAAATCCATACAAAAACAAGATAGACAAGTGTCCATCTTGTTTAACTTATTCATAACGAAGGGCTTCAATTGGATCAAGTTTCGAAGCCTTGTTGGCTGGCAAAACTCCAAAAATCATACCCACACTAGCCGAAACTGCAAGACTAAATAGGGCAACTGGGATTGATACTCCCACTTCTATACCCGCAATCAAACCTTGCAAGAGTATGCCAGCTATAGCGGTTAAGCCTGTCGCAATGGTTAAACCAATGACTCCACCAAGCAAGGTCAATATCATGGATTCAATCAAAAACTGGATTAAAATATTAGCACGTGTTGCACCCAAAGCCTTACGGAGACCAATCTCACGCGTACGCTCCGTCACCGAAACCAGCATGATGTTCATAACACCAGTCCCTCCAACAAAAAGGGAAATTCCTGCAATGGCACTAATAATCGTAGTTATAAAGCCGAACAATTGTTGTACTTCTTGGAAGGCTGCAGTCGCATCTGCCACCTGATACTCTCCTTGTTGAAGACTAGCAATTTCGGTCATTTTTCTAGCTAATTCTGGTCCTACAGTTGGTGTCAAACTGGTATCATTAACTCGAAAAACAATATCAGAAATTTCATCCATATTGAAGTTATTGGCAAGAGAAATATTAGTCGTAATGGGAAGTCCACCAATACCAAATGTCTTGACAGCCTTGGCCTCATCGCTAGTATAAACACCAATAACACGATAGCTAAAGCCACCAACATCTATAATCTTGTTAACAGCTTCTTGAGCGGATCCGAACAGACTGTTAGCAAGTTCTTGGTCTAGCAAAATGACACTGGCCACATCTTTATAATCCTGAGCTATAAGACTACGACCTGCAACAATTTCATTTTCAACCGCCTTCATGTAAGTAATATTTCCACCTGTCAAGCTAGCGCGCTCAACCTTTTTATCTTTATAAGACAGGGTGGTATTTGTCGAGTTGGTTACATAGTAACTATCTACACCCTTAAGTTTGGCCGCCTCCTTAACCCAAGCTTCTTGCGGTTTTGGTGGTTCCACAGGAACATCCTCTTCTTTACCAGAAACCGTCAAAGCAGATTGCTTCTGGGTAAAGGAACCGTCCTTACTCTTGGTAGGTGAGAAAAAGACATGGATATCTTTCTGGGACTTGGTCATGTTTTTATTGACTTGGCGCGACAGGGAGTCTCCCAAGGCCATGATGACGACAACGGATGATACGCCGATAATGATACCAATCATGGTTAAGAAAGAACGCATCTTGTGAGCCATGATAGATGAAAAGGCAAATTTCAGATTCTGCATCTTAGTTTTCCTCCTTTTCTAACTGCGCACTATCAGATGAAATAACTCCATCTCGAATGACAATCTGGCGTTTGGCATAAGCAGCGATTTCAGGCTCATGCGTAACCATAATGATGGTTTTTCCTTCTTTGTTTAAGTCAACCAATAGTTGCATGATTTGGTTACCTGTTTTGGTATCCAAGGCTCCTGTCGGTTCGTCCGCTAGAATAATAGAAGGATTGTTTACCAAGGCACGCGCAATAGCCACACGTTGCTTTTGACCACCAGATAATTCTGAAGGTAAATGGTGACTACGCTCAGTCAACTCAACCTTTTCCAGATACTCTTCTGCTAATTTGCGACGTTTTGAAGCACCAACTCCTGCATAAATCAAGGGTAATTCTACATTTTGCAGAGCATTGAGTTTAGATAGAAGAAAGAACTGCTGAAAAACAAATCCGATTTCCTGATTTCGAACCTTGGCTAATTGTTTTTCACCCAGACCAGCTACTTCTTTGCCATCTAGAAAATACTGACCACTTGTAGGAGTATCCAACATCCCAATGGTGTTCATGAGGGTTGACTTACCTGAACCGGATGGTCCCATGATGGCAACAAATTCACCCTCATTCACTTCTAGGTTGATATTTTTGAGAACCTGCAGTTCTTGGTCACCGTTACGGTAGCTTCTGCAGATATTTTTTAGACTAATTAGTTTCTTCATCAGCCTTCACCTCTTTTCCTTCCTCTAGAGAAGACGTTGGGTTACTGATGACCTTGACTCCATTTGTCAGACCTGAAGTGATTTCTTGGTTGTCTGCATCAGCATTGCCCAAACCAACTTCCACTTTCTTAGCCTTTTTCTGCTCGTCAATCACCCAGACATAGTTCTTATCATTTTCAGTCACAATACTTGTTAGAGGAACCAAAATGGCTTTAGTCTTGTTCTTGACCTCAACACTTACTGAGAATCCTTGTTTCAAATCACCGATTTCACTTGTAACATCGATGGTATATGGATATTTAGAACCAGAATTACCACCTGCTGAGGCAGTAGCTGCACTTGCTGCTTCACCATTGTTTTTAGGGTAGTCAGAAATGTAGCTAATCTTACCAGTCCAGCTCTTATCTTGGTAAACTTTAGAAGTAAAGGTTACTTCTTGACCGACAGATAAGTTAGCAAGGTTATATTCAGATAGTTCACCCTTAACTTGCAAGTTTTCATTACTTACTACATGCACTACCACTTGGCTAGCTCCTGTTGGAGATTTTGAAACATTGCGGTTGACTTCGACCACAGTTCCCTCTAGGGTACTGAGAACCGTCATGGCATCCAACTGACTTTGAGCCTTGCTTAATTGCGCTGCTGCATCTGCACGCGCATCACGAGCATCACCTAGTTGCGCATCAATAGATGACACTGCATTTCCTGAGACTGGAGCTGGAGTTTGCTCTGCAGCTCCTTCGCCTCCTGCTGGCGTTGGCAACTGTGAAGCCGGAGCTGAAGCAGCTTCATTTCGTGCTTGATTGAGCTCATTGATATGACGATCTGCCTTAGCTACTGCTCGGCTAGCTGAATCATAGGCCGCCTGGGCTTCTGAACTACTGTACTTGACTAAAGCCTGCCCTTCGCTGACCTTATCACCCACAGAAACAAGGATTTCATCTAAATCTCCCTTACTAGCATCAAAATAAACATATTGTTCATTTTTTGCTGTTACTGTCCCTGACAATAAAACAGAGGATGCCACGCTTCCTTCCTTGGCAACAACAAGATGAGTAGGCTCATCTTTTACCGCGGTCTGAGATGGTTGTCTAAAGAGCAAAATCCCCCCAGCACCTAATACAACTACACTGGCAGCACCGATTGCTGCATACAATTGCCACTTTTTAGCTTTACGATTCTTCTTCATAATGAAACTCCTTTTTGATTTAAAGTCCTTAACAATATTATATAAAAATTAGCAAATATAAACAATAACCTTTCAGAACGAAATAATGACATTTCAGGATTTGATTATTGTTCGGAATTTATTTTTATTACCATTGTACTAGTTATATAATACACTTTATTTTTCTTTTTTGCAAGCCTTTTCTTTAATTTTTTTGAACGTAGCAGATTTTTGCAATCACATCAAAAAAAAGATAGAATATGACTATCAAAAAATGACACTCTACTATTTAAAAGAGTACAAAGGAGTTTTCAATGAGAGAATACGATATCATTGCTATCGGTGGAGGTAGCGGAGGAATTGCTACCATGAACCGTGCTGGTGAACACGGAGCCAAAGCGGCCGTTATTGAGGAAAAGAAACTAGGTGGAACCTGTGTCAATGTCGGCTGTGTTCCTAAGAAAATCATGTGGTACGGGGCGCAAATCGCTGAAACTTTCCATCAATTTGGGGAAGACTACGGCTTTAAGACTACTGATCTTAACTTTGACTTTGCAACCCTACGTCGTAATCGTGAAGCCTACATCGATCGCGCTCGTTCTTCTTATGATGGCAGTTTTAAACGCAACGGAGTAGACTTGATTGAAGGTCATGCTGAATTTGTAGATTCTCATACTGTTAGCGTAAATGGTGAACTGATTCGTGCTAAACATATCGTGATCGCTACTGGTGCCCATCCAAGTATTCCAGACGTTCCTGGTGCTGAGCTAGGTGGCTCTTCTGATGATGTATTTGCCTGGGAAGAATTACCAGAGTCAGTTGCTATTCTAGGCGCTGGTTATATTGCCGTTGAATTGGCTGGCGTACTCCACACTTTTGGTGTCAAGACAGACCTCTTTGTTCGTCGTGATCGTCCTTTACGTGGTTTTGATTCTTACATCGTTGAAGGTCTGGTCAAGGAAATGGAAAGAACAAACTTACCACTTCACACTCACAAAGTCCCTGCCAAGTTAGAAAAAACTGCTGAAGGCATTACTATTCATTTCGAAGATGGTACTAGTCACACAGCTAGCCAAGTTATCTGGGCTACAGGCCGCCGTCCAAACGTTAAGGACTTGCAACTTGAAAAAGCTGGAGTTACTCTGAATGAACGTGGCTTTATCCAAGTAGATGAATACCAAAATACTGTTGTTGAGGGAATCTATGCTCTAGGTGATGTAACAGGTGAAAAAGAACTAACTCCAGTTGCTATCAAGGCTGGACGTACTTTGTCTGAACGTCTCTTTAACGGAAAAACAACTGCAAAAATGGACTACTCAACTATTCCAACCGTTGTCTTTTCACACCCTGCTATCGGAACTGTTGGTTTGACAGAAGAGCAAGCTATTAAAGAATACGGTCAAGACCAAATCAAGGTTTATAAATCAAGCTTTACGTCTATGTACTCTGCTTGCACTTTCAACCGTCAAGAAACTCGTTTCAAATTGATCACAGCTGGTTCAGAAGAAAAAGTTGTCGGACTTCATGGAATTGGATACGGTGTTGATGAAATGATTCAAGGATTTGCTGTTGCTATCAAAATGGGAGCAACCAAGGCCGACTTTGACGCAACTGTGGCGATTCATCCAACTGCATCTGAAGAATTCGTAACTATGCGTTAATCGAAATAAAAGAAGCAGAGCAAAAAACACTTCTAAATATCAAAAATCGAGTATTGCCGTAGTTGGAGATACTCGTTTTCTTATGTTTTATTTTATAGTATGTTGAAATAAGATATGCAAAAATCAATTAACAAACCATAATAAAATATAAGGATTATAACACAATCATTTATTCTTTTCTTTAAAAGATTCATATATTTTTTTATATAACTCTTTCATATCTTTTTTCTGAGAATTCAACTCTTCACTACCGTAGTCAAAATTTGCTACTACAAATCCCTCGTCAGCATTAGAAAAAGTAAAAAATTCTATTCCAATGAGTTTATTATGCTTAGAGTCCTCAATAGTGTCTCCTAAATTATTATTAAATTGCTTCACTTCTTCTTCACGAACTCCGAACCCCGCAGCAGCTCCATTTGCAATGATGTTTGAAAATACTTCTTCTGAAGACGCTACTTCTTTCACAGTTATGATATATGTAGCTTCTTCCGTTTCTACTTGTTTCACTTTATTCCATTTTTCTGTATCACTAGAAGAAAGCGTATAGACTATTAACTCCAGTGTTGGTTTATTGGTATTTTCTTTTGTGATCATTTGTTTTCCAAAGAAGAAAATGGCAAGCATTCCAGCTACAAAGATCAAAGCAATATAAATTATCTTTTTCATACATTATCCCCTATATCTTTCATATCAATGATCACATCAACTTCGTTATAGACAGCTGGATCATGCGTCGCTATAATGACATATTTATCTTCATCTCTTTCATTCAATAATAAACGAATAATTTCTTTTCCAATCTCACCATCTAAAGCTCCTGTAGGCTCATCTGCTAAGATAATTTTACGTGGTTTCATTAACATTCTGGCAATAGCTACACGTTGAGCCTGCCCTCCAGACAATTCATATATTTTTTGATGTAAATAGTCACTTGACAGTCCTACTTTTTCAAGTACATCAGTTATTGTTTTTTTGTCTTTAGTGATAAGTTTCAAATTATCATATACTGTTTTGTTATCTATTAAAGAATAATTCTGAAATACATATCCAACAGTATTTTTAAAAAAAGTTCTTTCTTTTATCTTCCAAATATCTTGTTTATCAACTAAAACATTCCCACTGTCAATTTTTTCTAATCTTCCTATAATATTAAGAAGGGTACTTTTACCAGAGCCAGAACCTCCAATCAATGCATAACTTTTTCCAGATTCAAATTTTAAATTTAAGTCTGTAAAGATCTTTTTTGAGCCGAAACTTTTTGAAACGTTCAAAAGGTCAATTGTCATGTTTCATCTCCTTTTAAAATTTTAGTGTAGCTTTCAGATAATTTTCTAAAACTCATGATTATTGACAACATCAAAACGAGCAGAGAAGCAAGACCAATATATAGCAACTCTATTTGACCTGTCATAAGAAATGTAAATAGGATAACGATTGTAATAGTCATCATAAAATACTTGAGACTTGAAATTGCTATATATGTTTTTGACAGACCTAAAATGATTTTCTTCACATATTCATTCTGTTTTAGGGTAATATAAAGTTGGACATATTGATAAATGAGTATAAAGACAATACTGTAAATTATCTTCTGCAAAATTTGTGAAAGTAGAATTTGGTGCTCTAAGGACTGGATCTTTAATTTCACAATTTGGTAAACATCTACTGGATTCATTGAAACATTCAACTGGGTAGCCATTTCATTTATTTTATTTACCGCTTCAGGACTAAAAAGAGACTTAGTTGTTATATTACTAGCCAAAGAAAACTTGTTGTTTTCAATCATTTTGTCCGTATCTAACACAACAACAATGTTATCTGTGCTATCTGCTACACTTGCCATTGGTAAAAGCTCTTTCATTTTATGATTATCATCAGCATCTTCATTGAAATAAAAAATTTTATCACCATCAGGAATTATTTGTACTGCAATTTCTTCTTTTGTATAGTTTGTTCCAATAAATTGTTCTGCTACAACTGTATTCTCAATAGATTTCTGATTTTCTTTCCATTTCTCAGGAATATAAATGGTTGCTATCTTATTATCTAAAAGATGATAGTTTGTTCCATTCACTTTATTTTGTAGGTTAGCACCTGTTTGATTGATATAAATCAACTCTTTATTTATTTCTGGATTCGTTATTCCGTCATTTTCTAATTGTTTAGAAAAATTTTCCATAACATGTGAAGTTTTCATGAAATCTGGAACATATGCTGAGGATCGATCTATATATAAATAATCTAAGTTTTTTAAGGAAGCAGCTATCTGTAGATACTGACCATCCGAATCATTAACTTCTCCATTTTTAGTAGAGTTACTTTCAATTCCAAGGAACTCAATCCTTCTCCAGTCTTTTACTGTGTCCCATGGTACTAAATTCTGTATCTGAATGTTAATACTGGATTGACTACTCTTTGTTTCTTGTAAAAAAACTCCTGAGATAAGGATAATAATCGAAATAATGGCAAGCCATACGACAAAAATAAGTTTATTTTTTGCCTTGTTTTTAATAATTTCAATAGGCTTTTCAACCTGAATCGTCAACCAAAATAAAACAAAGGTGATGAGATCAATGATTTGAAATAGTATAAAATTCGTTAAAATCAGAGAGAAAAATAACTTAGAACTATAGGTGAAGAAACCATTTCCCAAAAAAGAACTGTAAGAAATCATCAATAAAGCCATCATAATCAGTTCAAAAATAAGAGAAATACCATAATCTCTTCTTAGATCGTATACAGGCAATCCCAAAGAACGACGTATCACTCCTTCTTTAATCTGCTTCGTTCTAACAACAAATAACACAACTAATAAAGTTAAGTAAATTGAACCCATTAACAGTATTCTTAAAGTTCCAGTAAATTGTAAGATTCCTCCTATATACCAAGGATAAGCCATATATACTGTTTGCAACCCCGTCATCGTAAGTGGTTTCAAACTATCTATATCCATTTTCCCAAGGGTGTAATACATCCCTATTATTGGTGTTGACTTTAATTGTTCATTATTTACATCATCAAAATTTACATACCTCAACTGACCCGAACTCTGAACGATGGGCTTGTAAATGGTAACCTTTTCCGATTTTGATAAATCACGAACCATTTCGTATATTTCGTTATTTGAAAGATTGCTTTTTCCTTGAATAGAAAAAGCACCATCAATTGGTAAAGGTATGGGCATTTCTGTATCGCTAATAGTGACCCAACCAATTGCAGCAATCAAACAGAAGAAGAATCCAATGATACATAATTTTAATTTCATAAGCAATTACCATATTACAAGAGACCCTATTTTATAATTGGGTCTCTTGTTTTCATAAATCATTTTTAAAATCTATAATAATCCCAATATGCATTTAATCGAACATCGCTCCAAGATTTTGTAGCACTTGAATATGCCCATCCATAATCTTGTTTATCCTGAGCTTTAACTGTTCCCCAAAAATTCGTTACTGAAGATTTTGAACCAATATTATCTGGAGAACTAACAAAGTAATTCGAATAACCAGAGTTATCATTTACACCATATTCCCATACATCAATAATGGGACTTGGAGCAGGGTGTGCTGTAGTTGCACTAACAATACTAGCTACAGTAGCAAAGCTAAAACTTAAAACACTTGCGACTAGAAAAACAGATGCTTTCTTGTTAATTCTTTTTTTCATTTTACTTCTCCTTTAATTAAAATATTTGATGAAGAATAAGCAACAGTCCCCTTTTTAGTCCATCCATATTACTTTAATATGAATTGATTATATTTAGGTTTTTAATCACCGTTATGGTATCTAGAGTCGTTAAAATATCTCATAACTACCCCTCCTTTTAAAATTGAACACATATAAATGTATCCGTTTACATTTATTAATGTAGCACTTATTTTTTAGTTTGTCAAGTATTTATAGTATATTTTTTATGTATAAAATGGGATTATCTATATAAAACTGATTTACAAATCGATAAAAAACAATTATCAAATTTCTCTTGTCAATCAAATCGGCCGTTACAGTTTTTTGTTACCCATGTTACTTAAACAGGTTGACAATAGTGTTGATTTAAGTATAATAGTTACTATATATCAGAAAAGAGGTTAACTATTTTGAAAAAAGCTCATGTTTATGCTATCCCTGCTATTGGAGCTGCTCTCATTGCTGTTTTGGCACAAATCAGTCTTCCAATTGGACCTGTTCCCTTCACTCTGCAAAACTTTGCAATCGGCTTGATTGCTACTGTCTTCAGACCGAGAGAGGCTGTACTTTCTGTTGGACTCTATCTTCTTCTAGGTGCTATCGGTCTTCCTGTCTTTGCAGGAGGTGGAGCTGGTTTTCAGGCTTTAGTTGGCCCTACTGCAGGCTATCTTTGGTTTTATCTTGTATACTCTGGACTTACTTCTTCCCTAACTAACAGCAAGAGTGGTGTTATCAAGATTTTTCTTGCAAACCTCTTGGGTGATGCCCTTGTCTTTATCGGAGGGATTCTTAGCTTGCATTTCCTAGCTGGAATGGCATTTGAAAAAGCTCTTGTTGTGGGGGTCATTCCCTTTATCATCCCAGATCTTGGTAAAATTATTGCTATTAGTTTTATTAGCCGTCCCTTACTTCAACGCCTTAAAAATCAGGCTTACTTTACTAACTAAAAAAGGATATCGAGTTATCATGACTCAGTATCCTTTTCTTTTATTTTGACAACTTAGTTATCTTTAAAAGCATCCACCATTGTTTGAAATTCTTCATTTGAGAGAGTAATCCCTTTGCCCATTTTAGTATGATCTGGACTCCAAGCACGAATATCAAACTTTGCAGGAGCACCATTAAAGCTCACACGGTTGATTTCCTTGGTCCAACCTTTTTCGTTTTCAGAAAGAGTCAACAAGTGCTCTTCGATTTTAAAAGTAAATTCTGCCATTTTCTTCTCCTTTTTTAGCTTTCATTTGATTATTCGTAAAATCTTGTAGATTTTAGGAAAATTTTATATAATATTGATATAAAAGAAGGGAGGCCAATATGAGACATAAATTCCAGCAAGTTCTAGATAAAATACATGACTTTTTAAATGGACATGAAGAACCAGACCAGACTGAAAGCAACTCCCTTACAGCTACTATTGAAGAGGCTATCCAGAAACAAACTGCTGTTCACCTTATCTTGTCAGAGACAAGTTTTACAGGTGACATCATCAAATACGATCAGCAACGCCAGCAAATTATCGTGAAAAATTTTGCCAAAAATGTGACCCGTATTATCCGCATAAGCGATATTCAACGCCTACGATTTGTCCCTTCAACCGTCCAAACAGCCCAAAAAAATAGATTTAAGAAAGAGTGAGATGTAGTTGTTTCATCCCACTCTTTTTTCTTAGCGAACTTGTTCAAAATGTAAATGAACCGCGATATGATCTCCATAACCACTTCTTTCCAAGTCACGTTGTAGACGATAGGAAATGTAGTGTTCTGCAATGGTAATGTAACCTGCACCCAGTAAACGATGTTCAACCATAGACTGAATCATGCTAATGGTAGCACGTTCCACCTTGGCCTCTTCCAAATCCAAAACCACTTTCTTAGTGACTTGTGCAAGGTTTTGACGTAAATCATCTGTCAATACATAGACAGTCTGGGCTGCTTTTAAGATAGCTTGGTAAATCTTATCTGGATTAAATTCAGCAATTTCTCCATCACGTTTGATTACTTGCATAGGTATCTCCTTTATTCTTTGTTTTCTTTAATTTCTGCCAGCATTTTTTCTTCTTCTGCTGTCAGTTGATAATGTTCAAGCAAATCCGGTCTGCGTTCATAGGTTTTCTTTAAACTCTCATACAGGCGCCACTGACGAATCTTTTCATGGTGTCCACTCATCAGTACATCTGGCACAACCATACCTCGATAATCGTAGGGACGTGTGTACTGAGGATATTCGAGAAGCCCAGAAGAAAAACTATCATCTTGGTGGCTAGACTCCTTGCCAATCACTTCTGGAATCAGGCGTACCGTAGCATCAATCATGGTCATAGCTGCCAACTCACCACCAGTCAGTACATAGTCTCCCAGAGAAACCTCATCTGTCACCAAGGTCTTAATACGCTCATCATAACCCTCATAGTGCCCACAGATAAAGATTAACTCTTCCTCTTGAGCCAAATCCTCAGCATAAGCCTGATCAAACTGCTTTCCAGCAGGATCGAGGAGAATGACGCGCGGATTTTTCTTTTCAATAGCATCAAAGGCATCGAAAATGGGTTGGGCTCGGAGCAACATCCCCTGACCGCCTCCGTAGGGCTCATCGTCGACATGGCGGGCCTTTTCAGCATTTTCTCGAAAATTATGATACTGGATATCCAAGAGCCCCTTTTCTCGAGCCTTTCCAACGATTGAGTGCTCTAGCGGAGAAAACATCTCTGGAAAAAGGGTTAAAATATCAATCTTCATCGTCTAACCCTTCTAAGATTTCCACATCGACTCGGTTATTTGGAATATCAACATTGAGAATCACTGGTGGGATATAAGGCAAGAGCAAATCACGCTTGCCTTTTCGCTTGACCACCCAGACATCGTTAGCACCTGGTTGCAGGATTTCCTTGATGGTTCCAATCAAGTTATCACCCTCATAGACTTCCAAACCGATAATCTCGTGATAGTAGAATTCACCATCGTCTAGGTCATTCAAATCTTCCTCAGCAACCTTGAGACTGTATCCCTTGTACTTTTCGATAGCGTTGATATGGTACATATCTTTGAATTTAATAATGTCAAAGTTCTTCTGTTTACGGTGGCTAGCGATGGTCACTGTTTGAACAAACTGATCTTTTTCATCAAACAAAGCCAGCTCAGTACCTTTTTTAAACCGTTCTTCTGCAAAATCCGTCACAGACAAGACTCGCATCTCACCCTGCAATCCTTGCGTATTGACGATTTTCCCAACATTAAAGTAGTTCATCTTGTCTCCTGTACTTTATTTCTATCCATCTTATTCTAACAATTCTCGAATAATAGTCGCAATTTTTTCTGATTCTGACCATTGTAAATAATGGTGATTCCCTCCTAAAATGAGTTTAGTATTGGAAGTCCAATATTCTGATTCTCTGTACTCTTTTTCTCTATAAGGCTGACAAAAAATAAATACAGGGGTACAAGTTTCTATCGACAAATTCTCAAAATCTTCCTCAGTAATCTCTCCAGATATTTGAAATCCTGGATCTTGATTTTCCAACTCTGAGCCTTTTCCCTGCATTATTTCCCAGATTTCTTTATTAATTTCAGGTCTAAATGTTGCTTGAGTTAAGTTCTTAAAATAAAGTTCAGGACCACACTCGTCAATCAGCCTCATCTGCTCTTCCATTTCTGGATAAGAATTTTCTGAAAAATCAGCAAACATGACGTTTTTAGTTGTCGGTTCAATTGCTACTAAAGCCTGACACTTAATTGGTTTCTTGAGCAATTTACAAGCTAAAATTCCACTCAAACTATGTACACAAAGTATATATTCAGAAATCGCCAATTCTTCAAGTACTTCATAAACTGCATCTGCAAGATTATCCAGATTTTTTCCAGCTTGGTCATTCATCGGACTCCTACCTGTGTTCGGAAAATCAATAGTCAAATAACCAATTGTAGGAGGAAGTTTTTCAAGTATAAGTGAAAAATTTTCATAACTTGGTAGCAAACCTGCGCCACTTAAACAAACTAGCATTTTCTTTTGCTTTTGATAAGTAACAGAGAGACTACCAATTTCTGTAGATACTTCAATCCTCTTCATAAAGAAATCCACTCGTTCTATATAATGAATTATTAAAAATCCTTATCCTTTATTTTAACACGTTCCAAGGATTTTCTCAAGTTGGAGGAAGATACATAGAGGGGTCGCTATAGTCCAAAAAGTGCTAATAGTTTCCTCTTTAATGTTAATTTATATTTGAAAGATGAGATATTCACATTCCCATTATACATATTACTATAAAATGTATACTCGCCAATTTCACCCTGACTTGTTTTCCATTTCATTCTTAAACTAGGCATATTCTCTGGTAAATTTGTATGAATCAATAAGCATGTATAATTCTTTAAATTTTTAACTGTATGCAGTTTATCATTATCAACTAAACGATTACTTTTTGAATCATAGATTAAAGAATAAAATTCTATAATTTCAATATCAACTTCCTTTGGATAAAAAATCAAATGGTTATAATGTTTATCATTTTCATCATGTTTAAACTCATATATATGATGAAATCTCGTATGTAAGGAATCAAATTCGATTGGTTTAATTACCTGAATTTCGATATTATTGATATAGGCCTTATTCTGAAAACTAATTTTTAAAATTACACCTATAAAAGTCGAAATCTGTAAAATTCGCAATAACCAATCAATGTACATTGCCCAATCTATGTTTAAAATACAATCAATGTTCATTCTTTTCCAGTCCCCCTTCAAAAATCCTTCCAAATCCCGATTATGCTGTTACTTGATGGATGCTATTTTACACTTCTCCACACAAAAAAAGCGAGACATCCGTCCCGCCCTTCTTATTTTTCGTCAATAACGATTCTTACTTTTTTGTCTTCAGTTGGGACAGAGTAGACAATCGTTCTTATCGCAGAAATAGTGCGACCCTTACGACCGATTACACGACCCACATCGCTTTGATCAAGATCCAAATGATATTCCAAAAACTCTGGTGTATCTTCAATCTTGATAGTTAAGGCATCTGGTTGTGAAATCAAGGGTTTCACAATCGCAATAATGAGATTTTCAATCGTATCCATCTGTCAACCTACTTTAAACTTATTTTGAGAATTTAGAATCGTGGAATTTCTTCAATACACCTTCTTTTGAAAGGATGTTGCGAACTGTATCTGAAGGTTGAGCTCCATCAGCCAACCATGCAAGAACGCGGTCTTCTTTCAAAGTTACTTGGTTTTCAGCAACAAGTGGGTTGTAAGTTCCAACTGTTTCGATGAAACGTCCGTCACGTGGTGAGCGTGAATCTGCTACGTTGATACGGTAGAAAGGTTTTTTCTTAGAACCCATACGAGTCAAACGGATTTTAACTGCCATTTTTAAAGTCTCTTTTCTTATTTTTTATTTCGGTGAAATAGCTGAGCTATTTAGCACATGTTCTATTATAACAGATTTCTGATAGGTGTCAAGAAAAAAACTTGACAGACTATAAAATTTTTAAACCATTTAGAAATTTGTTATATTTTTAAAGAAAAATCGGAAAGAGAATGTCATAAATACTATTTTAGAAACATTTTATAAAGACCATCAAGTCAAGCCCTTCATATCGCCTGAACGAGATTTGGATACTTGGCTCCTAAATCCTAAGCCCGTTCCCAAACGAAATATGGACTTATGAGCAGATGATTTGCTTGCAGGTGATATCATTCTACTATGGAGAATCCAGTTTGGTACTTTTACCACCGAAACCTAGTTCCCAAAATACTTCGAGTACACTTATGGTATTGATACCTCTAATCAAGCGATTTTATGGTTGGCTTCCTCTTAAACTGTCTTGTCACTAACATTTGAAATCCCCTTCCTTTTAGGGTACAATGGTAGAAATGAATTTTTGAGAGGAATAGAATGAAAAAACTAGCAACCCTTCTTTTACTATCCACTGTAGCTCTAGCTGGATGTAGCAACATCCAACGTAGTTTGCGTGGTGATGACTATGTAGATTCTAGCTTAGCTGCTGAAGAAAGTTCCAAAGCAGCTGCCCAATCTGCCAAGGAGTTAAACGATGCTTTAACAAACGAAAACGCCAATTTCCCACAACTATCTAAAGAAGTTGCTGAAGATGAAGCTGAAGTGATTCTCCACACAAGTCAAGGAGATATCCGTATCAAACTCTTCCCTAAACTCGCTCCTCTAACGGTTGAAAACTTCCTCACTCATGCTAAAGAAGGATACTATAACGGTATTACCTTCCATCGTGTCATCGATGGCTTCATGGTTCAAACTGGGGATCCAAAAGGAGACGGTACAGGTGGTCAGTCTATCTGGCATGACAAGGATAAAACCAAAGACAAGGGAACTGGTTTCAAGAACGAGATTACTCCTTATCTCTATAACATCCGTGGTGCTCTTGCTATGGCTAATACTGGTCAACCAAACACCAACGGCAGCCAGTTCTTTATCAACCAAAACTCTACTGATACCTCTGCTAAGCTCCCTACAAGCAAGTATCCAAAGAAAATCATCGAAGCCTACAAAGAAGGGGGAAATCCTAGTCTAGATGGTAAACACCCAGTCTTTGGTCAAGTGATTGACGGTATGGATGTTGTAGATAAGATTGCTAAAGCCGAAAAAGATGAGAAAGATAAACCAACGACTGCTATTACTATCGACAACATCGAAGTGGTGAAAGACTACGATTTTAAATCATAAAAACCAAAGAAATACAGTATCCACATTCGGTACTGTATTTCTTTTACTCTCATTCTTAAGTTAAATTATTAAAATCCCATATTTGGTCCATCCAGCCTTCATAGAAGTCTGGTTCGTGGCAGACCATAAGGATAGATCCCTTGTATTCTTTGAGAGCGCGTTTGAGTTCATCCTTGGCATCCACATCCAAGTGGTTGGTCGGCTCGTCCAGCACTAAAACGTTGTTTTCACGATTCATCAAGAGACAGAAACGAACTTTGGCTTGTTCCCCACCTGACAAAACCTGAATTTGACTTTCGATATGCTTAGTTGTCAAACCACAACGGGCAAGGGCTGCACGAACTTCTGCTTGGTTGAGAGCTGGAAAGGCATTCCAAACAGCCTCTAGTGGTGTTTGGCGATTACCGCCTTCTACTTCTTGTTCAAAGTAGCCAAGTTCTAGATAATCTCCACGCTCCACTTCCCCAGCAATTGGCGGAATAATGCCCAAGAGAGACTTCAAGAGAGTTGTTTTCCCGATACCATTTGCCCCGATAATAGCAACCTTTTGATTACGTTCAAAGGTAAGATTTAAAGGCTTGGTCAGAGGACGATCATAACCAATTTGCAAATCCTTGGCTTGGAAGATAAAGCGCCCTGGCGTACGAGCTGGTTTGAAATCAAAGGATGGTTTTGGTTTCTCACTTTGCAGTTCGATAATATCCATCTTATCCAATTTCTTCTGACGGGACATGGCCATGTTTCGTGTTGCAACACGCGCTTTGTTTCGGGCAACAAAGTCCTTAAGGTCCGCAATTTCTTTTTGCTGACGTTCGTAGGCAGCCTCTAGCTGAGATTTCTTCATAGCATAGACTTCTTGGAACTGGTAGTAGTCACCAGAGTATCGTGTCAACTGTTGATTTTCCACATGATAAACAATATTGATCACGTCGTTCAGGAATGGAATATCGTGTGAAATAAGAACAAAGGCATTCTCATAGTTTTGGAGATAGCGCTTGAGCCAATCAATATGCTCAGCATCCAAGTAGTTGGTCGGCTCATCCAAAAGTAAGATATCAGGCTTTTCAAGGAGAAGTTTTGCCAAAAGCACCTTGGTTCTTTGCCCACCTGACAAAGAGGTTACATCCGTATCCATGCCAAAGTCCATAACACCAAGGGCACGCGCCACTTCGTCAATCTTAGCATCCAAGGTATAGAAATCACGACTCTCTAAACGGTCTTGAAGTTCGCCAACTTCTTCCATGAGAGCATCAACATCCGCACCGTCTTCAGCCATTTCCATATAAAGGTCATTGATACGAGCTTCAGCTTTGAAAAGTTCATCAAATGCTGTACGGAGAACATCACGTACCGACTGCCCTTCAGCAAGGACGGAGTGCTGATCCAAGTAACCAGCAGTCACATATTTAGACCACTCAACCTTCCCTTCATCTGGCAACATTTTACCAGTCACGATGCTCATAAAGGTTGATTTCCCTTCACCATTAGCACCGACCAGACCGATATGTTCTCCCTTGAGGAGACGGAAGGACACATCTTCAAAAATTGCACGGTCACCAAAACCGTGACTCAGATTTTTAACTTCTAAAATACTCATATTAATTCCTTATCTTGTTTTTATGTAATCGTTTATAGAGAAGCCAAGCCAGATAGCCACCCAAGGTATTGGTCCACAAATCATCAATCTCAAAGACACGATTAAAATCAAAGAAAAAGTCCAAGACCAACTGCGTACACTCGATTCCAAGACTCACTAGAAAACTGAAAAAGATCACTTTTCTTGTTTTCCGCAAGTTTGGAAAGAGATAAAGGAGTTGAAACACCAAAGGAAAAAGCAAGAAGACATTAAGGATATTTTGTAGAAAAATCCAATATAATTGTCCAATGTCACTCACTTCACCTAGTTTCCAGAGGGAATTGAAAGGAGTCAAAAGAAAAACCAGGCGTCCAAGATGCTGAATACCTGGAGTTTCCACTCCCACGGGAGAATGTTCTTGAGGAGTAAAGCAAAAATAGACAATGCAAATGCTATAGAAAATGACTCCCCAGACCAAAATATGATTATAAGTCTTCTTCATCATTAAGGATTGACTGCTGCGACTGCTTTCTGGCGGTCACGTTTCATTGTATTGGAACGCAATTGTCCACAAGCTGCATCAATATCTGTTCCGTGCTCTTGACGAACAACACAGTTAACCCCTTTTTTCTTGAGTGTATCATAGAAGGCCATGACGCGCTCTTTAGGACTACGGCTATATTGGTCATGCTCACTAACTGGGTTATAAGGAATCAAGTTTACATAAGACAATTTCTTGATGTTCTTGAGCAATTCAGCTAATTCTAAGGCTTGTTCTACACCATCGTTGACTTCATTGAGCATGATATACTCAAAGGTCACACGACGATTGGTTGTTTCGATATAGTACTCAATAGCCGCAAAGAGTTTTTCAATCGGAAAAGCACGGTTAATCTTCATGATGCTTGAGCGCAGTTCATTGTTAGGTGCATGAAGGGAAACGGCAAGATTGACCTGAACTCCTTCATTAGCAAAGTCACGAATTTTATGAGCCAAACCTGAGGTTGAAACCGTGATGTGACGAGCACCGATTGCCATTCCCTTGTCATCGTTGATGGTACGGACGAAATTTAAGACATTGTTGTAGTTATCAAATGGTTCACCAATTCCCATGACAACAATATGGCTGACGCGTTCGTCCTGACCACGCTCATCAAAGTATTTCTGAACCAGCATGATTTGCGCTACAATTTCCCCATTATTGAGGTCACGTTGTTTCTTAATCAAACCAGAGGCACAGAAGGTACAACCGATATTACAGCCGACCTGAGTGGTCACACAGACTGACAAACCATAGTGTTGACGCATAAGTACAGTCTCAATCAGCATGCCATCAGGCAATTCAAAAAGATATTTAACTGTCCCATCAGCAGACTCTTGGACGATACGTTGTTTCAAGGGGTTGATCACAAACTGGTCATTAAGCTTAGCAATCAAATCCTTGGAAAGGTTGGTCATCTCTTCAAATGACTGCACACGTTTACGGTAAAGCCATTCCCAGATTTGATTTGCACGGAATTTCTTTTCTCCCTGCTCCAAAACCCATTCCTGCATGGTTTGACGTGTTAAACTATAAATTGACGGTTTCATTTCTTCTCCTTATTCCTACTCACTTCTGACGAATGACAAAATGACGTTGCCCCTTGTCCTCTTTCTGAGAATACTGGTCTTTCTGACGACGTCTATTTTTCTTATCTGCATTCGGTTTTCGTTTTGTTTGAGCCGATTTCTTTCCTTTTCTAGAAGGTGTTTCTTCTTCCTTCTTACGCATTTTCTTGTCAAATGATGCTCGCTTAGGGGCTTCATTTTCTAGGACAAAATAGGCACAACCATAACTACAATACTCTAAAAGGTAGTCTTGTAAACGACTGATTTTTTCAAGTTTTTCTTCTGTTCGATCATCCTTGTAAAAACCTCGTAGGCGAAGCTGTTCGTTGCTCCAATCTCCCACGATATAATCAAACTTGGTTAAGACTTCTGAAAAACGCTGATTAAAAGTCGTCACATCAAAAGCTTCCTTGATATTTTCCACCAAGGAAAAAGCTATCCCTTCCGTTTCAACCTTGTCCCCGTGTAAATGAAACTCAGGACCAGGAAACTTGTTATAGTTGTATAATTCAGGTGCAATTTCTTTTCGCATAGATATCCTTTTTCCACGATTACTTAATACTTTATTCTACCATAATTTCTAGCAGTTAGCACGTTTCTCATAAAAATGAAAAAAGTCTGACGATTTCGTCAGACCAGAATCATATAACCTAAAAAAGAGAAGAACAATTCTTCCCTCCATATACCATTATTTAGCAGCTGCGTAAAGTTCATCTACTTTGTTCCAGTTAATCACTGAGAAGAAAGCTTTGATGTAATCAGGACGCACGTTGCGGTATTTCACGTAGTAAGCATGTTCCCAAACGTCCAAGCCCAAGATTGGTTTTTTACCTTCTGAAATTGGTGTATCTTGGTTTGCTGTTGAAGTCACTTCAAGTTTACCTTCTTTGTTAACAACCAACCATGCCCATCCAGAACCGAAGCGAGTTGTAGCTGCTGCTGTAAAGGCCGCTTGGAATTCTTCAAATGAACCAAATGTTGCATCGATTGCTGCTGCAAGTTCTGCTGATGGAGCTGTTTTTTCAGGAGTCATCAATTCCCAGAAAAGAGCGTGGTTCAAGTGTCCACCACCATTGTTGATAAGTGCTTGACGGATATCAGCTGGGATAGATTCTACATCAGCAAGCAAGGCTTCAAGGTCTTCACCGATTTCAGGGTGTTTTTCAAGAGCTGCATTGGCATTGTTGACATAAGTTTGATGGTGTTTGTCATGGTGCAAGTGCATTGTTTCCGCATCGATGTATGGTTCCAAAGCGTCGTATGCATATGGAAGATCTGGTAAGATAATAGCCATCTGTAATACCTCTTTTTCTTTCTATATGAAAATGATAACGCAAACATTCACTTTTTTCAAGTTTTTTGCTTATAGATAAGGAAATCACTGAAATATATTCTAATAATACTCTTCGAAAATCTCTTCAAACCGCGTCAACGTCGCCTTGCCGTAGGTATGTTACTGACTTCGTCAGTCTTATCTACAACCTCAAAGCAGTGTTTTGAGCTGACTTCGTCAGTCTTATCTACAACCTCAAAACAGTGTTTTGAGCTGACTTCGTCAGTCTTATCTACAACCTCAAAGCAGTGCTTTGAGCAACCTGCGGCTAGTTTCCTAGTTTGCTCTTTGATTTTCCTTGAGTATAAAATAAGTAAATCACTAAGAAACCCACGACAAAATAATATTGACGCGGGTTATAGTTTCAAAAAAATGTCAATTGACCTGACTAGCAATCTGTAGGAGTGCCTTTTCAAAAAGGAAACCTTTTTCATAGAGTCCTGTCTTAATCTGATAGTCTGTCTCAATCAAATAAGAAATAGCTTGCTTCAAAAAGTTCAAGGAAAGGCCTCGTGAATCCCTCAACGCAAACTTGATTTGATAGGGATTAGGATTTCGTCCCAGAAAACTGCCTAGACTACTTGCAATCTGAGATTCTGTTTGCCCAGACTCCGACAAAATTTTCACCTGAGTAAAAGTCCGAAATTGTCCTAGCATGACTGCAATCAACTTGATTTCATCTTCCCCTTGCAAGGTCAAATCTCTAACCAGATCTCGCGCCTGGTCCATCTTTTTAGTCAGAATAAACTGAGTTAAATCAAAAATATTGTCCTGCAAGGTCTTGGGAATAGCATTGACAATATCCTCTTCCTCGATAATGGAATCTGCCTTATAAGATTGTAAAAAGAGGAGATTTTTCTGGATTTCGCTAAATTGAAAACCCGACTTGATAAGGAGATTTTCAAAAGAATGATTAGTAAACTGCAGACCCTGTTTCTGACTCCACTTTTGAAAATACTGGCGCAGTTCTTGTTCTTTAGCTTCTACTGCATCAAAAACCTTGGCATCACGCTTCAGTAATTTAACCAACCGTCTTTTGCTATCCAGCTTTCCTTCTGCAAAGATTATCAACTTGGTTGTTGGGGAGGGATTGTCAAGGTATTCCTCAAACGACTTGAGCTCATCATCTGTCAAAAAGCGCTTTTTAGCAGTTGTGATATCGACAAAATGATCTAATATCACGATTTTCTCATCCGCAAAGAAAGGAAGGCTGACCAACTCCAGTTCCACATCCTTGTAAACTACTTCTTTCATATCAAAGTAGGCAAAGTTAAGGTCAGCAGAATCATAGCCAATCTGTTTCAATACTTGACTCTTCATAACTTCAAACTGACCCTGATCTGTCCCTGTAAATAGGCTCAGACTCGGTAAATTTGATAAAGTCAACTTCTGACTTTCTTCAATAGCTAGCATCCTCTCTCCTTTCTTCTGATTTTTCGATTTAATTTAGTCAATATAGCGCAATTTCCCACGGAAATCTTCTAGGTTCTCGTACCCTTTTTCCACCATGATAGCTTTTAGTTCATTGGTAATACGTTCGAAAGCAACGACGCCTTCTTTGTGAAGGGTGGTTCCCACCTGTACCATACTTGCTCCACAGAGGATGTGTTCAAAGGCATCACGACCAGTCAGAACTCCTCCTGTTCCGATGATTTGGATTTGAGAATTTAAGCGTTGATAAAAGGCGTGAACATTGGCTAGAGCAGTCGGTTTGATATACTCTCCCCCAATCCCACCGAAACCATTTTTAGGACGAATAACGACAGACTCATCTTCTATATAAAGGCCGTTTCCGATAGAGTTGACGCAGTTGACAAACTTAAGAGGATACTTATTGAAAATAGCTGCCGCTTGGTCAAAGTGAACAATATCAAAATATGGTGGCAATTTAATTCCAAGAGGTTTGGTGAAGTAGGCAAACACCTCTGCCAAAATCCGGTCTGTTGTCTCAAAATCATAGGCAATCTGAGGTTTACCTGGAACATTTGGACAGGAGAGGTTTAGCTCAGTCAGACCACGAAAATCACTCTCTTGGACTTTTTTCAAGATAGTATGAGTTTCCTCTGGAGACATGCCGACTAGAGATAAGAAGAAAGTTCGGTTTGGCTCTTTTTCCTGCAAATCCAAAAGATAGTCCAAATAATAGTCTAAGCCATTATTCGGTAATCCCATAGAGTTGATAGAACCAAGTGGAACATCTTGGTATCGTGGCTCAGGATTTCCCTGACGGAAGTCCAAGGTCGCTGTCTTGGTCACAAAAGTTCCTGCCACTGAGTTTTTAACGCCTTCTAACTCCTCTATCGTCATACAAGCCACACCTGCTGCATTCATCAAGCAATTGTCAAACGCAAAACCAGCAAGTTGCGTTTTCGTTGATACCATGATTCTAATCCTCCGGATTCCTTTTATTGCTAATATTATACCATATTTTCAGATTTTCTCTTTGAGAAAGATATTTACAAGAAAAAGGCTCGTTTTTTATCTATTTTCAAAAAATCTCAAAAACTAAATTGAAAGAATTTTTAGAAAATTTTTGTTTTTTCTCTTTACAGTTAAAAAAAATTCTGCTATAATGACTCACATAATTAAATTAGAATTTAAGGAGAACGATATGACATCTGCTAAAGAATATATCCAAAGCGTGTTTGAAACTGTAAAAGCTCGTAACGGGCACGAGGCTGAGTTCCTCCAAGCTGTTGAAGAATTTTTCAACACTTTAGAACCTGTATTTGAAAAACACCCTGAGTATATCGAAGAAAATATCTTGGCACGTATTGCTGAGCCAGAACGCGTGATTTCTTTCCGTGTTCCTTGGGTTGACCGTGATGGAAAAGTTCAAGTAAACCGTGGTTACCGTGTTCAATTCAACTCAGCTGTTGGACCATACAAAGGCGGACTTCGTTTCCACCCAACTGTTAACCAAGGGATCTTGAAATTCCTCGGATTTGAACAAATCTTTAAAAACGTCTTGACTGGACTTCCTATCGGTGGAGGTAAAGGTGGATCAGACTTCGATCCTAAAGGTAAAACAGATGCTGAAGTGATGCGCTTCTGCCAAAGCTTCATGACTGAATTGCAAAAATACATCGGCCCATCACTTGACGTACCTGCTGGTGATATCGGTGTTGGTGGACGTGAGATTGGTTACCTTTACGGTCAATACAAACGCCTTAACCAATTTGATGCTGGTGTCTTGACTGGTAAACCTCTTGGATTTGGTGGTAGCTTGATTCGTCCAGAAGCAACTGGTTACGGTTTAGTTTACTACACTGAAGAAATGCTCAAAGCTAACGGTAACAGCTTTGCTGGTAAGAAAGTGGTTATTTCAGGTTCTGGTAACGTAGCTCAATACGCTCTTCAAAAAGCGACTGAACTTGGTGCAACTGTTATCTCTGTATCTGACTCAAATGGTTATGTCATCGATGAAAATGGTATCGACTTCGATCTTTTGGTTGACGTTAAAGAAAAACGTCGCGCTCGTTTGACTGAATATGCAGCTGAGAAAGCAACTGCTACTTATCATGAAGGTTCTGTATGGACTTACGCTGGAAACTATGACATCGCTCTTCCATGTGCTACTCAAAACGAAATCAACGGTGAAGCAGCTAAACGTTTGGTTGCTCAAGGAGTTATCTGTGTATCTGAAGGTGCCAACATGCCAAGCGACCTTGATGCCATCAAAGTCTACAAAGAAAATGGTATCTTTTACGGACCTGCAAAAGCTGCCAATGCTGGTGGTGTAGCCGTTTCAGCTCTTGAAATGAGCCAAAATAGCCTTCGCCTCTCATGGACTCGTGAAGAAGTTGATGGACGTCTCAAAGACATCATGACAAACATCTTCAACACAGCTAAAACAACTTCAGAAACATACGGTCTTGATAAAGACTACCTTGCAGGAGCTAACATTGCTGCTTTTGAAAATGTAGCAAATGCTATGATCGCACAAGGTATTGTTTAATACTTGAAAAAAGTTACCAAAAAGCAACAGCTAGACAGTTGTTGCTTTTTGTATTTTAAAGTAAACAAACTTACTAGGTTTTAAAAACAATATCAAAATAGCTATAAGATAATATCATTTCGATTATCCTAAAATCAAGAAACTATAAAAGTTTTACCGCAAGTTGCACAGGTCAATTGAGCTCCAATTACTCCATCTGTTGGCATATGACAAGTAGGACAATAAACACGTTTTGCTGATAGTCGATAAGATAACTCATCTCGCAATTCTTTCCCTTTAATTTCAATAACATCCTCACCTTGTTCTTCAAACTTAAGAACTGTTATCAAAGCTTTATCATATTGTTTCATACGAGGCTGTTTCAAAAATAAAAAAGACGATATAATCAAAAATAGGAAAAATAAAACAAACAAAATTGTAACTATTAAAAGCCACATAAAGTAGAAATCATAAAGTAAACCTTCTTTTTTCCTAAAATCCATCTTATGTAGTTATCAATGTACTGATAAAATTTCAATCCGGTGACAATACATATGAAAGATACTATAGGATAAACAAGCTTGGAAATGATTAAACGGTAGCGTCTCATTTATATTTCCTTTCTAGATAACCATGCACCGCAATAATCACATGATTTACCTTGCCCTAGGTCAAGCAGATTCTCACCACTACATGATGGACAAATAACGGGATATGTATTTTTGTTAATCTGGTGATTTTCAAATAAAGTGAATAAAGCTTGTATTTGATTTCGTTTCTTAACTTCCTCTTCTCTCTTTGACTTACGATAAGTCATTACCAATATTGAGATCACACTAAACAAATACCACGGAGCTAAAAGAAATAGAAATCGAATAGACCATTCCCTAGATTTTTCAAATTCAAGAAATGATGATAAAATGATTAAAACAAGCATTTGAAGTAAATTCTTCTGTTTTAATTTCTTCAAGGAAAAGGAATCTTTAATTGTTTCTCGAAATAAATAAAAAATAATTAAAGCAACTAGTAAAAAGATAACATTCTGAAATGATAAAAATAAAAAACTGATAACAACGGGAATTCCAATAGATTTTGCCAAAATTATAAAATCAAGATTTTTCAATATAAAGATAGTTGATCCATCATCTATAGAAAAGATAGCAAGTGATAAAACTACAAAACAGAGTATTACTATATTTGAAATTAACCAATGAAAGCCTTTTTTCCAATTATTCTTAATATACTGTTTCACCTATCTTCTCCTCTAGTTGCTATATATTCTCTATAAAGAGCCTTTCCATTATATATCTCATCCAAAGCTTTGACTTTAATTTTTATATTTTCTAAAACACCAAAGCTATAAAATGCAAAGGAAGACAAAAAGAAACCTGATAAAGAAAAAATAATAGGGGTCACTATTGAGAAAATCGGCTTACCATGTTCAAGAAATAGAGTTACGGCCCATAGTGAAAGAAAAAATGTTGCACTTGTCAATCCCATAAAAAGTATACTTAATAAACGAAACACTTGGTACATCTACAATATCCTCCTGTCATAGAACTTGTCTAAGTAAATCCCTTACTCTCTTAAAAAATTTCCAAATACTCTTCATGACCCTTTGTATTTATTCATACATTTCCATACTTAGAATTACATAAATTGAATGATTTAAAAATACAAACAAAGAAATCTTAGTTTTCAGATTTCTAAGAAAAAGGGAAATTCTGGCAATACCAGACTTCCCAAATAAAACAAAAGTAAATTTGAAAATGTAAAAAATCAAAGATTAAAGATAATGCTTAAACAAGATTGATATAAAAATGATTTTTCCAATCATTTGAACTATCTTTCGTGCCCGCAATTAGAACAGAAGTTTGCTCCTTCCAAAAAAGCAGTCCCGCATTGGCTACAAAACTTAGCTAAGCCTGTTTCTCCTTTGAGGTCAGTTTGATGCTGATTCACATCTTTGTCAAATGAATTCCTATCTTCAATCTGATCCACCAAGTTGCTAAATTTAGCTCCCAAGGAAAGTCCCATAGCTATTTCCACGCCTGCTCCCATTAGATTTCCTGCAGAATCATTATTTTTTGCTGCCTCTTCTAAAAGATCAAATTGTCTCTCTTCTTGATAAGTATACTCTTCAATATCTCGACCAGCCTGCTTGCTTTTGGCTTCCAAAATTTGCTTGTGGAATTTAAAGATTTCTCTATATCCATTGTTATTCTGATTTACCTTTAAAGCCTCAATGTTAAATTCCTCAATACTAATTCCATATTTAGAAAAATGACTGGATAAAATAGCTGACAAAGCAACAGACATATCAAAACTGTGCATCTCAATATCAAGAATTGGAATCTTATGGTTATATATTACTTGTGAAATAGCTGAACTAATCAACCCACTAACAGTTTGTCTAAACCGTTTTTGTAAAATAGGAGCTGTTATAATATCGGGGTGACTTGGCATAAATTCTAATATAAAAGCTTCTAAGTCTACAATTCGAGGAATGAAATTCCCATGTATTTTCAATTCTACAGGAATATCACTTTCTGGATCTCGAACCATTATAGGAGAAGAAGTTCCCCATCCAATCGGTTGTAAATCATACATATTTACAAACCACAAAAACAATGAGTCAGACGAAATACCTCCACTTAGAAAGTTTTTTATTCCTGAAACTACTTGAATATCATATCCTTCAATCTTATGTTTACCAGTATCATAAGTAGTTACTGCTCTTCCATTTGAAAACAATACAGCACACTGACCAGGGTTTACAATTACAGTTGCTCCTATCTTGATATTCGTTTTAGGATGTCTCCAAGCAAGTATATTCCTTGTATCTTCACCTTCATAACGAATAACATCAAACAAATTTAATGCCATCTTTTCTCCTCTAAAATGAAAACTATAAATTATAAGATTAATCTTCCATACCTATATTACTATTATATAACCCCTTTGTTGAAAAGGCAACTCATACTTATAAATTATTATCTTTGGAGCAATCCCCTATATGAGTTGTTGATGTCCTGGAGAAACTTTATAAATAGTTTGACCCTTTTTAAACCAATTAAACCAAAATAAAAACCGCTACTCCTAAGAATAGCGGTTTAATCATGTTTTTAAGCTACTAATGTAGTTACTCTATTATTTAAGAGTAACTGAAGCTCCAGCTTCTTCCAATTTAGCTTTGATTTCTTCAGCTTCTGCAGTTGCAACGCCTTCTTTAACAAGTGCTGGTGCACCGTCAACAAGTTCTTTAGCTTCTTTAAGACCAAGACCTGTGATTTCACGTACAACTTTGATAACGCCAACTTTTTTGTCGCCTGCAGATGTCAATTCAACGTCAAATGAATCTTTAGCAGCACCAGCGTCAGCAGCACCAGCTGCAGCAACAGCTACAGGAGCAGCTGCAGTTACACCAAATTCTTCTTCGATAGCTTTTACAAGGTCGTTCAATTCAAGGATTGAAGCTTCTTTAATTTCAGCAATAATGTTTTCAATGTTCAATGCCATTGTTATTTCCTCCAAATATGTTTTTTAATTTATAATATGTTTTTCGTAGCTAGGCTACGCTGCGTAGCTTAAGATTAAGCTGCGTCTTCTTTGTTGTCTGCAACCGCTTTGACTGCAAGAGCAACGTTGCGCACTGGCGCTTGAAGTACAGAAAGGAGCATAGAAAGAAGTCCTTCGCGGTTTGGAAGAGTTGCAAGTGCAAGAATCTCTTCTTTAGATGCGACAGCGCCTTCGATTGCACCACCTTTAATTTCAAGTGCTTCAGCGTCTTTAGAAAAGTCGTTCAAGATTTTCGCTGGTGCGATAACATCTTCGTTAGAAAATGCTACTGCAGATGGTCCAACAAATACTGATGCAAGTTCTTCAAGACCAGCTTTTTCAGCTGCACGACGCAAGATTGAGTTTTTAATAACTTTATACTCAACTTCGCTTCCACGAAGCTCACGACGAAGAACTGTATCTTGCTCAACTGTCAAACCACGAGCGTCTACAACGACGATAGATGCAGCAGCTTTCATTTTTTCAGCTACTACGTCAACTAGTTCCGCTTTTTTAGCAATAATTGCTTCACTCATTAGTGTGTTCACCTCCGTTATTATTTTGCTTGGGGAATTTTTCCAAAAGAAAAACGCGCCCAAACCTAGACACGAAAGTACAATACGCTTCTTTTTACATGATACGTTTTGTCCTCGGTAGGATACTTATGAGTCAAGCTCCCCTACTGTCTTAGGCAGTTTTTTCAAACCGTATATAAGTATAGCATAGTCAAAAAAAGAATGCAAGATTTTTGCATTCTTTTTTAAAATTTTTTCGTTATTTTTCTTTTAAAGTTCTACTGTCAGTACTTGACCTTGCTTAACAACCTGTTCTCCGGCAATATAAACATCATCTACATCACTAGATTTAACTGCATAAACCAGATGAGAAAGCATATTTTCCTGAGTTTGGAGATGAATTTTTCCTTGTGGTTGAATAACGAGAAAATCTGCTTGCTTGCCGACTTCTAGACTTCCTATCTGATTTTCCATTCTTAGGACCTTAGCCCCTTCAATTGTCAGCGCCTTGAGAGCTGTTTCGATAGGAAATTGGCTGGCATCTCCACTCTTCATTTTCTGTAAGAGAGCTGCAGTTCGTCCTTCCTCAAACATATCAAGGTTGTTGTTGGAAGCAACTGAATCTGTCGCAATTCCCACAGCTACTCCTGCTTTTTGCAGTTGAATGATAGGAGCAATCCCTGAGGCCAGTTTGAGGTTACTGATAGGATTGTGGGCGATAGCCACTTGAGAAGTTGCCAAGCGTTCAATTTCTCTCTCGTTTAATTCGACCCCGTGAGCAAAGACAGACGGATGATCTAAGTAACCCAGTTCTTCTAGAAAAGCGAGGGGGCGTTTGCCGTAGCGTTTCAGGATAATGCCTGACTCCTCCTTGGTCTCCGCCACGTGGATATGGATTGGAATAGCAAGCTCTTTTGCCATATCTAAGCTTTCTTCCAGCAAGTCTCTACTACAACTGTAGGGAGAATGTGGTGCTACCATAAGCTTGAAATTTGGATTTTCATATCCTAAAATTTCCTCAATAATTGCTCGAGTTCTTGCAATGGTCTCAGCAGTTGTCTCTGTCTCTGAAGAAAAGAGGGTCGGTGAGAAATAACAACGCATCTTGGAAGTTTTCACTGCCTGATAAATCCGCTCAATATCCACACCATTGGGATTATACATATCATTAAAGGTTGTTGTTCCTGACTGGAGCATCTCTATCATAGCTTCTTTAACCGCTCTTGTAGTCATGTCGGGAGTAAATCCTGCTTCTGAAGGCCAGATATAGTCATTGAGCCATTCATGGAGATTGCTATCATCTCGAATTCCTCTCAATCCTGTCATAGCAGAATGTGTGTGGCAATTAACCAAACCAGGCATAATCCAGGCTCCCTGATAGTCTATAATCTGCTCAGCTTGCTCTATAATCTCTGACTGCTCTTGACCAACATAGACAATTTGAGAATCCTTAACGGCTAAGATTCCATTCAGATAAACATGGAAGTCTTGATCACAAGTCACGATATTTACATGCTGATAGACTTTCATTATAGGCTCCTTTTCTAAAAAATAATTTATTCTCTCTTCAAACCACGTCAGCTTCACCTTCACGTAGATATATGGTTAATGACTTCGTCAGTCTTATCTACAACCTTAAAGCAGTGCTTTGAGCAACCTGCGACTAGCTTCCTAGTTTGCTCTTTGATTTTCATTGAGTATTACAGTGAATAATTTTTCTAGCTATTGTAACAAAAAAGTCACCCGAAGGCAACTTTTTTTGTCTATAAGATTTTGAAATTAGAAAGGATCATTCAGAGCTAAAAGTTGCAGCTTGCTGCATTTGGTAATACTTGCCCTTTCGAGTCATGAGATTCTGATGATTGCCATACTCAACGATGTCACCATCCACCAATACTAGAATCAGATCCGCATCTTGAATGGTTGACAAGCGGTGGGCAATGATAAAGCTTGTACGCCCCTTCATGAGTTTTGCAAAGGCATCCTGAACCAGCACTTCTGTCCGCGTATCAATGGAAGAAGTCGCCTCGTCTAAGATAAGAATCTTTGGAATAGCCAGAAAGACTCGGGCGATAGTCAAAAGCTGGGCTTGACCGACAGAGAGAGATTCTCCTGCATTTTCTAGCTTTGTATCATAGCCTTGAGGTAACTGTTGGATGAAAAAATCTGCATTGGCTGCTTTGGCAGCAGCAATCACCTGCTCTCGACTGGCATCAGGATTTCCAAAGGCAATATTGTCATGAATGGTTCCTTGCTTGAGCCAGGTTTCTTGAAGCACCATGCCAAACTGCTGTCGAAGAGAAGCACGACTATAGTCATAAATGGATTGCCCATCTAGCAAGATATCTCCTGAATTAATGGGATAAAAACGCATGAGGAGATTGATAAGGGTTGATTTTCCAGCCCCCGTCGGACCAACAATAGCAACCTTGCTGCCAGCTGGGATGTCAATAGATAAATCCTTAATCAAGATCTTTTCAGGATTGTAACCAAAAGAGACCTGTTTAAAGGAAATTGCTCCTTTAACTTGATCACTAGTCAAGACTTCCTTACCTGTTTCAGCCACCTCATGACTTTCTAAGACAGCATAAACACGCTCTGCGCAAGCGAGAGCACTTTGCAACTCGGCCAAAACTGAAGAAATATCGTTAAAGGGCTTGGTGTACTGCTGGACATAGTTCAAAAAGGTCACTAAACGCCCGATGGTCAAGGTGGACCCCAACATGATACGATAAGCTCCCACTCCAGCTAGAAGGGCATAAATGAGTGCATTGACGAAACGAGTCGAAGGATTAACCGTTGAAGAATAAAAGATAGCTGACTGCGAATAACCTGCATAGTTGTCATTAGCCTCACGCAGTCTTTGGATAAAATCTTCTTGAGCATTAAAAGACTGGATAATAGTCTGTTGGCTAAGCGATTCTTCAATCAACTGGGTCTGAATCCCTCTTGTCTCCGTTTGCTTTTGGAAGAGATGATAAGATTTCTTGGCAATAAAGCGTGAAATCACCATGGATAGTGGCGTCAACAGCAAGACCAAGAGGGTCATGAGGAGATGAATTTGGAGCATGGCTAGAATACTAACCAAAATCATTAAGACTCCAATAAAAAATTGGTTAAAAATCATGGTCAAGCCAGCTGCTAACTGTTCGATGTCTGTGGTAACACGACTGACCATCTCCCCACTACCTTGTCTATCCACAAAGGCAATCGGTAAACGATGGAGCTTATGGATGATTCGCTCTCGTAAGTCTCTGGTATAAGAGAAAATTAGGCGATTATAGAGGAGAGGATTGGCCCACTGCACAAGGCTATTTCCTATGACCACCAAGGTCATTTGAATAAAAATCTGCCAAAAAACTGGTGAAGAACCAGCCACTAGGACTTGGTCGATGACCTGCCCAATCAATATAGGTAGGTAGATTGATAAGGCAACCTGGGCAATGGTTCCTAGAAAGGCTAGAAAAAGAAGGAAGGTATGACTTGCTAAATCTTTTGCCAAACGTTTGCTCGTCTGGTTTGCAGTTTGTCGTCTCATGCTAGTCCTCCTTTCCATGTTGAGATGCATTGATTTCACGATAGACTTGACTAGTTTTCATCAAGTCCACGTGCTTGCCGATAGCTAAGAGCTCACCTTTTTCCAAGAGTAGAATCTGGTCAGCCATCTGTAAAGTCGAGGTGCGTTGAGAAATCAAAATTAAGCTCGTATTTGGCAAATTTTCTCGGATAGCTTTCAAGAGTTTGGACTCCGTAATGGTATCCAACGCCGAGGTTGCATCATCTAGGATGAGAAATGGAGCCTGGCGCAAGACTGCGCGAGCAATAGACAGCCTTTGTTTTTGTCCACCTGAGAAATTTCGTCCTCCTGCCTCAACTAGGGCATCCAAGAGTCCTTCCTTTTCACTGACAAAATCCTTAGCTTGCGCAATTTCCAAGGCCTGCCAGAGTTCTTGATCAGTTACTTCTTGATCTAAACCTAGAGTCAAGTTGGAACGAATGCTTCCCTTAAAAAGTTCGACTTTTTGGGGCACATAGGCAATCCAGGACCGCCACTGCTCCAAATTAAGAGGACTACGTCCATCTCGATAAAGGTCAATGCTCCCCTTGTCTGCTGGATAAAGTCCAAGGATGAGTTGCACCAAACTTGATTTACCAGAACCCGTTCCCCCAATGATACCAAGAATTTGCCCTTGAGTCATATCAAAGGAAATGTCTCTCAAAGAAGGCTGGGCCGCATCAGGATAGGTAAAGGTCAGTTCTTGAACTTGTAAAACCTGATCACTGGTAGCTTGCTTTTGTTCTAATTTTGAATGGATATCCTCTGGAGCCTCAGTAAAGACTTCCTCGATTCGCTTAGCTGAAATATAGGACTGGTTGAGAGAATTGATCAGCATGGCTAGCTTGACCAATTCCACCAAGATCTGTAGGAGATAGTTGATAAGGGCAATGAGAGCACCTTGACTGAGCAATCCTCCTTGAATTGAAATATATCCCTGCCAGATAATAACGAGGAGAGTTCCATTAACAATCAGATAGGTCAGAGGAGTTAATAAACTAGACCAGAAACCTGTCTTTTCTTGTAATCTAGCATAGACTTGGTTAAGAGTTTGAAAAATCTGTAACTCTCGTTTTTCTTGTCCAAAAGCTCGAATAACCCGCATCCCTTGTAATTGCTGGCGCGTTTCTTGAACCAGTTGATCCGTTTTCTTTCTCAGACTGCTGTAGAGAGGATTGACCAGTCGAGAGAGCCCTACAATAATAATGGTCAAAATGACAACCATGACCAAGAACCAGAAAGTCAGCTCAGCCGAGATGCGATAGGCCATAAAGATAGCGCCAAATACAATAATAGGTGCTCGCAAAAAGAGACGCAGAAATTGATTGATACCAGTCTGAATCTGGTAAGTATCCGAAGTCAAGCGAGTCACCAAGCTAGAAGTTGTCAAACGGTCTCTGCTTTCCTTTGGTAAAGAAAGAATATGACGATAGAGGTCGTTTGTCAATTCCTTGGCAAAACCTACCGCTGCCTTAGCTGAGTAAAACTGGGCTATTAAGGCCACTACAACACCAATTACTGCAAAGATAAGGAGCAAACCAATCTGCATCCAGAGATGACCTTGATTTTTCTGGGGCAAGGATTGGTCAACAATCCCAGCAATCACCATGGGAACCAAGAGCTCAAAAACAGCTTCTAACAGCTTGAACAAGGGTGCTAAAATTGATTCCTTGATGTAGGGTTTAAAGTAAGATAATAGGTGTTTCATAAATCCCTTCTATTCGTATTCTGGAAATAAAGAAAGTGGGAAGTGCCCACCCTCTCTGATTTATTTGTTTAAGTAAGGCAGTAGATAGCCATATCCTGCTTCTTCCATCTCATCCTTGGATACAAAACGCAAGGATGCAGAATTAATACAGTAACGCAGGCCACCTAACTCCTGAGGACCATCTGTAAAAACATGACCCAAGTGAGAATTCCCCGACCGAGAACGAACCTCAATTCGCTCCATTCCATGACTGAGATCCTTGTAATAATGAATCAATTCCTTGGAAATCGGACGGCTAAAACTTGGCCAACCACATCCTGAGGCAAACTTATCCTTGGCAAAAAAGAGTGGCTCACCCGTCGTAATATCTACATAAATCCCTTCTTCAAAGGTTTGGTCATAGGCATTGCTAAATGGAGCCTCTGTAGCAGCTTCTTGGGTAACACGATAGGACTCTTCGGTTAAGCTTTTCTTTAACACCTCTTGACTAGGCTTTTCATAATTTGCTGCGTCAATCAATGGCTTATCAGCATCGGTCACATCGATATGACAGTAACCTGAAGGATTCTTCTTAAGATAGTCTTGGTGGTAGTCTTCAGCCAGAATGTAGTGGCGAAGTTTCTCCACCTCTACTGCAATCTTTCGCCCAAGCATGCGCTCCTGCTCCTGCACCACTGTGTAGATAGCTGGCAAGTCTGCTTCATCCTGGTAATAAATCCCAGTTCGATATTGGCGACCACGGTCATTCCCTTGTTGATTGATAGATAAAGGATCGATAACACGGAAATAATAAAGCAAAATTTCTCTGAGTGACACTGCTTTCTCATCGTAAATCACTTGAACCGTTTCTGCATGGTCTGTTTCCTTGAGCAACTGGTAATTGGTCGTTTCGACTTGACCATTAGCGTAGCCAACACTGGTTGCTGATACTCCAGAAATGCGTGAAAAATATTCCTCTAGACCCCAAAAACAACCACCTGCTAGATAAATTTCTGCCATCTTTATTTCTCCTTTATCAAGTTTTTAACTAGACTTCTTTTCAAAAAAAGGATAGGAAGCCCTCTGGTCGAGAGTTTCCCCATCCTATCATCTATTCTTTATTTTTCTTCGACACGGACACCTTGGGTATCAACTTTCAAGTCATGAAGTTTTCCTTTGAAAGGTTGCTTTTCCAATTCTGCCTTAATCGTTGGCATCTTGTCATGAGAAGCCAAAACCATAACTGTCGGCCCAGCACCAGAGAGGTAGGTTGCATAGGCACCATTTTCTTTGGCTACTTGCTTAATCGTCGCAAATTCTCTCACCAAGTCCTGACGATAGCGCTCGTGGAAGAGGTCGCCCTCGATTGCTTGCCCTGCGGTCACCATGTCTCCTGCCAATAAGGCCGCAACCGCCACATTGGCGATAGAACTGGCAGCAACAGCTTCCTTGTAAGACAATTTCTTAGGCAATACACCACGGCTGTCTCGAGTACGCAATTCATAGTTTGGAATGTAGGCTAGGAAATCACACTCTGGGAAGTCTGCTACAATAGCAGAGACTTGCCCTTCAACAGAGCTTGCAATAACGAGATTACCATAAATGGCTGGAGCCACATTGTCAGGATGTCCTTCGATCTTGGTCGCTAACTGCAATTTTTCATTGTCAGACAAGTTAAGCTGACCCAGTTGGTTGGCGAGTTCAATCCCAGCAACAATAACCGAGCTGGAAGAACCCAAACCACGTGCCAAAGGAACATCACTAGTCATTTTCAAACGTCTTGGCTGCAAGTCCGGTACAATTTGCAAAGCGATTTTGAGCAAGAGATTGCGATCATCATGTGGAATCCATTTGCCAATCTGGTGTTCAATCAACCACTCTTCTCGTTCTTCACAGACCTCAATTTGAAGATACTTGGTTACAGCTACACCGACCGAGTCAAAACCTGGCCCAATATTGGCACTGGTTGCAGGTACAATAATTTTCATCTTATTCTCCTAGCACCTTGAAGGTATTCAAGAGGTCGAATTCTGAAACCTTCTTCAATTCAGCTGAGACATTTTCAAGCTGGGCTTTATTAATCTTGTGTGTGATGATCACGACACGCGCCTTGTCACCTTCTTTTCCATCTTGGAGGATTTGTTTGAAGGAAATATCTTTGGCATTGAAGATTTCAGCAAGTTTCAAGACCTGACCTTTTGAGTCTGGTGCCAAGATTGAGAAGTAGTAGTTTGCTTTAACATCCTCAGGATTTGCCAAGACCAAGTCACGGCTGTATTCATTGAAGTCTTTGCCAATGGTACCATCATTCAAGCGACGAACGATACGGACAATATCCGCCACAACACTTGTTGCAGTTGGTTTTTGACCAGCACCTGGTCCGTAGTACATAGACTCACCGATACCGATAGATTCCACAAAGACAGCGTTCATTACCCCATTTACACTGGCAAGTGGGTGCGCTTTAGGTAGGAAGGTTGGTGTTACTTCTGCAGCAATACCTGAAGGAGTTTCCTCGATAGAACCCACTAATTTCACTACATAGCCAAGGTCTTGGGCTACAGCCACATCTTCTGGTGTGATATTGCGTATCCCCTTGTGGGCTACATCGTCAAAAGCAACCTTCATGCCAAAGGCAAATTGGCTCAAAATCACCATCTTGTAGGCTGCATCGATCCCATCTACGTCATTTGTAGGATCGCTTTCTGCAAATCCTAGGCGTTGCGCTTCCGCAAGAGCGTCATCGTAAGACCAGCCTTCTTCCACCATCTTGGTCATCATGAAGTTGGAAGTTCCGTTGACTACACCAAGCACACGAGTGATTTTGTCAGAAGCTAAGGAATTTGCCAAGGTACGAAGAATTGGAATCCCACCAGCTACTGCTGCTTCGTAGTAAAGTGCTACATTATGCGCTTTAGCGATTTCTAACAGTTCTGCACCATGGACAGCCAAAAGGTCCTTGTTAGCAGTAACAACATGTTTGCCAGCCTCCAAGGCACGAGTGATAAAGGTCTTAGCAGGTTCGATACGACCCATCAACTCCACTACGATCGTAATGTCTTGGTCTGATAAAATGTCATCCACATTGGTTACAAAGTTAAAGTCATTCCCTGCTGCAAGCAAGCGATTCTTTTCATCTTCATCCTTGACCAATACCTTAGCAACTTCAATATCTGAATGTGCTGATTGATTGATTTTTTCTCCATTTTCCTTTAGGAGGAAAGGCACACCACTTGCAACGGTACCAAATCCTAGTAAAGCAATTTTAACTGTCATGTTTGTCTCCTCGAAATTTTCTAATATAGCCATTATAACAGAATTTTGTGAAAATTCCTATTATAGTAAATCACTATTTCAGTCTAGAAAAAAACGAATCCGATGATTCGCTCTTCTTAAAATCTAGAAATAGCTTTCCAGAAATGATTATCCAATCTTTTGCAGATTGAGCACTGCATCGTGATTGATCAAGACTTGACCGTACTCCTGCAAGACTGAGCGACTGATGTCACTATCTTCCGCAAACTCGCGCATACGAGCCAACAGCCAAGCTGGATATGGACTTGGATGATTTTCAATATCCACTAAAATGGTCAAATAATACCGCTCATTCATCTTGTAGAGTTCAGAAGTTTCCATCTCAAAAGTCACTGTCTTAGCAAAAGACACCAAGTCAGCCAACTTAGCAAAAGAAAGGATGTAGTAGATATAAGGCTCTTTCTTGCTCTCAACTTCTTGTTCAGCCTGCTCCTGCTCTTCTTCCTTGGCTTCTACTTGCTCTAGAGATTGAATGGCTTCAATATCATCCTTGGTTTTGTCTGCGATGCTTTTTTCCAAGGTTTTGATAAATTCATCAGGCGACATTTGAGCCAATTCTTCCATATCTGGTAAATCCGATAAGTCTTCAAAATCTAGATTTTGGTCAATCTTTGATTTGGTTACAAAAACATCTACCTTATCAGGTTTTGGAGTCACACGGAAGCTCAACATACCTGTATCCAAAAAGCTCTCAGGCATCTCTAACTCATCCAAGATAGCATAAAAGAACTCTTCTGTTTTTTCTTGAGGAACGAGAAAGTCAGCAATCTCCATGCCTCGATCCATCAAATCCTCTAAAGACATCGTGATTTTCAAAGTTGTATCACTAATTTGTTTCATTTTCATTGCTAGTAACCTCATACTTTCAGTTCTATCTATTATACTAGATTTTTACGATTTTATCAAAAGAATGAAGCGAGAATGTGATATAATACTAGAGACCATTTTACAATAACAAGAAAGAAAGTACAATGAAAAATATAAAGTTAATGCACTGGCTAGCTTACTAGTTAATATTCTCAATATCGTTTTTCCGCTGATAACCAACCCTTATCTGACGCGGATTCTCAGCAAATCCAACTACGGTTACTTCAATACCGCCAATACTTGGGCCAGCTTTGTCATTCCACTAGCTGCCTTTGGAATATACAACTACGGGATTCGTGCTATCAGTAAGGTTAAAGACGATAAAGATAAGATTAATTATGTCTTCTCCAAGTTATTCTATATATCTGTAATTACTTCTGTCCTTACAACAAGTATCTACTTTTTGTTTATTTACCTAGATAATAGTATTGAAAATTTGAAAGAACTCTACTATATACTTGGTGTCCAGTCTCTCTTCCAATTCCTTTATATCGAGTGGATGAACGAGGCTTATGAAAACTATGCCTTCATCCTTTACAAGACATTGATTATTCGGATTGCCATGCTGGTTGCTATCTTTACCTTTGTTAAAACTGCAGATGATATCGTTCCTTATGCCATCGTCATGAGTGCAACGACAATTCTCAACTATCTATTCAGTTTTCTCTGGATTAAACGAGAAGTTTCCTTTGTCAAAATTGGTCTCATGGAATTAATCAAAGCATCTAAGCCACTCTTGACCATGTTGCTTCTAGCTAATGCCAATATGCTCTACACCTTACTTGATAGAATGTTTATCACTAAAGGACCTGATGAAAACTACATTTCTTATTACACTATTGCATCTAGTATCGTCATGTTGATTGCCAGTGTCCTGAGTGGAGCTATCAACGTCAGTATTCCACGTCTCGGCTACTATCTCGGTAAGAAAGACTACGAATCTTATAAAAATCTTCTGAACCAAGGAGCTGCCCTCTTTTATTTCCTTATCATTCCAACCAGTATTGGAATGATGGTGTTGGGAAACTACGCGGCAGTTATCTACTCTTCTGAAAAATACCTCGAAGCAGGTATTGTGACTAGTGTTTTCGCCTTTCGTACAATCATCTGGGCCATTGAATTAATTCTTGGTAAACAGATCATCTTCATCAACGACCACGAAAATCGTTTAACAGCCTTTTACTTTATTGGTGGCGGTGCCAATATCCTACTCAACAGTTTCTTGTATTTCAATAATATTTTCGCACCAGAGTACTATATTGCTACTACTATTAGTGCAGAAACTGTAGTTGTTATACTAGAAATTTACTTTATCAAAAAACATCAGCTACTTGATTTAAAAGAAATCTTTACTACTTTAACACGCTATACTATTGTATCGCTCGGATTCATTCCAATCTACTTAGCGTTTAAATTCCTTTTCCAAATCAACTCTTATACAGTCAACTTCAATATGATACTCATGGTTCTCTCGACTGTTTCTACTTGTGGAATATATTATCTCTTGACACTATTTATTACCAAAGATAAAACATTCCACTATGCACTCAATCTTGCACTTGCTAAGATTAAAAGAAATTAAAAGAATCCCCTGCTAATAGACTATTCTAGTAGCAGGGGATTTTCTCATTATTCCTTTTCTTTCTTATCGGAACTACTTGACTCTATAAATGAGTCTTCTTTTTGTTTTTCTGAATTAGAAGAGTTAATTTCTTTATGATTTTCTTGCTTTTCTGCCTTATTAATCTTGTCTGATTTATCAGTTAGAGTAGATGTTTCCTGTTTGTTTGTAGAATGATTTTGCTGCTTATCAACAGTAACTACTTGTCTCCATACACCTTCTTCATTAACTTTATAACCATCAGGTGTGGTAGAATTTTTCAATAAGGAACCATCTGCTTGGAAATAGTACCAATTACCATCAACCTGTTTCCAGCCAGTTTGCATCGCTCCTGTTGAATCAAAGTAATATTGATCACCATTGACTTTTTGAAGGCCAACCAACATAATACCATCTTCAGGATTTAGATAATACCAGACGCCTTTGTCTTTTATCCAACCAGTTTTCATGGCTCCATTTGATTCAAAGTAACGGTAATGATTATCAAACCATTTCCAGCCAGTCTGCATGGCACCAGATGCACTAAAGTAATATTGCTTGCCATCTACTTGATTGAGTCCAACCAACATAGCGCCTTCCTTAGATTCAAGATAATACCACATATCATGATCTTTTAGCCAACCAGTTTGACCAATTCCTGAATCAGAATAAAAATACCATTTTTCCTCTAGTTTCTGCCAACCAGTCTGCATGGCTCCACTTGTACTCAAAAAATAACGTAATCCACTAATCGTATGAGCACCAATCTGCATGATACCTTCTTTATCCAAATAGTACCATTTTTCATTATCCTTAACCCAGCCAATCTTCATCGCACCAGAACTTGAATAGTAATACCAGTTCTTATCCATTAATTTCCAACCAGTTTGCATCGCTCCACTTGTGTTTAAATAGTAACGAATTCCACTAATTTCTTGATTTCCGGTTAACATGATACCATCTTTGTCTAAATAATACCATATATCTTTATCTTTAATCCAGCCAGTTTTCATTGCTCCTGATTCTGTATAATAGTTCCATTTTCCATTGACAAAAACCCAGCCAGTCTGCATCACACCTTCTTGATTAAAGAAATAAGTTGTTCCATTTATAATTTTTTTACTAAGTGAAGGGACTCCATTCTCATCGTAATAATACCATTTTCCTAACACTTTTTTCCAACTAGAAGGTTTACCATTAGATTGAAGGGCACCATTAGTAGCAAAGAACATTTTTTTGCCGTTAAACTCATGCAATCCTGTTAACATTTTTCCTTCTTTATCAAATAAATATTTTTGTCCAGAAATTTCCACTAATTCATTATATTTCCGAGCCCCTGTAGAGGTAATATAGTACCAAAAACCATCTTTCTTAAACCAACCGGCTTCTTGCATGCCTCCATTGTTGTTTAGGTAATACCAATTTCCATCAAGCTTTTCTCTAGAATCTTTCAAATGCAACCATTTGCCAGCTTGCATTTGTCCTTGTCCATTAAAAAAATAATAAACACCGCCTATTTTTCGCCAACCAATCGTCATTTCTCCATCGAACAAGCGATATTTCCAGTAACCTTCTTCTTTATACCATTTTTCATTCACTGTAGGTATATTTGGTAGACTTTCAGAAATATCCGTAAATCCTTTTTCTCCAATTGTAAAGACTGTTGCATCTTTTGTCTGACTAGATGCATGAACAACCTGAATATTTTTTCTTTTAAGATAATCTCTAGTTGTAGAAAGGTTTGCATCTGCAGCCGAAGTATGTACAACCATCTTCGGTGATAAGTATTCTAAGAATGGAATAGTATTAGAAATTTTAGCATCATAGTGATGATTCCATTTCATCATATCCACCTTACCAATTACAGGACCTAACTTATCTTCTGCACCCTCAGCATTATCCAAGTCTCCACCAAGATAGATTCTTTTACCTGCAACTGTTACAACTGCTACAATTGAGTTTGAATTGTCATCAAATACCCTTTTTAGATTTCCATTGCTATCATACTCATTTTTATAGTTATACAGCTGAATATCCATATCACCTAAAGTAAAATGACTGTCTTTATCTGAGATATCTTGTATTAATTTCACACCACGTTCTCTAGCAGTATTAACAGCATTATCGTAATTATAAAGATTGTCCCACAATCTCCATTTTGTTGTAATACGTTCATCAGTGTATCGTTTTAGATAAAATCTATCAACAGGAAAACGTTTAAGAACTTCATCTGCAGAACCAATGTGATCACTATGGACATGGGTTCCTAGAATAAAATCAAGTTTTTTAATACCTACCTGTTTCATATGTCTGAACAGTCTATCTTCTAATACATACCCATTGTTTGTACTAATACCAACACGACTTGGATATCGTGGATTACTACCATCTGGAAAATCGTAGTCCTCTCCCATATCAATCAAAGCATAGTGACCATTACTTTCTAAAATAATAGCATCACTCCCTGTTGCTCCTTTTGTATTGATAAAATGTACACGATTTCCTGAACCAGTTGAGATTAAATTTGCTTGCACAAACTGTAATTGGCTTATTGCAATAGCGAAAAATACAAAGATAAATAAGATTATTTTTTGTTTCAAATTCATCTGCAAATCACACTTTCTTTCTAATGATTTTTCCTTAGATATTAGATTACATCTTTAAGGGAGTAATACTGATTTGAGTTCAAATTTCTAATTACGAGTGTTTCTTGTTTTCAATTAAATAGACATCAAACTCATGCCCAAAACCTCTTTCTTCCTCCGGAGGCAACTGCATATAATCACCATAATATTGAGTTAAAATAAAATCATAATTTTTGGGAGCCGGTAGTCTAAGATGTTCAAAATCTAAAGTTATTATTTCTTCAAAAATTTTTCTTTCAAATACTTCTTTTTCTCCCAATTTTGAAGAAAGGAAAGCTATAAATTTACCATTTGGATTATAGTGTTTTTTCGTCAGTTTTTCCATAATAATTGCAAAAACTTTTGGTGGTATTGGCAGTAATATGAACCAAATAATTTGTCTAATTAAATCTTTAATTTGACTATCTTTATAAATAATATTCTTTCTCTTACTTGATGCTAGTAATTTTAAACTATCCAATCTATAAAATAATTTCATGATTTTTTTGTCATTAAAGGTATCCATAGGGAATATATCAATAAACACACCTGAAGGATAAGTTGTATATACTCTTGTGTTATCAATAACAGTGGATGTATCAACTATCTTTATAAAATTATTATAATATTCTTTTTGCGTTTCTAATGAGAGTAGCTTATATTTTGAACTATCATTTTCAAATAGGTTTATGAACTTATTATAATTCTCACGCGTCATGCTAATATCAATATCATCATCCCACGGTATAAAACCTTTGTGCCTAACAGCTCCTATAAGTGTTCCGTAATTAAGAAAATATTCTATGCCATTTTTTTACAAAAAATATCTATATAAGATAAAATTTCCAATTCTATGTTTTTCGCTTCATCTACTGTTATTTTTTTCATTCTTTTCTCCCAAATTTAAAAATTTTCCTTTTGATTCGTTTAAGATGCTCAAAAACTTCTTGTAAGATTGCATCATTGGTTACATATAATAAAACTGTATAGCTTGTTATTGATAGAATTATAGTCATAACTATATTTATAATTAATTTGGAAGTTATGATCATTTCTGTAGGATTAACAATATTAACTATAAAATAAATTGGTATAAATGTAAGACTATACATAAAATATCGTATAGTGTAGTAGAATATATTTTTTAATGAAATTAATTGTTTTTTAATAATAAATCTTGAATAGATTATTAATAAAATAATTTCAGAAATCATTGTAGTTATCAGGTAAAATTCTGGTTTTGAAATATTATTCATAAATAAAATACTATCCAATAGAATGTTTATAATACCCGATAATAGAGTGAAAATCGTTAGTTGTTTTTCATAGCCATGAGCAAATATAATTTGAGTTCCTAAAATAATATCTAAAGATAAGAAAATTGTCCTGAAAGCGAATAGTGAAGTTAACATACCTCCTTCAACATATTTTTCACTCCCGTATATCAGTATTGTTTCAGTACCTAACACAGTTAATCCAAGGCTTATAGGTATAATAAAAAACATAAACATACGGCTTCCTCTGTTTACTAAATTGTAATAAGAAGTTTTATCACCTTTTCCTAAATAATAATTCAGTCTAGGAACACTTACACTTACAACTCCAGTAATTAAGCCAGCTATAACCCCAACAATTCTTTGAGCCATTGTATAGTATGTCACATATAACTCTTCGCCTATTTTTACTAAGAATAATCTATCAAGGAAAGTAAATAACATATTTGCACTTGAGAAAACAAGCATAGCAGTAAGTGGCAAAAACAGAGGCTTAAAATCTTTAATATCTATTCTAACTAATTTGATATCTCTTTTTATCCAAAAATAACTAATTAAATAATTTATAAGAGTAGATAAACTCATTATCAATGTATAAGGTATAATATCCTTTTCTTCTTTAACAAATATAAATATAGAAAATAACATGAGAGTTCTAATCAAAGCTGTTTTATAAAAAAGAAAATCATAGTTTTCCAATGCTTCATTAACCCATTCTATGGAAAACATTTGTGCAATTAATTGAATCCCCATTACTAAATAAACCTTTTTCAGTACAGGATTATTTTCAAAAAACAAAGGATAAGCAAATATATAGATTACAATACATAAACTAGTACAAGTTATACAAAGATAGAATAATTGAGAGAATACTTTATTTACCTCATTTTTATTATCTTTTACGTTACTGATACCTCTTAGACCATATGAATATACTCCGTATGTAGCAAAAGGTAAGAAAAACGAGAGTATAGTGTCAACAGAATTGAAATAACCATAGTATGTTTTATCTAATACACGCGCTACATGTGTACCTGTTAAAAGAGGGAATATAATATTTAGTATTCTTATCCCTAGATATGCTAAAGCATTTAGTTTAATACTTTTCATAAAAAATAATAGTTCCTTTCTTAGAAGTTCTAACTACAATTATAGCATATAAAGATGTAAAAAATCTCAAAAGAACAGTTTCCTTAAATTGTCAAAATTCAAACAATTACACTGAAAATAGAGAATTAAAGAATTTATAGTGAGTAAATCCACTATGGATATTATGGAGCCTATTTTGTTACAGAAAAAAAGTCCCATATGACCTATAATGAAAAGCAATCAAACAACTCATTAGAAAGAATCCTATGGAACAATTACATTTTATTACAAAACTACTCGATATTAAAGCCCCTAATATCCAATTTGCAGATGTTGTTAATAGGGATACGTACAAAGAAATCATCGCTAAACTGGACTACGATTCTCCATCTTGCCCAGACTGTGGAAGTCAAATGAAGAAATATGATTTTCAAAAACCGTATAAGATCCCTTACCTCGAAACAACTGGTATGCCTACTAGAATTCTCCTTAAAAAGCGTCGTTTCAAGTGCTATCGTTTCTCAAAAATGATGGTCGCTGAGACTCCTCTAGTAAAGAAAAATCATCAAATCCCTCGTATCATCAACCAAAAAATTGCTCAGAAGCTGATTAAAAAACTTCTATGACCGATATTGCTCATCAGCTTGGCATTTCAACTTCAACTGTCATTCGCAAGCTCAATGACTTCCGTTTTAAGTATGATTTTTCTCGTCTTCCACAGACTATGTCTTGGGATGAGTACACTTTTACTAAGGGAAAGATGAGCTTCATTGCGCAAGATTTTGAAAAGGTCACTATCATCGCTGTTCTTGAAGGTAGAACACAAGCAGTCATTCGAAGTCGCTTTTTTCGATACGATAGAGCCGTTCGTTGTTAGGTGAAAATCATTACTATGGATATGTTTAGTTCCTACTATAACTTGGCTAAACAGATTCTCTTTCGAATTTCTAGGCTCAGGCTGAAACAGTCTCCCAGACTATTTCACTCCCAAACGCTAAAATCGTGTTGGATTTCTTTCACATTGTACAACATCTTAGCGGTGCCATGAGTCGTGTGCGTGTCCAAATCATGAATCAGTTTCATCGAAAATCCCATGAATACAAGGCTATCAAGCGCTACTGGAAACTCATTCAACAGTATAGTCGTAAACTCAGCGATAAACGTTTTTATCGCCCTACTTTTCGCATGCACTTAACGAATAAAGAATTTTAGACAAGCCTTTGAGCTATTCAGAAGACTTGAAGCACCACTATGCTCTCTTTCAGCTCTTGCTTTTCCACTTTCAGAATAAAGAGCCTAACAAATTTTTCGGACTCATTGAGGACAATCTAAAGAAAGCTCATCCAATTTTTCAGACTATCTTTAAAACATTTCTCAAAGCTAAAGAGAAGATTGTCAATTCACTTCAGGTCCCCTATTCCAACGCCAAATTGGAAGCGACTAATAATCTCATTAAACTTATCAAACGAAATTCATTTGTTTTTCTGAACTTTGAAAACTTCAAAATAAGGATTTTCATCGATCCGAATATCAAAAAAGAAAGAACGAATTTCGTCCTTTCTAATCTTAGCTTTTCTTCCCCCTACAGTTGACAAAGATCCTGAATACGGAAACTATTCCGAAAAAAACACATTACTAAACAGGAGAATCCCTATGCAACAAAAATCTTATAAAAGTTCATTCTCAACATCGTTTCAGCAATCCATACAAACCACTGTCATTTTACTGACTTCCATGAGAAACAAATGGTAGAACTTAGTCTAATGTACAATATAAGATCTGACAAAAATTTATAAAAGAAATTTAGAAATAATCTACAGTCTAAATGTTGCGACACCTATTACGTTTTTATTTAAATTTTTGATAACTTGAAGATTTTCTTCAAAGTTTTTATATCTAGTTATACCGTATTCTTCCACAAATAAAATGTTATCCGAATTTAGAATTGATTTAATGTCATTTATGTTTCCAATAACAATATTTGGGGGCAGGACTTTAGCATACTTTTTGGAAAACTTATCAATTACTTTTTTGTTCGTGGCTAATAGTAATAAATTTTTATGTCCATTTTTATATTGTATCACATTTCTAAAATTATCTATATTATCTATTTTTACAACAAAATCTACACCATATTTTTCATAATCCCCTGCTCTATTAATGGTTGGATTAAAAATATACACTGCTATGTTACCAAATATTACCAATAACACAGATCCGATTCCAAGTATAATCAAACGAAGAAATAAAGTACTTTTACTTACGCCAGCTTCACTTTCATTTTTCTCAAGTTCTTTTGAATAAACTGTCTCCAACTTTTCAATTGTTACGCCCGAGTATGCTTGTTTATATTTATCAACTAAATAATCCAATTTTTGTTCAATAATATCATTCGCCAATTTACTTGGTGTTAGTATTTTTACTGTAATCCCTTTATTATTTAATAAGGAATTTACTTCTATTTTTTTGTTCCAAAAATCAAAATTTGAGTTTTTAAGTGTAACCTCAGTTGTCATCAGTTCTGCAGCTATTTCTTTCATATCTGATTCCGACTGGTCATTAAACAAATAAGCCCCATTTAAGTTGGATTGAATTAAACGTCCGTAGAAATCACTATATCCTCCGACTGTATTACTATTAGGTATTATTGTTTCTTCTGATGGTGCTATAATTTTATAAGAAAGATAACTAGAAAAATTGCTAACATCTCTAATAACAGACTTAGTTGTAAGAACTTTATATGAATATGGAATTGCTAGGCAAAGAAATAGAACTATTAATGAAACTAAATTTAATACCTTTTTTTATAAATATTAGCAAATAAATCTGCAATCGAATAATTATCAAACATTATACATCTCCTTTATAATCAACTACGTATTTTACTCTTCTTTTTATTAGACCGGCTAAAAAAAAGATAACTATGACTATTCCCCAAAATTGTAATGTAACCAAATTGTAGAAACTCTCTGTAAAGCTACCTCTTGGCATAAAAAATAAATTATTTAAAATCAATAATGTAATACTAAACAATAAAATCCCCGGTTTATATGATGATTTCATCATAAATATAAAACTAATTCCCATTATGATACTTAACAAAAATAATCCAATCATGCCATAATCAGTATACATTTCCATTACATAACTTCCACCAATACCATGGCCTGCTAAATAATCCTGTCCCAAAACAATATACGAAATATTATGAGCATATCTATCACTTTCAAGAGCTAACTCTATACTATTATTAGCACTAACGAATGGAGTTCCACCAAATAAAATTCCTAAATTTCCCCTAGTTATATACTCAATTATAGGACTAAAGGTGTAATTTCTAAACTCTCGTATAGGTAAATTACTTCCATATAAGTAACCTCTAGCTAAAACACCAAAACTTGTCCCTTGTTTATAGATAAAATCTATCAAAAGTTCAGAAAGACTCATATTTCCAATACCTTCTCCATCACGGGCATAATTCAAAAATCCCATAACAAGCATCATGATTGGTGTACCTATATAAAGCACTACTTTTTCTTTTACACCTATCCATACTCCTTTTTCTGTCTGATTTCTCATAAAATAATAAATAAATGAAAATATCAAACTAAGTACAAATGGATTTCTTGTTCCGATTAAAAGGTTTATTACATTAGCCGTAACAAACAGACCTAACACTATTGTAGAATTACGTTTGCTTGGTTTAGTAGCTAAATATATACACATAGCATAAACTACAAACGTTGATAATGTATAAGTAAAATAAGGTAGCTCACTTTTGAATTCTGCATAGTATTCATAATATGATACATTTATTCTATACATTAATCTTTCTACTAACCTAACAAAATAAAAAGGATATGAAATAAAAAATACTACTAGAGATACCTTCCTTATACTATTTATGAAAGAACTAGATTTTTGGATTTCATCAACTTGTTTTTTATTTTTTCCTTTTTAGAAACTAATAAACCTCCTATATTTAGTCCGATAATAGAAATAATAACCGCTAAAAAGGAAAATCTATAGGCATCTTCCTGATAGGTATTTATTAGCCCATGTTTGAAATAATCTATTGTTGGTCTAGAAACCAAAAAAAGAAATATTGTAATGTAAAAAATAAGATGGATTATATAGTACTTTATATTGTTAAAACAATATAAAGTACTACTAACAATAAGCATAACTAAAGTTAACAATAAAGTTACAATTGAATCATTATATATATATGAAATTCCTAAAAAAATAGTCACAGTATAGCTAAATAGCGTAATTATATAATACAACTTTTTCCATTCTATTATCAAATACTCACCTCATTCCTATGTTTTCTAACCTAAAATACATCCCCATTAGAAATAATCTCATTCTTAAAATTATATAAGTATTCGAATAGTTCTGACTCTATAATCTCTACTTCTGGTAGATAATCAATATCTCTATTGTAAACTTGTAAATTATTCACAGATATATTCGGATTGAAATACTTAAACTTTGCTTTATGATGGATAGATTCTATGCCTATGAAATTTTCTATATCTTGTTTTGTTTTCTCGTAATTCAAAACTAAATCTTCAAATTTTAGTCTTAATACTGAAGTATTTGTTTTTTTCTCATTTTCTCTCATCATCTTGTAATAATTACAAAATTCCTTAACATCTGTTGGATAAGGTACCTCTTGATTCCTTGGCTTCCAAAAATACTTATTCAAAACAAATACATCTCTTGGATCTCTTGAAACAATTATTGGAAGTAATCCTTCAATTTTATAATTATCTATTAAATTAAGATTATGAGGTAGTATAAGTTGGTCTAGTACTATATTCTCTTCTGTATCGGATATTTGTTTTATAACATCAACAATAAACTTTCTACTTTTTTCATAAAAGTCATCCGAAGATACTAGACTCATTTCTAATTGTACTTGTTTTAATTTTGCAGTTTTTTTAAATATAACTCTCTTTATAACTCTTATAATCCAGTCTACTTTTGTAGGCTTTTGATGATAATACCAAATCCCATGATATTTACTAGTTATTATAGAATTTAAATAACTATCCACTATCTTTATGAAGTTTTGGGAAATTTTTTCTTTATAATTAGCAATCCCCCAACCACCATACATATACAATTCTTTCATGAGTTTTCTAAAACTCTTTATAGCTTCATCACTCCTAATAGCATTGTTATTATATAGCAATTTATACTCTAAATCAAATAATCCATCAGGTGCATATAAAAATACATATTCAAAGTCTGAATTTTTCGTGTTTATTCCTTCATATTCTCTTAATAAATCTGTCACTGCTGAGGATCCACTTCCCATATAACTCATAGGAATTATTATTTTATTCATAATTTATTCACCTATAATTCATTAATTATTTTTTTGATACTAGTAATCTGTTTATCTAAGGAATATTTGTCAACATATTTCTTGCATACTTCCGAATTAATGAATCTATCTTCCTTCTTTTTACTAAGCTCTTCTATAAGATAGTTAGAAATTTCTTCATTATCATCAGAAACAAATCCACATTTTTGATTATTATATAATTCATTCGTCCCTCCTACGGGAGTACTAATAAATCCCTTTCCTAACGCTAACGCTTCCACCAAAACTGTAGGGAATCCTTCTGCTTCTGATAATAAAACTACATAAGATGCTTTATTTATATATGGATAAGGATTTTCAACATAGCCTAACATAACTACATTATTTTCTAAATTATTATCAATTATGAATCTAGTAACATATTCCTCTAAATTACCTTTCCCTAATAAATATAATTTTGTATCAGGTATTTTCTCAACCACATTCTTGACAACTTCTAACAATCTCTTGATCCCTTTGGATTCCTCTATACGTCCTAAGTAAATGAGACTATCCTCTTCAAATTTAATATTTACATCTTCAAGAGATTTAGTGTGAATATTTTGAAAATCGTATCCATTATATACTAGTTCTATTTTTTTATCGTATTCAGGATAAATTTCTTTGATAGACTCTGATGTTTTTTCTGATATACTTATTATTTTGTTAACATATTTTAATTTTTCCCTTGTCTAATTCTAGAAAGTTTATGATTTTTTAGATTATAGATTGTTCCATGATTCCAAGATATTGTTTTAGCATCATTGTTTAGTAAATAAACCGGATATAAATAATTAAAGGCTATTTCATAATCATATTTTTTTCTTGTCACTCGATATCTAAATAATTTTGGAAAAAACAAGAAAAACTTCCACTTAATTTTATTAAAAATACTGGCATTTTCTAGGTTTCTGAATATAGGTTTTAATACATTGACTTTTCTATTGTTACCTTCTCCAATACCGTGATGATTTATCTCTAAAACATCAATATCATACTCATCACTTAATCCATTGGAAATATTTTCCAAAATTTTTTCAGCACCACCACCCAAACTAAAAGACCATGTTATAAATAAAATTTTCTTTTTACTCATATTTCACCTATTTCAATAGTTTTTTCACTATACTTTTTTGATTATATTTTATTAAATACATCAGTAGTTTTCTCTTTAAAGGTTGACTATTTAAATATTTATTTTTTATCCAATTAGGATATTTTTTATTTACTTTTTCAAGGTAATCTTTTAATAAGGGAGACTTTTTATCAATTCTTAAAATATTAGCGTATCCACCATACAAAATATGGTACCAGTTATAATATTCTAACTCTTCTTTATATTCCCCTGGATAATTTTCTGCATAATATTCTTCTACACTGTTTAACATTACTTCTATATCTCTTATTTTATTAATAGCTGTTCCGCCACGCATAATAGAACCTTCAGTTAAATAGTATTTATATATACTAAAATTAAAATATTTTGCTTTATTTACATTGGGCCAAAGTCTTGCCATGAACTCGAAATCTTCATATAAATAGCCACTTTTAAATGTTAATTTAGTTTTTCTTAAGAATTCTAAATCATATATATAATGCCATACAGCATTTGGTAGGGTAAAAAGTCTTCTTTCTTTATTCGGATTTAGTATAGTATATTCTTCTATTCCCATACTTATATGGTCCAACTCACTATTCTCGTATCCTACCCTATAATCAAAAATATTTACTTCTTCTAATTTTTGATTAGCTATAAATTTTAGTGCACCTTCTTCTATCTCATCATCTATATCAACAAACCATAGATAATCTCCACTTGCCTCCTCTAAAGTTACTCTTCTAACATGGGCCAATCCCCCATTTTCTTGAGATAAAACTTTTAGATAGGATAATTTTTCACTATACCCCTTTAATATTGTTTCACTACTATCCTTTGATCCATCATTTACAATTAGCAGTTCTAATTCTATTTTATCTTTCACTGCCTCATACTCTTTTGCGATAGAATCTATGCAACGTGATATATATTTTTCACCGTTGTATACTGGTACACCTATAGTTAATTTCATTATTTTTTTCCTATTATTTCTTTTATAAACGAATATACTCTCTTAGAATTCTGATCATCATGTATTCTAAAAAACTTATCAATTTTTCCTTTATATCTATCTTCTAAAATCCAATTATTCTTAAATTGATTTTTTATCTCTGTTATCAATTCATCTAGGGTATCTATAGAGTTTCCAAATCCATCTTTATAGTCATAATATCCTTCTTCGTACTGGCCTTCCCTAAATTTTTTATAATCAAATTGATAAAATAATACTGGTTTTCTCATATAACAAAAATCCATAAATACACTTGAGTAATCTGTAATTAAAAAAGCAGACTCTTTTAATAGTTCTTGTATATCATATTTTTTCCAATCAGCCAATATAATATTCTCTGAAGAAGTTTGAAAATCTTGTAAATTTTTTTGCATGTTTCTATGCGGATAAAAAATTAAAGTTAGGTTATTTTTTTCTAAAAAGTTATTTAAGTCATCATTTACTAAAAACTCATTCCATTTTTTAAAGTATTCAGTTTCGGTAAAAATACTTCCTTCATTAAAATTATTTCTAGCTTTAGTATTTAAATTTAACCATTCTCTCCAAGTAGGCATAACAAGAATTTGGTTATTATTTACAATATTACGATGAAGATTATCAAATCTTGGAAATCCCAAATATTGTACATACCCTTTTGGATACCCGAATTTTTCTTCTATTACATTATACTCTCGCTCTGCCCCGCATATAAAGCCACGCATTTTTGTATTTTCATAATATAACCATTTGGCATCCGAAACTGTTATTCCGTGTTGCAAAAATACCTTATTTGTTTTTAACCCTAAATATACTTCCATAAGATTAAAAACAGCTGCATTTGGATTTCCTGCTTTCTGTGTACTTACATTTACTCCCGCGCTAAGATAATAAACCCAGTGTTTAAAAGACCAATACTGAATACATTCTCCTAATTTTGTAACTTTATTTGCATCCGGAGATTTTAGATCAATGACGTAAATCACATTCTCTTCTGGGTGTTTTTCTCTAATATACTTAAAAAGCCAATAACCATTATCCCTAGCTTCTTTTTCACTTTCACATATTAGAATTAAGTTTTTATTTCTGTTTCTATAAAATAGCGAAAGAAAATATGCTATTGGAAAAATAAAAAAAGTGAGATAATATCTTTTATAGAAATTAATCTTAATTTTTCAAAAAAATTTCTACTCATCTTAGCACCTCCTCATATACATGCTTATAGTTTAATGAAGATTTCCAACTTATTTTATTTTTTATTAGAGGAAAAAGCTGATATTTGTAAAAATAATCCAAAGGCAAAACATCCAAAGCCAAACCATGTGGCAAATCCAAATCTTGCTGGTAAGGTTTAATGCAGGTAGTTTCCTTGTCACGAATAGTAATAAAAAGATTGCGGTCGACAAAATCCTTGTTACTCTTTGACAAGAAATAACGCTCATCTGCATAACGAGGCCATAATTCTGCCAATTTTTCATAATCCTTACGGGGCATAAAAAAATCTAGATCATCATCCCAAGGAATGAAACCCTTGTTTCGAAGGGCACCAATAGCACCTCCACCACAAAGATAACAAAGCAAATCATGTTCTTTACAAAATGCGACGAAATATTCAGCCATTTCCAGACTACGAGCCTGAATCGCTTTCAAATCACTCATGTCTCTCCTCTTCTGTTCAATAACGAGTTATATCGTTTTATTATACCATAAAAAAGCCTTAAAAATCCATCAGACACTAAGAAAAATCAAAGTTCAAACCACTATTTTACTGGTGATTCGAACCTTGATTTTTCCTGTATTAATCTCCTATCTAATTCCAATTGTAGAATATTCATCTCTACACAATCGTATCATAATCTTTTTCTTTCGTCTTCAAAGTCTCAACAACCTTTGTCGAATAAGCTCCTTTCATAGTTGTATCGAGTTGACTAGAAATCATCCCTAGTGCTGTCTTTGTTGCTAGAGCTTCTGTTTTGATCTTAAAGTCACCATCTGACATCAAATTATTACGCTCATTCAATTTGATCGGTGAATAGATATGACTGATTAGTAAACGTTCTAGTCCCTTCTGAATCTCAATCATATTATTGTTCACTCCTGAGAAGAAATCATTAATCATTTCATCAAACATAAGCTATCCCTTCCTTTTTTCTTGTTCGAGTGTCGTCTTTCGACGATGTAATGTATCTATATCCTCTTCTAATTTTCGTCGTTCTCGTCTATACTCAATCTCTTCTTTTTCAATACTTTGTTCCAAAGCGCGCTGATTTCTTATAAATCCTATAGATACTGCTTGGCTAAAGTCCGAAGCTATTCTGTTTAATCGTGCTCTTTCCTCAGTAGTATCCACGTCCACTTGCCCTAGGTAATGCTGCATCATCTGATACTTTCTTTCCATCATATGCAACAATTGGTTCCGTTTTTGCTGAAGGTTTTCAAATTGTTCTTCTCTTTGTTGGCGAATAAAACGATTGCGTTCATCTAATAAATCTAAATGGTTTTGCTTTGTTCTTAATTCCTGCCAGATTACTTGATTTTCATCCATTCTTTAAAATTCCCTGCTAACTCTTTATCATCTTCCAATTTTTTTGGACACCATCTGCTATTTGCTTTTCTAAACTTTGAAAATCTTCGGCTAGTTTTTCTGATTTTTTGATTTTTGGATAGAAATAATGATCAAGATCATCTACGATTGTAGTACGAGATACTCCTCCATCAGAATAGGCTGTCGCCACCTCTGTAGGTGATAAAATAAAACCAAAGGGAACGTGATAAGTACTCGCTACTATTTTCTCTGCTTTTTGATGCGCTTGACGAACGATGGAGCAAATCTCTTCATGACCAGCATTTGCGACTTCATGCAATCCCGATGAAATCGTTAAGGCCTGTTCGGAGTCTAAAAAGAGTTCCTCACCACTCGTATAACCGCCTGAAGCCAATGCCTCTTTAGCCTTTGCATAGGAATACAAGCCACTGGAAACCTTATCCAAACCAGATGAATACCGTTTTTCAAACGATGAACGATCATTCTTAATTTTAAGACTACCATCTTCATTAAAAACATAACCGCCCCACAAGTGTTGAGAATATACAAAATCTACCTGTTGTACAGAGTCCACATGATGCATCATCCCTACAACACCGACACTATCCATTCTATTTTTAGGGTAACCTATAGGAACCAAATCTTTATCATCAACATAATTATGAATACGATACTTTATCGCATCCACACGCTGCCGCTGTTCTTTGGTCAAGACCGGATAGATATTCGGGCCTTGGTAGATATAAGCTCCTGAAATACGTGAAATGTCCCTAACATTAGCTAGGGCGTATTGAGCATTCATAGAACCAAGAGAGTGACCATAAACTGAGATTTTAGCGTTTGGATATTCCAACATTATATCATCTAAGATAGATGCCGCCGCCTTCAACTGAGAAGTCACCCCTTCTTCACCTTTCAAAATATTTTGAGCCATGGGAATATCATTTGCAAGCCAATCCACTTCCCATCCTTCATCAAGTGGCGCTTTAGAACCTTCGTAAAGAACGGACACTTCAGATTGGTCTGGACTCTCAACTACGTAAACCTTTATTCCTGTCTCGTTTTCTATCACCTGACGGACTGTACCGATGGAACTTTTTCGAGTTTCTATATAAATATCATTATCAACTTGTAATGTATTATCATATTCTTTTTCAGCAATTAACTTTCGTTCATAGTCGCTATACATAGAATTCATCAGTTTGAGTCTCCCTTTAATTTTTCCAGAGATGGATTACTCCCACCGCCATTTCTTAATTTACCATCACTATCTTTATGTAAGAAAACACTAACTTTATAACTTGAAGAATCATTTATATACAAATAAACAATTATTCCCCCCATTGGATTATGTTCAAAAGAATCAACTTTATATGATTTAATAATTCCTTTTTCTGTTAGAGCATTCGGATCTATTTGTTTTAAGCGCACTTTAAAAATCTCTTTCGCTTCCTCACTCTCTACAATTCTCACCATCTCATCATGTTCTGCTTGTTTCATCACTTTAAATCCTCCTATACTTAATCCAACAATAACTAATAAACTAGCTAAAACGATTCCTATAATTTTTAATGACTTCATGACATCTCCTTTATGTTATTTTACAAATATATCATGTACTGATTTACTTATAGTATACCATAAAGATTTGTCTGGACTCTCAACTACATAAACCTTCAACCCTGTCTCGTTTTCTATCACATGACGGACTGTACCTATGTCTTCTAGCTCTCCTTTATCGTTTTTAATAGTCAGAGGATCACTGGGTTCATAGACTGAATACTCCTCATTTGCTATACTTTGTCGCTCATGATCACTGTAGTCTCTACTCATTGTTTCTCCTTTATCAGATTGTGCAATTTCCCCGAGTATCCCCCACTGGAAAAATCCACCTTATTTGTTTGCGAGTTTTTCTCTAGGGTATACCTTACATATAGTTCATTATCTTCATTTACATAAACAGAAAAATTTATTCCCCCCATAGGGTTATGTTGAATAGATTCTGTATCTATTTCATAAGACTGGATTACTCCTTTATTTGTAAAAGCTTTCCCATCTATATAATTTAAATAATCCTCTATTATTTCTTTGACTTCTTCACTCTTTACAATCCTAACCATCTCATCGTGTTCTACTTGTTTCATTACTTTATATCCTCCTATGCTTAACCCAGCGATAACTAATAAACTAGCTAAAACGATTCCTAAAATTTTTAATAACCTCATGACATCTCCTTTATGTTATTTTACAAATATATCATGCACTGATTTACTTATAGTATACCATAAAGAGCGGTCTGGACTCTCAACTACATAAACCTTCAACCCTGTCTCGTTTTCTATCACATGACGGACTGTACCGATATCTTCTATCTCTCCTTTATCATTTATGATTTTCAAGGGATCTGTTTCAGAATACTTTGTATACTCTTTATTAGCAATTTTTTGACGTTCATGATCACTATACTGTCTACTCACTTTTTCTCTCCGTTATCATTTTTTCAAATTTAGCAGAGTTTCCTCCGCCATCATTAACTAACTTTCCACTTTTTTTATCTTTATTAATAGTGAAAAATACATATAATTCTTCGTCATTATTTATATAAATTTTTAATTTGATCCCTCCCATTGGACTATGATTGATGGATTTATCATCAATTTGATAAGACTTTATTTTCCCTTTATTTGTTAAATAAAATTGATCCATTTCTTTCAAATCATCTTCTATAATCTTTTTGACTTCTTCACTCTTTACAATCCTAACCATCTCATCGTGTTCTACTTGTTTCATTACTTTATATCCTCCTATGCTTAACCCAGCGATAACTAATAAACTAGCTAAAACGATTCCTACAATTTTTAATAACCTCATGACATCTCCTTTATGTTATTTTACAAATATATCATGTACTGATTTACTTATAGTATACCGTAAAGATTTGTCTGGACTCTCAACTACATAAACCTTCAATCCTGTCTCGTTTTCGATCACCTGACGGACTGTGCCGATATCTTCTATGTCTCCTTTATCATTTATGATTTTCAAGGGATCTGTTTCAGAATACTTTGTATACTCTTCATTAGCCATTTTTTGACGTTCATGATCACTATACTGCCTATTCACTTTTCTCCTCCGTTATCATTTTTTCAAATTTAGCCGAGTTTCCTCCACCATCATTAACTAACTTTCCGCTACTTCTATCTTTATTAATAGTGAAAAATACATATAATTCTTCGTCATTATTTATATAAATTTTAAATTTGATCCCTCCCATTGGACTATGAAAAATGGAATTAATATCTATATCATAATTCTGGATAATATTTCCTTCTTCAAGTGCCCCTTTATGCCTCAGCTTTAGGTTATCTTCTATGATCTTTTTGACTTCCTCACCCTTGACAACCCTAACCATCTCGTCTTGTTCTACTTTTTTCATCACCTTGTATCCTCCTATGCTTAATCCAACGATAACCAACAAACTAGCTAAAACAATTCCTATAATTTTTAATAACCTCATGACATCTCCTTTATGTTATTTTAAAAATATATCATGCACTGATTTACTTATAGTATACCATAAATATCGGTCTGGACTCTCAACTACATAAACCTTCAATCCTGTCTCGTTTTCTATCACCTGACGGACTGTGCCGATATCTTCTAGCTCTCCTTTATCGTTTATGATTTTCAAAGGATCTGTTTCAGAATAACTTGTATACTCTTCATTAGCAATTTCTTGACCAGAGAAAATCTCTTGTAAATAGGAAAATAAAAGAGTAGATACAAGCATTTTAGGGTGATAAAATGGGTAACCAAAGGCATGATAGAAGGCGTCGAAGTGACAATCTTCCAAGGTATTCACCACTTTTTCAATAGTAAAGACAAGATGATCTTGTGGTAAGAAAGAACTGATTTCTAGTGGTATAGTTGTTTGATTTGTGTTATAGTGAATAGGCATGGGATAGACTTTCTAAATGGTTTATTAAGCAATTCTATTTTACAAAGACTATCACAACCATGTAAAAAAGCAACGGCAAATCCGTTGCTTTTTTTGGAGATAAGGGACTATTGTCCAAGGATCGTTATTTTATATTTAAAGTATAGTTTTTTATTTGGAATTTTGTCTTATCTTATCTCATTCCCATTTGAGAAAGTTTAGTTTGATATTTATTTTGGTCTACTAAGAGTGCCTGTCCTCCATAAACATCATAATCATCTACCCAATCACCTAGTTCTGGAACCGTTAATCTCTCAATGCCATTTTGCGCTCCATCTAGGAAGGATAAACCATTTGTCAATAAGAAACTATAGGGAACATTCGTAGAGGTCATCCCAAAGACCTTACCAAGTGCTTCTGATCCAGTAAAAAGTTTAGTTGGATCCTTGAGTTGCTGCAGAACAGCTGTCAGCACTTGCTGTTGTCTCTTGGTACGACCGTAATCACCTTCATCATCATCACGGAAGCGAGCATAATTGAGCAAGGTTGAACCGTTCATCTGCTGTTTTCCAACTTTGATAGTCTGGGTTGGAGACTCTGTTTCTGTAGCATGCAAGTCATCTCCCACCGTAGCTTCGGTTAAAGGTTGACCTTCTAAGGTTGAGAATTTGGCATCAATCGTCACCCCGTCAGGGAAGAGAGTGTCAATAGCGGTTGCAAAGGCCTGAAAATCAACCAAGGCATAGTACTTAATGTCCAAGTCAAAATTATCTTTCAATACTTGGCGAACCATTTCTGCTCCTTTTTGGCCTTCCTGTTCCCCTAGTTCATAGGCTACATTTAACTTGTTATCTGTTTGTTTCTTTCCATTGATAATCTTACTATATCCATCAATATAAACTAAGTTATCACGCATGAAGCTGACCAGCTTAATTTTCTTATCTGAGCCACCAACGTTTAAGACCATAATAGAGTCCGTTCTTGTTTCAGCACTATTTTGGCCAATCCGTCCATCCGTCCCCATAATCAAAATATTAACCCCATCCTTGGTATCTTGACCATGAAAAACTTCTACTTGAGCTGCCTTAGCATTGGCAGGTTTATTTTGATCCGCATTTGAATAGCCTTTTAGGAACATAAAAATCATGCCAAAACCGACACAGGCTAGAAGGGCAAGCAATCCTGCAAAAATGCGCCCCCAACGAATCTTACGTTTTTTGGACTTAACCTTTGGAAGAGGATGACTTTTCTGATATTTTTTTGCACGACTACGGTTACCGTAGGTTGGAAGAGGAGACTGATTGATTGGTTCCATGAAAGAATCTTCCATATCGTGATTTTCATTATGAATTTCTGGAGAAACTTCACTACCACTAGCCATATTTAACTTACCTTGCAGGTAAGCAAACTCTTTTTTCTCTCGCTCATTGAGGTAATGAATGTTCTTAAAAAGATAGTCATAACGTAACTGCTCGTGATGGCTTAAAGGATTTTCTTTACTCATCTTCTCTCCTTTCCATGGTCTGATATTGGATAAATGGGATAGGCACCCAGAACCTTATACTGGATTCCGATGGCTTCTAATTCTTTTTGGGCAAAGTGGACCAAGTCCTTATCAGCATAGTCCACATCAATAATGAAAAAGTATTCGCCCAGTGCTGTCTTGAGTGGCCGACTTTCAATTTTTGTCAGGTCAATTCCTCTCCAAGCAAAGGTCGACAGAGCCTTATAAAGTGCACCTGGAAGGTTGTCTGGTAAGGTCAAGGCCAAACTCATTTTCTCAGTTTGTGCTTTCAAGGGAATACTAGGCTTTTCAGCTCCCAAAACCCAGAAACGTGTGAAATTGGCTTCCATTTCTTGAATATCTTCGGCAATCAGTTCCAAGCCATATTCTTCGGCAGAACTTCTAGGAGCAATGGCCGCAAAAGGCTGGTCAGGATGTTCGGAAATAAAACGGGCCGCATAAGCTGTACTAGCTGTTACCTCGATTTGGGCCTCTGGATATTGTTCATCGATGAATTTCTTTCCTTGAGCCAAAGCTTGTGGATGAGAAAAAATCTTTTCAATCTTAGTATGGCCTGGAACCACCATCAACTGCTGATGAATAGGCTGAACGATTTCTGCCACTGCTTGGATGCGAGCCTGATGAAAAAGGTAGTCTAAGGTTTCATGAACACTACCCTCTATAGAATTTTCAACTGGCACCACAGAATAGTCCACCAATCCTTGCTCATAGGCCTTGATGACATCTGTAATATTGGCAAAGGCCTGCAATTCCTCATGAGGAAAAGCTGTCTGCACAACGTGGTGTGAAAATGATCCCTTGGGACCTAGGTAAGCAATTTTCATCTCAGTTCCTCTATAATTTCCTCTGGGCTTAACTTGGTCACATCCAAAATCCGACTAGCCACTTCCTCATACCAAGCCTGTCTTTCTTGAAAAATAGCTGCAAGTTCTTCCTTGCTATTATTTAGAAAAAGCGGGCGCTGATTGTCCTTATCAGCTGCTATGCGTTGGTAGAGGGTTTCAAAATCAGCTTTCAGGTAGATATTATCAGAATTTGTCTTTAGTAAGTCACGATTTCGCTGAGAAATAACCACTCCTCCACCAGTTGACACAACTTTGTCTCTTTGTAGTAACTCAGCTAGGATTTCTGACTCTACCTGACGAAAGGCCACTTCGCCCTTTTCAGCGAAAAAATTCGCAATGGACATACCTAGGCGCTTCTCAATCAGAGCATCCATATCAAGGTAATTAGGGTCTAAGCCTCTTGCAATAGTCGATTTACCAGCCCCCATAAATCCTAGTAATACCTTAGCCATGAATCAAGCTCTCCAAATCATCAAAGAAGCTAGGATAGCTGGTATTGATAGCTTCTGCACGGTCAAGATCCACTTCTCCATCAGCAACCAAGAGGGCCGCGATAGCCGTCATCATGCCGATACGATGGTCTCCAAAAGTATTGACTCTAGCACCGTGAAGGGCTGATTTCCCTTTGATAATCATCCCATCTGCCGTAGGTGTGATATCCGCACCCATGCTATTTAAAGCGTCTGCCACAACCTGAATGCGGTCTGTTTCCTTGACCTTGAGTTCCTCAGCATCCTTGATATCCGTTACACCTTGAGCTTGAGTCGCAAGCAGAGCGATAACTGGCAATTCATCAATCAAGCGTGGAATCAAGGCACCACCAATCTCTGTTCCTTTTAAGTCAGAAGATTCAACAGTTAAGGTAGCAGATTTAGCGACTGGGTCAATATCAGTCATTTCCAATTTTCCACCCATGGCACGAATGACATCGATAATACCGGTGCGCGTTTCGTTGATCCCCACATTCTGCAGCACTACACGAGAATTCGGAACAATCAAACCTGCGACCAACCAAAAGGCTGCACTGGAAATATCTCCTGGCACGACCACCTTTTGTCCTGTCAATTTTTGTGGTCCTTGGACTGTGATTTTCTTACCGTCCACACTTAAATGGCCACCAAATTGTTGCAGCATATCTTCAGTATGATTACGGGTGCACTCTTTTTCGATAATTACAGACTCCCCCTGAGCCTGCAAGGCCCCAAACATCAAGGCTGACTTGACTTGGGCAGAAGCAATCGGCAACTCATAATGAATAGGTCTTAGGTTTTTCGTCCCTTTTAAATGAAGGGGAGGCAGGTCTCGCTCAGTTTGCCCTGAAATACTAACGCCCATTTTTTTCAGCGGAAGGGTCACACGATCCATAGGACGTTTGGAAAGACTATCATCTCCAAACATTTCTACTTCAAAGTCTGCACCAGCAAGAACACCTGAAATCAAGCGAATCGAGGTGCCAGAATTTCCCATATCAAGGGCATTTTGCGGCGCTTTTAAGCCATCCATGCCTACACCTTGAATAGTGATCACATCGTCTTTATCCTCAATAACAACACCAAGGTCACGAAAAACCTGCATAGTTGAGAGCACGTCCTCACCACGCAATATATCATAAACCTTGGTCTCACCCTCAGCCAAACTTCCAAAGATAATGGAACGGTGGCTGATAGACTTATCACCTGGAACTCGGATACTGCCATGTAAGTGGCTAATGTTTATTTTTAGTTTCATACTGGACCTCATACTTGCAATACTTTTACTTATTTTATCATAAAAAGCCAGAAATTCCTTAAAAATTTCTGACTTTATGATAGTTATTTTCTTATTTTAGCAATTCTGAAACTGGTTCGAAAACAATTTTTTCAATGTCAGAAAGATAAATAGCCAATTGTTGTTGCTTGGTAAAGAATTCTGACAAGAGGCTATTTCCTTGAATCTGCTTGCCAAAGCCTTCCATTTTCGCTTGAAAGGAAGCGTCTGGTATTTGACCTGTCTGCGCTAGTCTTTGAATTTCCTCTTGGAAGGCAACATATTCTGTAAAGATTTTACTTGCCTCAGCATCTGCTGCAATCGCATCTTTAGCTGCTTTGACAGCCTTGTATTCTGGTAATTCGCGTAGACCGCGACTAAGTTCATTTGCACTATCGTAAATATTTGACATAATTTTCTCCTTATTTGATAACGACTGTGTAGTCGGTGTTTTCTGTTATGAGGTGCTCAGCTCGTTCTAAATCTTGAGCATTTTTAAATGAAATTTGTAGGATCCCGTGAATATCTTCCCGGTTTTCCTCGTTAATATGAATATTGACCAAGGAAGTTCCACGTAGTAATTCCAAAATCCTCAGGATGACATCTTCTTCATCGGGAACGTCAACATAGAGGTCGTAAGAACTGTCTACTCCACCACGCTTATGGATTTCCATAGCCTGACGTTGCTCACGCGCTTGGTTGAAAAAATTCCAGATTTGCTCCTCATCTCCCTTGCTGATAGCCTGACCAACCTCATCCAACCGTTCCTTAAAATCCTCAATCCGCTCTAGGATAGTCTCACGATTGGACAAGAGAATGGAGGTCCACATCCCTGGCTCACTTTCCGCAATCCGAGTCATATCTCGGAAACCACCAGCCGCAAAGCGCCTTGCCATCTCATGTTCTTGAGCATAAACCGCGGTCTGTTCCATGAGACTGGAAGCCAGAATATGAGGAAAATGGCTGATCTGAGAAGTGACTCGGTCATGCTCCTTGGCATCAATCTCGATAAAGCGAGCGTGAAGACCTGAAAGCAAGTCCCTCATTTCCGCAAGAGTGTCCTGACCTGTCAGACTCGAAGGTGTAAAGATATAATAGGCATTTTCAAAAAGATTGACATCTGCCGAAGCAGCCCCTGTCTTGTGACTACCAGCCATGGGATGGGCCCCGACAAAGTGAACAGGTTTGCCAGCCAAATACTGCTCCGCTGCATCCACAATGGCTGACTTGGTTGAACCAGCATCTGAAATAATCACTCCTTCTTTCAAGTCCAAGTTGGCCAACTCCTTAATGAAAGCAATGGTTTGTTTGATTGGCAAGCTGAGGATGATGACATCTGCCAAAGGAGCAAAACTGGCAAAATCATCTGTTGCACGGTCAATCATGCCTTCTTTCAAGGCGATATCTCTCGAAGCTTGACTGCGATTATAACCTAAAATTTCATAATCTGGATGATCGCGTTTGATACCAAGGGCCATAGAGGCACCAATCAATCCAAGACCTGCGATATAGACTGTTTTTGCCATAGGAACTCCTTAATAGTTCTTTGTATAGTCTCGGTGTTTGGCTACCGCTTCTTTTAACTCCTCTAGATTGTCTGATGAGAATTTTTCAAGGATTTCTTGTGCCAGAACCGTTGCCACAACGGCTTCCATAACTACACCCGCAGCTGGAAGAGCAGTCGGATCACTTCTCTCCACAGTTGCCTTGTAGGGTTCATGGGTTTCGATATCCACACTCATGAGTGGTTTGTAGAGAGTAGGAATGGGTTTCATGACGCCACGAACAACGATGGGTTGCCCATTGGTCATACCACCTTCAAAGCCACCTAAATTATTGGTACGGCGAGTATAGCCGTCTTCTTTAGACCAGAGAATTTCATCCATAACTTGGCTGCCTTTACGATAACCAGCTTCAAAGCCAAGACCAAATTCCACCCCTTTAAAGGCATTGATAGAGACAACAGCTTGGGCCAATCGTGCATCCAATTTTCTGTCCCATTGGACATAGGAACCAAGACCAACTGGAACGCCTCCGACAACTGTCTCGACAACCCCACCGATGGTATCTCCATCACGCTTGATTTGGTCAATGTAGTCCTTGATTTCCTGTTCCCTTTCTTGGTTGACAATAGAAACTTCAGACTGGGCAGCTCTTTCCTTAATCTCAGCAACTGTGAGATTCTCAGGAACATCGATTTTCTTGCCACCAAAGACTACGACATGGTTGGCAATCTCCATATCCAGCTCAGCCAAGATGCGTTTGGCTACTGCCCCAACTGCTACCCGCATGGTGGTTTCACGGGCAGATGAGCGCTCCAAAGAATTTCTCAAATCACCAAAACGGTACTTGATTCCCCCAACCAAGTCGGCGTGACCGGGACGAGGATGGGTGATTTTTCGTTTGCTTTTAAGGCGGTCTTCAATGTCCTCCGAAGACATGATATCCAGCCATTTCTGATGGTCCTTATTGATGACATCCATGGTAATAGGAGCCCCAGTCGTCTTCCCGTGGCGAACACCCGAAGTAAAGATAACTTGGTCACTCTCAATCTTCATACGACCACCACGGCCGTAACCACCCTGACGCCGTTTCAAATCCTCATTGATGTCCTCTGCTGTCAAAGGAAGTCCAGCTGGAATTCCTTCAATGATAGCAGTCAGACGGGGACCGTGTGATTCTCCTGCAGTTAAATATCTCATACACTCTCCTTATTTTACCAAGTAGTCTTTCATCTCTTCCAGAGAAACTGGGTGGATGGTCGCTGAACCAAGCTCTGGTACCAAAACTAATTTAAGAGTATTACCACGCGCTTTCTTATCATGTGTGAGAGCTTGATAAAGCTTGACAACATCCCAGTTTTCATAGTCAACAGGCAAGCAAAACTTCTGACACATTTCTGTGATGGACTGGGTAATACCAGCTGGCATGAGGCCTTTTTCCTCAGCAACCTTGGAAATCTGCACCATGCCCATGGCCACAGCTTCTCCATGCATGACCTTACCATAACCGGCAGTCGCTTCAATGGCATGGCCAATGGTGTGGCCAAAGTTAAGGTAAAGCCGAACACCATTGTCCAACTCATCCTCAACCACCATCTTGCGCTTAACCTGACAAGAATGTTCAATCAAAGTCTCTGCACTTTCCAAAATGCTCTCAACAGAACCATCTAGCTCCGTCAAAATTTTCCACAGTTCTGGATCCTCAATCAAGCCATATTTGATAACCTCACCCATTCCTTCAATCAACTCTCTCTTTCCAAGTGTTTCAAGGACAAGCGGATCAATCAGAACCCCATCTGGTTGGGCAAAGGTACCCACCATATTCTTAGCAAATGGAGTGTTGACGCCTGTCTTTCCGCCGATAGAAGAATCAACCTGGGCTGTCAAGCTAGTCGGTATCTGAACAAAATGAATACCCCGCATATAGGTAGAGGCTACGAAACCAGCCAGGTCTCCAACGACACCACCTCCGAGAGCCACGATTCCATCGCTACGAGTCAACCCCTGCTTAACTAGAAATTCATAAACTTTCTGTACAGTGGTTAAATTCTTTCTTTCTTCGCCTTCTAAAAAGTCAAAAACAGCTACCTGAAAACCAGCATCTTCTAGGCTGAGCTTGACCTTCTCTGCATAAAGAGAAGCCACATGGTTGTCAGTTACAATGACCACTTTTTGAGGTTGCCAGAGTACTCGCAACCATTGACCAGCCTGAGCCAGACAGCCTTTTTCAATCTGAATATCATAAGGATGATTAGGAATATCGATTCTGATTTTCATAGGAGAATCTCCTTTTCTTTATTGGTATTTTTCTGTTAAGGACTGCCAAATCTCTTCTGTTGGCATTTCCTTTCCAGTCCACAGTTGAAAAGCTTCTGCAGCTTGATAGAGCAACATTCCCAGACCATTGACTGCTGGATTCCCCTGACTTCTGGCCCATTTCAAAAATGGTGTTTCAAAGGGTTGGTAAATGATATCTGCTACTAAAAGAGTTTCTGGTAGGACAATGCTTTCAGGAACTGGAGATGATTGACCGTCCATTCCTACACTTGTCGCATTGACAAGTAAATCCGACTCAGCAATCCTTGCTTGCAGTTCAGAAACATCTTCTAAAGCATACAAGTCCACCTTAAAGCTTGTCTGCTCCTGTAACTTGTCTAGGTAAGGTCTTGTTTTTTCCATAGAAACTGAACGAACAAAGACAGAAATCTGACTGACGCCATCCAAAATAGCCTGTGCTATAATGGATTTAGCCGCTCCACCTGCACCCAGCAGGGTCATCTTTTTACCTGAAATTGTAAAAGAAGGCAAGCTCTTAAAAAATCCCTTGCCATCTGTATTATATCCAATTAAATTGCCATTCTCATTGACAACCGTATTGACCGCACCAATCAAGCGTGCTTCATCGCTCAGCTCATCCAAATAAGGCATCACCTGCTCCTTATAGGGCATGGAAAGGTTGATGCCAAACATCTGGTAGCGACGAATATTAGCCACTGTTTCTGCCAAATCACCCGCTTCAATCTCCCAAGCCACGTAAGCACCATTGGTAGCTGTCGCCTCAAAGGCACTATTGTGAATAAAGGGGGAAATAGAATGCTTAATAGGATTAGCAACAACGGCAGCTAAACGTGTATAGCCATCAAGCTTCATCCAAAATCTCCCGAATTTTTTTCATGTTAGCTAAGGAAATCTGACCTGGGGCACTTGCCTCATCTAGACTAGCAAAAGACCAGCTAGAACCCGTCACATCCGCAGTGATACGAGAGACCTTGCCCACCTTACCCATAGAAATGGTCACATATTCCTGCTCAGGATTGAGGGTTTTAAAGCCTCGTGTATAGTTCATCAAGTCTAGCACATCCTGCTCCGTGTGAGCCATCACCGCAACCTTAACAAGTTTTGGATTTAGGCTCGTCAACTCTGACAAGATTTCCATCATATTTTCAGGTGTTTCTTGGAAATTATGGTAACTCAAAACGAGATTTGGGAAGTCCAGCATTTCCTCAAAAACATTCTTGTAGCTATAGTACTCAAAATCAATATAGTCTGGTTGATAGAGTTGCGCCACTTCCTTGATTAGATGGATATATTCTTCTGGAGAAAGGTCGATTTCTCCCCCTTCAGAACGAGTTCGCAGCGTGAAAACCAATTCACGACCTGCAAATTTTTCAAAAATAGCTGGAGCTACCTGCAAAATCGCTTCTTTAGGCAGATAGTCGGCACGCCATTCAATGATGTCGGCATCCAGATACCTCGTGGCATCCAGAGCCTGAGCCTCCTCTAAACTTCTTGGCATTACTGAAACGATTAATTTCATTTACTAACCTTCATACTAATCACCTTGAGGTAATTACTACTTTCATCTTTTTTATTATAGGCAAAATCTGCTGGAAGACCGTATTTGTTTAAAATTTGGTAACTTCTTCCTGCAAAGCCTTTATCAATTTGTTCTGTAAATTTCTGGCGGGAAACATTGGCAGCATTGGTACTAGCAATGATAATCCCTCCTGGATTTAAAATCTCAAGACTCTGGGAAATCAACTTGTGATAATCCTTGGCCACAGAGAACGTTTGTTTTTTGTTCCGAGCAAAGCTAGGCGGATCTAGGACAATCACATCGTAAGCCAAGCCTTTTCGCTTAGCATACTTGAAATACTCAAAGACATCCATGACTATAAAACGATGGTCGTCTGTACTGATTCCATTTGCCTGAAAATGCGCTTGAGACAATTCTCGTGAACGTTTAGCTAGGTCAACCGAAGTAGTCTGGCTTGCTCCCCCCATGGCCGCAGCTACTGAAAAGGCTGCTGTATAAGAAAACATATTGAGCAAGGATTTGCCCATAGCTAAACCATCAACCAAGCTACCACGAACCTCGTGCTGATCTAGGAAAATCCCTGTCATCAAGCCATCGTTCATAAAGACTTGATACAGAACACCATTTTCCAGAACAGTGAAAAAGTCAGGTGCTTCTTGGCCATAAATATGGGCAGATTCATAGTCCAAACCCTTAAAGCGGATCTTCTCATATACTCCTAAAACCTCAGGAAAAACCTGTCTAAAGGCTTCTGAGATAACCTTGCGAATCTGATAAACATAAGAGTTATACCAAGAAAAGACAGCGAAGTCGCCATAAAGGTCCACTGTCAGACCGCCAAAGCCATCTCCCTCTTGGTTGAAGAGACGAAAGGCTGTTGTCAATTCATCTTGATAGTAGGCTGTTCTCTTTTCTTTAGCTTGTCTAAACAGCGTTTCAAAGAAAGCTTGACTGAAGGTCACCTTGTCTTTGCTGACAAACCAGCCCAAGCCCTTGTTTTGCTGAGAAAGGTAGGCAGTACCAAGAAAGGTGCCTTCTTGACTATGGACTTCTACCTCATGATCCTTGAGATTGATATTCTCAAGATCGCTGGCTTCTAGTAAAACTAGTCCCTTTGAAAGCTTTTTTTCAACCCGTTTGTTGACTATTATTCTATTCATAGTCACTATTATAGCAAATTTTGTAACAATTCTCAAAAAAGAAACTACCCTTGCTTTTTTACTCTAGTTTTAAAAAATGGTATACTAATACTAATAAAAACTTAGGAAGTAATTGTGTGAGAATAACAATAAAAGATGCTCTTCCAAGAACGGAGGAGCATTCTTTTTATCAACGAAAATCAAAGTTCAAACTAGCCTCAGTTTAACTTTGAGATTGTAGCTAGAGAGGGTGTATCAGCAATATATGTCTGTCAAATTTGGTGACGAAGATAGATGAGAAGATAAATCAGCTTCAGCAGGTATATAAAAAATTTAATTATATAGAAAAGCTTTTTGTTACAAACTCAATATACTATCAATAAATAATATTATAGAAGCAACAATTATTATCATTTCACCTATTTGAATAATCCTATTCCGAACTCTAAATATATTTTCTATCAAAAATACTTGGATCACACACATTATAGGAATTAACGTTTTTGAAATTGAAAAATATCCAAATAAATAAACTATAAACAACAATAATAGAACTATATTATATTTCTTATTCAAAACATTCCTCCCCATATTTTTTGATTGCCAATCTTAATAATTTACAACTACATTATAACAAACTATGAAATCGATTTATCAAATGAAATTTATCAAGATAGTAACCATCTATCTCATCTTTTTTCTATTTCTACCAATATGCGTGACAGGTAGTAATGATAGCCAAAAATAGCAAGACCAAGCAGGAGGATAAGAACTCCTACTCCCAAGCTAATGGCAAGGACAGGGGTGAGAGACCGAACCAAGAATAAGCTCCCTATTACAAGGGCCATTAAGATTGCACTATAAACCAAAATCAAAACAATTGCTACTATACGATTTGAACGGTTCACCAGGTCCGTAATGCTACTCCAATTGGTTGACAGATTTTTAACATCCTTAAGGTAATGGTGGCAAGAAAGGATGACACTGGCAAGGATCCAGACTACAAGAAGGTAAAGCATCGAAAGTATTGGAAAGCCTAGATATAGAGAAAGGCCAAGTAAAGTCAGAACTGGTAAAAAGGACTGGACAGCAAATATAATCCAAAATTTCACTTTCACATAACGAGCAAAGTCAAAGGGTAAACTCTTAAGAAAATCAACATTTTCCCTCTCCAAGGATAAGGCAATTGAATGCAGGCTGGTGATATTGTTATTGACAACTGCTATAAACAATCCTATAAAAAATAAGGGTAACCAGTATGGAGGATGAATATCTGGAACTATCTGAGAATCTCGGATTTTGGAAATCAGACCAATCATCATGAGATAAGGAAGGAAAGCACTTGTAAAAAGCACTGTAACCACGCCAGTTCCCTGTCCCAAAAGGGTGAGGTGGTAGCGTAAAACCATACGGAAAAAGCCCTTTTTATTAGTAGTTGAAATTCTCTCCTTATTGCGACGTTCTTTCTTGACCTTCTCCTCACTGTTAAGCAGAATCACGTCATAAAAATGAGGAAAAACCTTCTTTTTGGTCAGGTAAAGCAAGAAAACAGTTAAAGCTATCCAAGCGAGCAGACCCAGTATGGCTTCTGTCGAAAAAGGCTTCACTGCTATTTTATAAAAGATATGAAGAGGATAAAGGAGAAATGGAATGTCTCTAACTTTGTCAACAATACTTCCAAAAGTCGACTGTAGAAAGAGGACAAATATTAAAGGTATGAGAACCCCTATCCCAATCATCACATTGGCAAAAATAGACTGATACTTTCTGAAGACCGTAGTCTGAGCCAAGAAATGTACTGCCACTACCATCACTAAAGTAACAGAGACAAATAATAAGGCCAAGGACAGCAGCATCAAAGGCAAGCCCAGCCAAAGAGAAGGAGCTAGCCTAATATAGAGGACTAGAAAATAAG